>CAZJYC010000053.1:0-17865 GCA_964550165.1 uncultured Eubacteriales bacterium
AGAAAAAGCCAAGGCGATAGAGATTCTCACAAACTTGAAGGAGCTGTCGAAGCAAGGGTATTCTTTGAACTATGATATAGCTTTTGTATACTCCGGCCTCGGTGATAAAGAAAAGGCATTTGAATGGCTGGACCGGGCTTATCAGGAAAAAGAAGACCCAATGCGATACCTCAAATCAGATCCGGCTTGGGATAGCCTCCGCTCAGACCCTCGTTTTAGGGCGCTGCTGAAAAGAATGAACCTGGAATAATGCCTGTATAGGTAGAGCCAGACAACAAACTTGTCGATGACGCCCGCAAGCCTCTCAACTCGCTATAAACTTTTCTTGATCTCTCAGCAAATCCTTTTGACCTTTATGCCTTCCCATAATATCTCAATATCCTCTCTTTATCCTCGTTTTCCTTGTCGCCTTTAAAATATATTTCAATCAGCTCAATTTTATCTCCCTTTTCGAAATAAGCATAAATCACACGGATGCCGGACTGAGCGCCTCTTCCCTTCAGAGCGCGACAAGCGAATTTTTTTGCCTTAAAGACTTGAGGCTCCTGAAATCGCAGACCAGGGATTTGAAATATCCCTTTGTTATCAATCCCCAGCTTATGATAAAGACTTAACTCAGTCTTAATGAAAGTTTGCAAATCTTCTTCTAATGTCCGAAACCTCTTAAGAAGCTTTTTTAGGTCTTTTTGGAACTCGGGAAGCTGGGTAATCTGCTTAAATATCGCCACTGTATTCTCTGACAGAATAGGGAGGAGTTCTGTAGAAAACAGATTCGTATTCGATTACTTGTCCATCCTCGGTCGTTAACCAAGGAACATCATTATGGGCATATTCGCTAATTTGAGCTGCATTCATGTCAGAGAGCCTTTTTAAAACGCTATCTATAACCTCGATATCGCTCCCCTTTAGCTTGGTTAGGTCAGCGGTTCTCAACGGCAAGTATTTTGTCTGGGGATAGTCAAAGTATTTTTCTTTTACTTTAACAACGTCCTTGTCAAGCATTTTCTCAACGAGCTTGGCAAATTCTATAGGAGTCGGCCCATACCTATTTTTCAGATAGGTCGCACCGATCAATTGTTCTTCATATTTCTCGTAATAATCAAAATCAATAAAATAAAGAAGCTTATATATAACAGTTTCACCTATGTTGGGTTTAGCGCCGACTCTATTCAATATATAGAGAAACACTTCTTTGAATTTCTCGATATTCTTCTGAGGGACATTGATTCTTAATTGAGGTTTAGTCCCATAAACCGCTCTGCTCTCCATGATAACTACCTTTGGTTCTTTTTGTGGATTCAATAAGCTGTCAATAGAAGTGTTGAAGATCTCGGCTAAGTTCTTTAATTCTTCTGCACAAATCTTTCGCTCCCCATTTTCTATCTGAGAAATCGTAGGGCGAGAGACGCCCAGCAATTCAGCTAATTTTTGCTGGCTCATGCCTTTCGCCTTTCTTAAATATTTTATTCTTTGCCCGGTTGAAGCCATTTGTATCTCCTCTTTTTTATAATAATTTTATTATAGCAATGTTAGATTTATTGTCAATAGATTGTTATTTTATCTTACATCACCTTTATAATTCAAGAAAAAGCACGAAACATTGATATATTTCATTTTGACCAGAAAGAGTCCCATCAAAAATTTCTTAAAATCAAGGAAAAAAGCCGACCCGGGTATTCCTGGGCAGGTCTATATTCAATTTGACACGTAATTCGTTAATTGATATTCTTTTGCCAAATAATAAAGGGAAACACCAGGGATGAAGTGCCCTAAATGTCACACTGATAATCCTGAGACGGTGAAATTCTGCGGAGAGTGCGGGACACAGCTTCCTTCTCCAAAGCCAACTTTTGTTTCTCCCACAGAAACGCTTCAAACTCCAGTTAAAGAGCTGACCACAGGCTCTACTTTTGCCGGCCGCTACCAGGTCATCGAGGAGCTGGGAAAAGGCGGGATGGGAAAAGTCTACAAAGTCTTTGATACCAAGATTAAAGAGAAAGTGGCTTTGAAGCTGATCAAGCCGGAAATTGCCTCAGACCATGAGACCATCGAGCGCTTCAGCAATGAATTGAGGCTTGCCCGCAAGATTGGCCACAGGAATGTTTGCCGGATGTTTGATATGGGCGAGGAGGAGGGTGCTCATTTCATCACCATGGAATATGTGCCGGGCGAAGACCTCAAGACGATGATCCGGATGTCCACCGGCCTTACCGTTGGCACAGTATTAAGCATTGGAAAGCAAGTCTGTGAAGGTCTCAGCGAAGCCCATAGCTTAGGGGTCGTGCACCGTGATTTAAAGCCTCAGAATATCATGATCGATAAAGGCGGAAACGCAAAGATTATGGATTTCGGGATAGCAAGGTCTGTGAGGGAGAAAGGGATAACCGGGCCGAGTGTGCTGATAGGGACGCCGGAGTATATGTCTCCTGAGCAGGCAGAAGCAAACGATATTGACCATCGCTCAGATATTTACTCACTGGGAATCATTCTCTACGAAATGGCGACCGGCAGAGTGCCGTTCGAAGGGGATACAGCCTTAAGCATCGCCATGAAGCATAAAGGCGAGGTCCCGAAGACCCCGAAGGATTTTAATCCCAACATCCCTGATGACCTGAGTGGCACTATTTTGAAATGCCTGGAAAAGGACAAAGCCAAGAGATACCAGAGTGCGGCTGAAGTGCGAGCTGAGCTTGAAAAGATTGAAAAGGGAATCCCCACCACAGAGAGGGTCGTTCCGGAGAGAAAGCCCTTCACCTCAAGAGCGATCACTGTCCAATTCAGCTTGAAAAAGCTATTTATTCCTGCCCTGATTGTTATCGTTCTCTTAGTGGCAGCAGTGCTTATCTGGCGGTTCATTCCTCTTAAAAAAGCGGTTCCTCTTCCATCCGGCAAGCCCACGCTTGCCATTCTTTATTTTAAGAACAACACCGGAGACGAAAAATTGGATATCTGGCGGTCTGGCCTCTCTGACCTCCTGGTGTCGGCACTCTCACAGTCCAAATACATCAATGTCCTCAGCTCCGACCAAATCTTCAGCCTTCTCAAGAGATTGAACCTTCTGGAAGCAAAAAGCTATGCTTCTGAGGATTTGAAAGCTGTGGCCTCGAACGGTGGCGCAACCCACATCCTTCAGGGGTATTACACCAGGGCAGGAGATAATTTCCGGATCAATATCACTCTTCAGAAAGCGGACACGGGAGAGATTCTGGGTTCGGAGAATGCTGAAGGGCCTGGAGAGCGGAGCTTTTTCCCGATGGTGGATGAGCTCATAAGGAAAGTCAAGGCTAATTTTCAGCTATCGTCCGAACAGCTAGCCAGCGACCTGGAAAAAGAAGTGCAGAAAATTACGACCTCCTCTCCTGAGGCCTACAAATACTACGTTGAGAGCAGGAAATACCATTACAGCGTAGAATACCGAAAATGCATTCCCCTCCTTGAGAGAGCCGTAGCCCTTGATCCTGAATTTGCCATGGCGTATAGAGCGCTCGCTTCTGCTTATCACAATTTGGGAGATTTAGCCAAGAGCAGAATACTCAGAAAAAAAGCCCTGGATCTAAGCAACCGCTTATCTGATAAAGAACGGCTTATTATCGAGGGAGAATTTTACTTCTGGAATGCGCCGGAAAGAGACTGGAACAAAGCCATCGTTGCGTTTAGCAAGTTGCTGGAGCTTTATCCTGATGATTCAATGGTAAATTACGAATTGGGAACTATTTACATGGGCCTGGAAGAATGGGATAAGTCAATCCAATATTATGAGGTCTGCCGCAAGAACAAATATAAATTTTTGGCCCTATATTCATATCTTGCAGACAATTACCGGGCAAAAGGATTCTATGATAAGGCGGACGAAGTTCTTGAATATTGTATAGAGAATATTTCAGACAGCGCGAGAACGCATCTTTATATGGCAGAAAATTATCTTGCCCAGGCAAAAGTTGATTTAGCTTTGGCTGAAGTTGATAAAGCAATTACTCGTGACCCGACATTTCCAGGGAATTCATTCCGGAATGCCCAAATTCTCATGTATAAAGGGGACCTGGTTAAAGCCCGGCTGGAATTCATGAAATTACAGAATGAAACGCAGATATCTTTTCTTTATTGGAATTATTTAGGACTGTTTGCTCTGGACCTTCTTGAAGGGAAGTTTGAAAAAGCTAAAACGGGGCTCGGCCAGGCGATTGAAAAAATGAATAAGCTCGGAGCCAAACGGCAGGAAGCAGAATTCCATATTCGGTTGGCCAATGGATATCTGAACTCCGGGCATCCCGAAAAGGCTCTGGGGGAGTGCGAAAAGGGAAGGAAATTGGCTCTTGAAATAGAAAGAGATGACTTGGATAGACAGTCCTTATACTTAAAGGGGCTATCGTATCTGAGAAAAGGTTCTTTGAACGAAGCCCGGAAAACAGCCGAAGAGCTCAAGCAGATGATTGAATCAGGGATCAATAAGAAAAAAATCAGGTTTTACACGCATCTTGCAGGATTGATCGAGCTCGAGAGAAAAAATTATCCCAAGGCGCTTGAATATCTCAAGAGTGCCGTTGAATCGCTTCCATACGGCCCTTTGGAGAAAGATGCTTCCTTTCTCGACTCCCTGGCTTTAGCCTATTACAAATCCGGCGATTTGGAAAAGGCCCGAGAAACATATGAGAAAATTACTTCGCTGACACTCGGGAGGCTCTTATCTGGAGACATATTTGCTAAGAGCTTCTACATGCTGGGCAAGATTTATGAACAGAAGGGCCAGAAAGAGAAGGCCATAGAGAACTACAAAAAATTCCTCGACCTCTGGAAAGACGCCGACCCCAGCCAGCCTGAAGTTGAAGATGCCAAGAAGAGCCTAGCCGGCCTGAAGGGGAATTGAGGTTCTTAGAAGTCAAGCTTAAACTCACATTATAAAAGTGGATTCTTTTCTCTTCGAGGCCTAAGTCCTTTAGTTATGCCGTTGAGGCGACATCCCGGTCAGAGTGACGATATCAGGCTGTTGAGGCCAATATAATCCACCTTCAATCCTTGATAATCCCGGCTAAACGGCTCGTCAACGTCCTGAGCGACAATTAGGTTCGAGCCTTGTGGATACAAGCGACGAAAAACCTTGAGGTTGGCGGGATCAAATTGGCCGGCTGACCATTTGCATTCGATGGCGGTGATATCTTGGGGGTTCTTCTGGAGAATAAAATCGACCTCGTGCTTCTGTTTGTCCCGCCAAGTCCGTATGTCCCGTCTTTGAAGCTTACCGTGAATTTCATTCAGCACAAAATGTTCCCAAAGGAATCCGAGGTCCTCCGACCGCAGAGTTCCCCAACCTTTATAATGGCAGACAAATCCTGTATCGAAGGCGTAAACCTTTGGCGCAGAAATGATCTCGGTGGCTCGGTGAGTGCTGAAGGGTCGGATGACATGAACAACGAACGTGGCCTCAAGGACTGCCAGATAATTGCTGATCGTTGTCCTGCTCGCTTCACACGGCCTGGAAAACTTGGTGGCCTCAAATACACCCGCGCTTTGGGTAAATAAAAGTTCACAAAAGCGATTAAATGAGTAGCGACGTTCGAGACGGAAGAGTTCTTGGATGTCCTTGGCCCAATAAGCGTCCATCCATTCTTGGAATTCGCGCTCCGGGCTTTGCTTGGAAAGGAAGAAAGGCGGCAACCCGCCGCGGTGCAGCCGATGCGTCATATCTGTTTGGCCGAAATCCATCAAGTCGTCGGAGATCATAGGAGTGAGCCAGATTTCGACTTTGCGGCCTGTCAGCGTATCTCTGAATCTGGACGAAGCCCCGAGCGTGGATGAGCCAGTGGCGATGATCTTGATGTCGGGGAAATGATCGGCGGCGATTTTAAGAAGCTCGGAAGGATTGGCCAGGCGGTGAATCTCATCGAGGATAACCCTTTTTCCCTTGTAGGTTTTCAAGAAACTCTCAGGATCCTCCAGAAGACGGCGGGTCCTGGGCAGCTCGCAGTCGAAATATTGGGTGTCTGGTAAGGACCGGCAGAGGAATGTCTTCCCGACTCGTCTGACGCCGGATAGCCAGATGACAGACCTCTTCCTCCAGGAATCCTCGATCAGCTTCAGCCAAAATTGACGGATTTTTATCATAGCGTTTGCATTATAGCCTCTATGATTACCAAATGCAAGGTATATTGCATATAGTAATACTGGATGAAAAAGCAGTTGCGGCTAGTTTTTTATACGAGAAAATAACTTCGCTGACAGTCGGGAGGTTCATATATAGAGAAGTATTGCTGACACTCGGAGGGTTCTTATATGAAGACATATTTGCAAAGAGCTTCTACATGCTGGGCAAGATATATGAACAGAAGGGCCAGAAAGAGAAGGCTATAGAGAACTACGCAAAATTCTTCGACCTCTGGAAAGACGCGGACCCCGAACTTTCTGAAGTTGCAGATGCCAAGCAAAAGCTCACCTCGATGCAGGCTCATTAGCCTATCTGCGCCAAATAATATAAAGACAATTCCTATCAAGAGACACAGTGTGTTGGATAGGATTACCGCAAATGAGCTGTGTAAGCAAGCCGGGTTGATGCCTAAGTTCTGATTATCAATTATTCTCTGACTATTTCAGTCAAGACATGCATAAAAATTGACTCTGAATCTAAAAATTGTTATTCTTCTGCCAAACTGTTAAAGTGATAAAAATGGCAGTTAGGTGCCCTCAATGTCATCTTGACAATCCTTCTGATTATAAGTTCTGTAAAGAGTGAGGAACTCAGCAATCGCTAAGCGAAACGAGCATAAAATTCAACTCCTTAAGGCTATTAATCTTAAGCCAAAAAATTCAAAAAAATATGAAGGAGGTAAGAGTGAAAGGAACAAACTTTTTCTCCTCGGTCATGGTCAAAAATTCCAATCTTGAGCGTTTTTTCAAGAGTAAGTTCCGAAGCTTCTCTCCTGCGATTTATCTGATCATTTTCTTCCTTTTCATATGGATTCCCTTTCGGGACAGCTTGGCCTACGAGCAGATTAAGCTTCAGAGGAGACATACCCCAAGTGCCCAGAAAGGTACGATAACCAGGGATTTTAACATCATCGGCAGTAACCGTGAGATAGTCGAATTTGAGGTTACAACCCCGGGAAAAATCGAGGTCAAGGCTGAATGGAGCGGAACAGCTCAGACTTTAGCTTTGATCCTTAACGGCCCAGGACAGGATCGATACTATTCGCGACAGGACGGAGGGAGTCCATTGAGCTTGACTTTCGAGGTCACCTCGCGTTTCCTTTCGCTGGGCAAGGAATGGAAGCTTTCAGTAGTCAATTTCAACTCAAGAACCACGGCCCAGGGCAGGGTTCAAATTACATATCCCGCAGAAGCCGTGAGTGGGGTGACGATTAAACCGGCTGAGGAAAAAAAAGAGATAAAACGGGAGATGAGATGGAGCGCTCCTCAAATGCGGGTGAGTGAGCCCGGTGAAGCCCATAAGCCGCCATCTTTTGAAAAGAGCGCGGATATTCTCAAGCCAACAAGAGATTTTCAATACAACAGCAGGCTGGTTAAGGTCAACAAACGGACCGCCATCCCTTTCAAACGGTTTGAAGTTGTTGACCCTTCAAATGGCCAGCCAATCAGCCCGGATCAGATGCTGACCTTACCCAACGGCGAAGTCATTTCTGCCGGCAGTTACTATGACGAGCTCAACAAACTGGAGAGCGGCTTTAATTCCCTCGGATATTCCCTCGATATCAGGCGAGACCCAACCGAAAGCGTCAAGCTTCAGGAGACTTCCCTGAGCAAGGCTTCCATAGCCAGGAATAGCGAGAAAGCGAAAATAATAAAGGACACACACAAATTCCAGGCTATGCCCGCGCCAGCGAGCCTGAGTGCAATCCAAAGTGATTTCCGGACAAGGATCAAGCTTGACAAGGACAGGTTGAAAAGACTGAAGGCGTATCGTTTGCCTGGCGAACCTCTCCCTTCCCCTGATGGACAGACAGCGCGCGAGTTCAACCAGCCTGTCCAGACTCCTGCATATGAATTCGGTTACAGGGATGTATTTGCGATTTTCCTCAATGGAAAAGCTGAGATCTCCGCAGGAGAGAACAGGGTAGAGGTCAGGAGCGAGGCAGAAGCAGGTGCCTATGTCTTCGACCACAAAGTCAATATCTTCCGCATCAGCGGCAACACTTTTGCCCCCTCTTCGGGCGGCGTTATGACTGCCAATTTAACGATCTGGGTGGCAGGAACTCCCTATCGTCTCGTCGATGAGAGAGTATCCATACCTTCTGTGCCGCTGGACCAGCTGACCCAGATTCCTTCAATTGATTTAACCGACGAATGGTCAAAAAGTCTTGATGAATCCTTCAAAACGAGTTTTCCCCTCGGGCCCATTCTTCTGAGCGCCAAATTTGGAGTGCGCGCCTCAACAGGGATTGATTACGGGCTTTTCCTCTGTCCCCTCTATGCCCGGGCAGGCCTTGGCCCCTTTGTGGCTTCCGACGTTTATGCCCAGGCAGGAATAGACCTCATCATCGCCGAGGCTGGTGTTCGTTGCACTTTAATCCTGCTCGACAACACCCTGAAGTTAGAAGCCGGAGTCGGGCTGGACGCAGATGAAACAGGTCTTTACAGTCAGGCCGAATTCTCGATCTATGATGATCTGGTCTCCCTGAGCGGAGAAGTCGATGTGTATGTTTGCATTTACGTTCCCGCTTTCCGTTTGCCGCCCTGGAGAAAGAAGTGCTGGGATTGGGAGATCGCAAGCTGGGAAGGAATCAGAGCCAGGGGATACATCGTTGAGCCTCAAAAAATGAAATTCTATATTCATGAAGGCGGACCGCCAGTAGTCGAGAAAGAGGAGCTGCCGCCCGGTGAAAGTTTTGAAGTTACAGGTGAACTGGCAGGCAAATGGCAGCCCGAGGAAGGAAGCATCCTGGACCCAGACCTGCGGAGTCAATATGCGCCGCCTGCCCTTGTCGTCTATGGAGACCGTCTGTACAAAATTTGGTCAGGATTGAATAACCGCATCATCTATTACAGCTCAAGCGACGGAACGATATCATGGAAACAAGAGAAAAAAACCGTGAAAAGATATGATAAAGAAACAGGCCGCTACGAAGAGTATTTGGTCACTGTCAAGACGCCGTATCTAGCCTGGTCGCAACGCCAAGAAGTCCCAAGACAGAGCCTTACCTCTTCTCCGATAGGCGCCTGCGTCTACCGGGATCGCCTCTATGTATTTCATACAGGGACCTACCCCGATACGAGCCTCTATTACCGGTCAATGGGTCGGGACGGAGAATGGAAGCCGGCAAGCGGAAGCGTAAGAATTGGCGGGACTTCTTGTGATACCCATTCCCCGCCTGCGGCAGCTGTCTTTGAGGACGCCGTATGGCTTTTTTTCAAGGATACGAGAAATAATTTGATTGTTCCAATGCTGGCTTCGAATACGGTTGGAGGAGAAGACCATTTGTTGGAATTTCACATTCATTATGTTCAGGCACTGGATAAATCGCAAAATCGGGGAGGGCCTGCCGTTTGCTCCTTCGGAAACATTTTCTTTTTGTTCCACAGAGATTTAAGCAGTGAGAATATCTATTATCGGTGTTTGAGCAAAAGCTGGCGCCCGCCAAAGGAAGATGTAAAAGTCCAGGGATTAACCAGCTTTACTCCTCCGTCAGTTTGTGTTTCCAATAACCGTTTATATTTGTTTTTCTCAAGAAAGGATAAACCCATAAGTTATTGCACGGTCGGACAGCCGCCAGACCGGGTGATGATGCCAGGACCTCCTCTCGCGTGGGGCAAGGTGCGGGAAATTAAAGGAAGCTTGACCTATGAGAAGCCAAGCATCATTGTTTTCAAAGACAAGATCTTCCTCTTCCACATGGGGACAGCAAGCAACGATATTTTTTACCGCTGGCTCGAGATCCTGTAAGTATTCTGGCAAAGGAATCAAGCCGCGATTTTTTCGTTAATGATTAAAGATGCGAATGATTAAAAAGAAGTGGCTGCTCTGGCTTTGGGCCGGAATCCTGGCAGCAATAGCGGCCGGAGCGCTGGCCTGGCGTTTCACACGTCCCAATCCTGCGCTTTCCTACGGTTATAAGCCCGCTGAATGCCTGACTTATCAGCTCGATTATAACAGCGTTTCAGCAGCCGACTTTCAAAGCCTTTTCGAAAGCCTGGAATCCGCCAGGACAAACGAAAGGATATCGCATCGTGCGTCTGACCTTTTTCAATCGTTCAGAACTGAGCTGAGGGGAGAACTCATAGCCACGGTCCTCGACAGGTCGGCTGAACGATTTATCATTTCCTTCAGGATTCATGATCCGGTTCTGACTTTAGACATAAACGGAGAGGATGCCCCTCTCCAAGCTGAAATAACAAGCGTTGCTTTAAGGCTTGACGTTTTTGCGGAATTCGATCTCAAGGGACGGATTAAGGTCGTATATTTTGATCCTGAGGTGGATAGTTTTTCTCGAAATTTAGCCCGGGCTCTGATGGCTCAGACACAGTTCGTACTCCCGGCCAGGTCCGCAGCGAGGATAACTCGCTGGGAAACAGAAGAGGAAGATCCGAACGGACGATGCATCGCGAGGTACGAACTTGTGTCAGGCAAGAAAAAGCATGATTTGGCGCCAAGAAACGGCCAACTGCAAGCCTTTGTCAAAACCAAGATTTCTTACCTCAATCCGTCAGCCCAGACAAAACTGGCTGCGACGGCAATTCCCACTTCAATTATTCCAAGAGGAAACTTGGCCGCGGTGTTCGATCTCAAGAGCGGGAACCTGGTTTCGCTCGATGGGTCAGAAGAGCAGGTTATCAAGATTGCCGGCAAGATAGTCGGCCAGGCGACAAACAGGCTGCGGCTGAAATTTCTTGATAAGGAAGTCGTTTCCAGCGATGAACGTCAAGCCATGCTCGAAGCCTATCGTGAACGAAAAACGGCTGTCCCTGGCATTTCTCTGGCCTTCGCCCTTTCTGATGGAGAAAGAGAAGCCATCATCCAACGGAGCGAGCTGGGGGAAGCAACGATAGAATCCCTGTTGGCTGACCTGGCCAGAGCTGAAAAGGAAGGGAAAAGGCATGATACTTCGCTTTATCTCAAGTTCAAAGCACTCATCTACCTTCATCCAGAGGCCTGCGGAACCCTCGGCAAGCTGCTGATCACCGCCGAAGCCAAGAGCCTTACCATGAGCGTGATCAGCGACGCTCTTGGCGTTGTCGGCCATGAGCAGGCACAGGAAACATTGGTGAATGCCATTCAAGCTCGCCCCAATGAACCCTCTGTTCAAACAGGATTTGTTCATAACTTGTGTCTGGCTGAATCGCCCTCAATTCTTGCCGAAAATACGCTCTGGGATCTGGCGGACAATTCCAGAAACAAGGATGTGGCTGAAACGGCCCAGCTTTCTTTGGGGAAAATGGCAAGAAGCCTTGCTTTAAAATCCCCTGAAAGAGCGAATAAAATCGTTGACCGGTTCGTCAGAGAGATTCGATTGTCCGGCAGCGAAGAGAAAAAAAGACTTTTGCTCCTGGTTCTGGGAAATTCAGGTTCATCCCGTGCTTTTCCAACACTTAATCGTTTTTTGTCCGACCCTTCCCCTTCCCTGCGGGCGGCTGCGGCAGCGTCTTTGCGCTGGATCGACTCTTCTGAGGTCGATAATCTTCTGGCCAATATTTTGACTTCCGACCCAAACGCCTCGGTTCGCCTGGAATCTGCCTTTGCACTGAGCTTCCGGCAGCCTGTTGACCTCGCTATTCAAGCTCAAAAAAAGGCTTTTCTTGAAGACGAAGCTGTGATTGTCCGGCTGTCGGTTTTGAGGAACCTCTGGCAGATGCATAAAGATTTTCCTGAAGTGCTGCAGCTCGTCAAGCAGGCTGCAGCGAACGATCCCTCAGAAGACGTGCGCAAAGCAGCGGCGGAGATAATAGCCGCCTATCCTGAAGATTATTTCAAGTGAAGACTAAGATAAGGACTATTTTTTAGGTTTTTTCTTCGCTGGCGCCTTTTTTTTCTTCTTCAGCTTTTCCTCTTCCAGAATTTCTTTCTCTGCCCTGAGCCAGTCTTCTTGGTGGTAGCCGTGAATGCCGCCTCTTTCTTTAAAATAACGATAGGCTCTTTCCGAAATCCTTTTTTTTAAATCTTCCTTCATCGCTTAGCCCTCCTTATTCTTATTCATGGTTCAAGATTTGACACTCTTTTTATACCCCTTTAAGGGCAAATTTTCAACCATCGATCCCGAGCTCGATCCCGAGCTTTGACTAATTTTTGATTTATTGATATTCTTTTTCCAAAACTTAAAAGCGGTAAGAATTCTTACCTGGTTACTTGGATATAAAAAATCGTGCTGATAGATGTTACCTATCAGCATTGGAGCATCGCTTCCCAGAGAAGAAAATAAGATGCAAAAGCCCGAGGAAGCCATCAGAAAATCTGAACCTGTCATCCCTGCTCTGGTCATTGTTGGCATACTGAGTGAGCGAAATATCGAGAGTGAATCGTTATTAACCGAGAAGGTTCGTTGGATATTCAAAAGAATAGCGCAATCGATTCCTCCTTTGAAAAAAACCCCTCTAATTTTCCGAGTCCTTTCTCCACTTGCTGTTCGGGCAGAGCGCAGGATTGTCCAAGAAGCTCTCAAGATTCCCGATGCGCAATTGGAGGTCGTTGTTCCTTTTGATAAGGAGGATTATAAAAAAGACTCAGAGCTCGCTGAACCCAGAGCGGAATTTGAAGAGATGCTTTCCAAGGCCTATCATGTCAGGCAACTTTCTCCTGTGCCCAGCCAAGAGAAAGCCTATGATCAGGTAGGGCGCTATATCGTTGACCATTGCGATATACTCATTGCCATAGGGAACGAAGAGCCGTCCGCGGACCAGGATAGAATTGCTGAGATCGTTCAACACGCGCAAAAGAGAAAATGTCCAATTTTCTGGATAAGCACGGATAAAGAAGCAAAGGTCAGCTACGAACCCGGAGAAGATGTGATCTCAACATCACTTCAGTCGTTCGAGAGATACAACTCCGAGACAGCGGGCACTAAAAAAATCGAAAGAAATGTTCGGAGCCTTCATCAGAATTTGCTTGCCCATGCCAAACAGGTCCGTTTTCCTCTCGATCGTTTGCGTGTGATTTGTGAATGGATTCTTCCTCATTTTAGCCGCGTTGACATTCTCGCCGAGCGTTATCAACAGCTTTATTTTAAGGCGGGAAGCCTGATCTATTCGATTGCCGCTGCCGCTGTGGCTGTGGCTGCTTTTCAAGCTCTTTTTCTATCTGATATGACAAAAGTCATCCTTATTGAGGTTGTGTTCATCATCGCGGTATTTATCATTTTTTGGCTCGGAAGTTATCAGAAATGGCATTCCAAATGGATTGATTATCGATTCCTGGCCGAGAGGTTCCGCTCGGTTCTGTTTATGTCCCTAGCTGATGTTGAAGTGAGCACTATGCGTCCTCCTCGACATCTCAGTCTGTCTTACTCCTCTCAGGACTGGATTGTGGATGCGTTCTTTTCCATCTGGAATATGATACCAAAATTTATCAGGTCAGACTCGTTGGAACTCAAGCAGGTGAGAGAATTCTTGGTTGCGGGCTGGATCGATGACCAGATTTTCTATTTCAAGAACTCAAGCAGACGATGTTGGAGGCGGCACCGTCAATTGTCTCTTTCCAGCTATATCCTTTTTGGGTTGACTTTTGTTGCCGCGTTGCTTCACGTTTTGTATGGGGGTACGCATCTCTTTCACCATCTGTTTGCTTTTCTGTCTATTGTCTTTCCGGCTGTTGCTGGTGCCCTGGGGGCCATCCGAACACACCGGGAATATTTAAAGAACGCTATGCGTTCCTCTGAGATGGTTCGGCATCTCCAGGAGATTAAGGAAAAAATGAGTTCAGTGAAAAATCTTAAGGATCTAATTCCTCTTGTCCGCGAAGCCGAAGAGACAATGCTTCGCGAGAATGAAGATTGGCGGGTGATTGTCCGCTTTCACGAATTGGAGCCATCCGCATGAGCTTATTCAAAGGTTCTTTTCTCGCTATACGAATATATTAGCTCTTTTCCATCTTAAATGGCTTCTCTCTATCCCTTTCCAGGATGGCGTCGCAGCCCT
Organism: uncultured Eubacteriales bacterium; assembly: GCA_964550165.1. Lineage (GTDB taxonomy): Bacteria > Acidobacteriota > Aminicenantia > Aminicenantales > Aminicenantaceae > CAZJYC01. The sequence continues at coordinate 14,071 of CAZJYC010000053.1, forward strand.
TTTTAGCAGCTGAGGTTATCGCTCAGACGAAGTGGTTCGAAAACACAGGGGCTTCTATTAGCGGGCGAAGGCAGAGTGACGAGAAGGCCGTGTGAATTGATTTGATTTGCACCTAATTTCTTAGTATAGTTATCAACAAAAATAGGTTTTAGAAAGATAATTTGAGGTTGGACCCGGTGTCAAGGATACGACATTATCGCTTTCGGATATTCAGGCGGAAATATCTGCAGCCCTGGTGGAAAGACCATCAGTGGCAAATAATCGGTGGAATTGCGATTTTCGCCTTAGCCCTGGGCTACATCGGATTTAAAAAATATTTCGGAGCCATCGGTGAGACACGTTCACCGCTCTTTATTCTTTACGTAACGTTTCAACTCTTGGTGCTGGAATCCGGAGCGGTATCCGGTCCGGTATCTTGGGAGCTGGAAGTGTCAAAATTTTTAGCTCCGACTGTTGCTGCCTATGCTGCCGTGAGGGCTTTGACAGTGATTTTCTGGGAGCAACTTCAATTGTTTCGAATGAGATTCATCAAAAATCATGTCGTGATCTGTGGATTAGGACAAAAGGGCAGGCTCCTGGCAGAGAGATTTTGTGAGCGCGGTTATCATGTTGTGGTCATAGAGCAGCACGAAAAAAACGCCATGCTTGATCAATGTAAGGACGCGGGTGCCATCGTGCTGATTGGCGACGCGACATCGCCGCAGCAACTTCGTAAGGCCCATGTCCATAAAGCGAAGCATCTGATCTCTGTTTGTGGTGATGATGGAACTAATGCAAAGGTTGCAGTTCATACCCGCCAGCTTGTTAGGTTTCGGAAGGGCAGAGTGCTAACATGCATTGTTCACATCGTGGATCCCCGACTCTGCCAGCTGCTTAGAGAAAAAGAGATTGAGGCGAAGGAGCTGGAGTATTATCGGCTGGATTTTTTCAATATTTTTGACAGCGGAGCCCGCTCATGGCTGCAAGACTACTCTCCCTTTAGTGCAGTCGGAGAATCTAACGGCCCTCAGCCGCATCTCCTTGTCGTCGGCCTGGGTCTTTTTGGCGAAAGTTTGGTGGTTCATGCCGCGAAAGAATGGAAGGCGTTGCCATCCAAATCCCAAAAAAAGATCCGGATGACTATAATCGATAAGCTGGCTAATGAGAAAAAGGAATCATTATGTTTGCGATATCCTCAATTGGAAAAAGTTTGTGATTTGATTCCTCTTCAAATGGATATAAGTTCTCCAGATTTTCAACGAGGCGATTTCCTTTTCGATGACCAGAAGAGATGTGGTATCTCGAGTGTCTTTATATGCCTGGATGACGACTCTTCGGGTCTCTCCGCGGCACTCAATCTGCATCAGCATCTGAGAGAATATAAGATTCCTGTTACGGTGAGAATGACTTATGATGCGGGGCTAGCGACTCTTCTTCTAGAAAGAGATGAAATCGACAACAGCTTTGCTCAGCTCCACGCCTTTGGCTTGCTGGAGCGAGCATGCCAGCCTGATTTGGTCCTCGGTGGGACATATGAAATCCTTGCCCGGGCCATCCATGAAGATTATCGAAGGAAGCAACGAGAGATAGGAATAGCGCCTCAAATAAACTCTTCAATTGTTCCTTGGAGTGAATTGCCGGAGCATCTCAAGGAGTCAAACAGGCGTCAGGCAGACAATATTGGAGTCAAGCTTAAGGCTGTCGGCTGCTATCTCGAGCCCCTGACGGATTGGGATGCAGGATTGTTTGAATTCACGCCAGAGGAAGTCGAATTGATGGCTAAAATAGAACACGAACGCTGGGTGTCAGAGCGCAGGCGTACCGGCTGGAAATATGCTCCAGGAGAGAAAAATATTAAAAAAAGGACATCTCCCCACCTTATCGCCTGGGATAAGCTTTCTGAGGAGATAAGGGAACTGGACAGGAACACAGTGCGGGAGCTCCCTTCTTTTCTTTATAAAGCCGACTTTCAGATATGCCGGCTAAAAAAGGAAGAGGGCCAATCGGTTTAAAATTGACATCAAATTTTTCTTGTGTTATAAAATTGACAAATAAGTTAGAATATATAATACAGGTGCTAAGGAAATAATAGGCCTAAAATAAATTCTCTCTCTAAAAGTTGATTAGGCATTGAAGAAATTAGGACAATTAAGGAAAGGGGAAAGAAACCGATAAAAATGGGTCATGATGTCTTTCTCTGCTATGCGACCGAGGATAAGACTATAGCCGATGCCGTATGCGCGACGCTCGAAGCCAACCGCATTAGATGCTGGGTTGCTCCGCGGGATATCTTACCCGGCATGGATTATGGCGAATCAATCCTGAAAGCTATTAATGGTTGCCGTCTGATGGTTATGATTTTCTCAGCCAAATCGAATGGTTCTGAGCATGTCAAAAATGAGGTGGAGAGAGCTGTCAACGAAGAAAAACCGATAATCCCCTTCCGTGTAGAAAATGTGCTTCCTTCTGGCTGTTTAGCGCTGCACCTTTCCCGCCGCCACTGGCTGGATGCTCTGACACCACCTCTTGAAAAGCATTTGAAAAGGTTAGCGGAGACGATTCAGCTCTTATTATCCGTAAAAGAAGAAGCAGGAGAAAAGGTTGTTGGTCCAATCTTTACTCAAGTCGAGAAACATTCCAAAAGTTTTTTTCGTCGTAAAGCAATAGCCATAGGCATAATTTTCGCCATTATATGCATAATTGCTGCTGTGTTTCTTATTAACCGGGGTAAGAAGGAAACAAAGCTTCAAGCTGGCGCTGAGGAAAATGCATTAAAGACTCGTCCGGTATCAGATTTAGAGACTCAATTGAGTTTAGCCTCTGCTTTAAAAGAAAAGGGAAAAATCGATGAGTCCATTAAGGAGTATGAAAAAGCAATTGCCCTTAGCGATTCAGACCCTCGGCCCTATAAGCATTTGGCAGAATTATTCGAAAATAAAAAGGAATTGGAGAAATCAATATTTTATTACAAGAAATTCACCGAAGCCGCACCTGAAGAATCAAATCTGAATCTGATTCATCAAAAGATAAAAGATCTCGAGGCTCAGCGCCTATTCTTAGCGAGCAGCCAAAAAATCATTAAACCTCCTGAGGAGAAAGCCCCTAAAGTGGAGCCATCTGCTAAATTGAGTCAAGTAAAAGTGGACACACCCAAAATACTCAATCAGGGAATTGAAGCTTTCAACGAGGAAGACTACGATCAATGCATTAAACAAATGGAAGATGTGCTTAAGTTAGATCCTGACAATTCTTCTGCGAAGTATTTTTTGGCCGAAGCCAAAAGGAAAAAAGAGAACAAGCTGATTGAAGAGGAAATCAGGAATAGAATCAGAGATTCTGAAAATGCCTACCAGAAAGGAGATTATCGGGATTGCATAGAACAGGCAAAAGCAGTATTACGATTAGATCCCAATAACGCTCAAGCCAAAAAAATCTCAGACTCAGCAAATTTAAAGATAGCTCCTGAACAGATTAATGCTATCATTATTCAATATGTTCAGTCCCTCAATAATGAAAATCTTCTGGCCTTTTATGAGAAAAACTGCTCTTCACAGCTCTATCCAAGGATGAAGAAGGAGACAGAAAGTATTTCTAAGTTATACAGGAGCCTAAAATCTGTTGCTTCGGATATCAACATTCGATTTGAAAAAATTCATATAGCAGAAGTAAGCTTTTCTCATATTATAACTGGTGTGTCTATTCAAGATGGGAAAAAACTGGTATTATTTGAAGGAACTGTGAAATGGGATATGGAAAAATATGAGGACAGCTGGCTGATTAAAAGTGTCAGCAGCCAGCCAAGAGAAAGGAAATAGA
>CAZJYC010000054.1:0-17528 GCA_964550165.1 uncultured Eubacteriales bacterium
CCTTAATTCTGCAACTCCTACGATTGTGGCTTTTTCTTCAACTGTAATCATTTGTCTCTCCTATTTATACAATTAAATGAGCAGTTTAAATATACAGTTAAGCGTACACTATGTCAAGGTCCTTTACTCAATTATGCGGATATTTGTGTTGCATTGGCTTTATTTTCCTGACAATTGACCTTGCTGTTCTGGCAATGGCAGGCTTTCTTCAAGTTATCAGCGCTTTGAAATCGCGGAAACTTAAAGGGATATGTTGTGAGCTTCAAAAGTAAAATCTCATAAATCAGGAAAGACCAAAGTGCCCTCTAAGTAGACAGAACATTAAGGACAAGATTCGCGGCTGTGCGATCTTGGGAACTGGCGGAGGAAGAAGCGCCAAGCGAGCGCTTGAAATCGTTCAAGCTGACTTAAAGGCAGAGCGTGCTTTTCAATTAGTTAGTCTTTCATCAAGGAGTCTTAATCGCCTCTTTGAGGGCATGGACAAAAGAAGCCGGAAAACTCCTCCCGGAAAATTTCTCGATGTCTTCCAGAGATTTCAGTTTCTCCCCGCCGAAAGAAACTGGCACTTGTTTCGAGATTCTATCATAGAAATCAGCAAGAGCAATGATGCTGCTTCCGCCTGGAATCTCGTTCAAATCTTTATCCGGCCTTCCCGCTTCTTTCACGTAATGGAGATAATAGCCCAAAAGAATAGGCTCGATTGTTCGCAATAAAGAGGCTGTTGTATTCAGCAGAACCTGTTCTTTATCCATGATTTGCGTTTCGGAGATTTTCGCATCACCTTTTATAAAATCGGCTGCCTCCTCAAAAAAGGGAAGACTGGATTGCATACCTCCCGCTTCATAAAGAAGTGCGGCTGATTTTATGTTTTCCACTTCGCTCGTTTTGAGGCCCGCGGCTTTGGCAATCTTTCCGGCCAGGAGGGAAACTCTCAAGGAATGGGGCTTTTTCTCGTCCGCAACTTCCAGATATCTAAGAATAATCTTGAGCGCTTCCATGTAGGACCTTTTCAGCTTTCTAATCCTGAGCTCTCGCTGATCGGCAAATCCTCCGATGATCGCTCCAGTCAGAATCAAAAAGCTTCCCCAGGAAATTGTCTTAATGATTTCGTCAATAGAAAGCTCCACATTTAAGAAAGGGAAAAACCTGGAAAATACCATGTAGAGAATGACCGCGACAAAGCAAAAGACACCCGTCAAAACGGCTTTTCTTTGCCCGAGAAAATATCCCGAAAGGATAACCGGGATGAAAAAAAAGTTGAGGAAAGCAAATTTATAGTGGACAAGAAAGGCAATGGCCAGGATTCCGATTACAATCAGGATGATGATAGATCCCTCAAAATGATCTCTGATGAATGCTTTAATTTTTCTCATGATTTCCCCTTTAAGAATCCCCTTGAATTTCTTTTTTTATTTCCCATAGCCTAACTTCTGATATTTAAAAGATTTATATCATCAGGAAATATTTAAGTCAACAGTCAACGAAAGCGAATGCATTCGATACGAGCATCACAAAAAACTTTTGTCCTGATAAAACTATTTATGCATTCTTTGCTATGCTTTGATTTTTCTTTTATCGAAGATGAAGACAAGGAAAAAAGTGAGGAGGCTGACAATCCATAAGAAATAGATGGGATGAGGAAGGCTGAGCTTTTTTAAAAAAGAGCCGATTTGAGGGAGAACAAGCCAGAGCCCCAGGGCAATCATGGACAGGAGCAGAGTCCAGAAGGCATGACCGCGCCGGCATACACTCGGCCAGAAAAGAGTCATCAGAGTCACTAAAGTATAAGCTGTGGTCAGGGAAAGTCCGATAAGCAATGTCTTTAAAATCCCGGAAACAGAGACTGCCAAAATGTAAGTGAAAACGCTCAAAACAAGGACTGAAATGCGCGAGACCATCCTTTCCCCTTTTTCTCCAAGCTCAGGAGCAAAAAACCTCTTGATCAAATCGCCCACGACCAGGGTGGCGCTTCCAACAAGAAGGGCAGAGGCTGTAGAAACATCGGCAGCCCAGAGCCCGGCCAGGACAACGCCGGCGACAATAGGGCTAAGACCTAAAACAGTTTGCGGCAGCGCTTCGGTGGCTACAATGCCTGGATGAAGGACGGTTGCCGCCAGCCCGATGACAGCGCTGATAAAGCCCACAGGGAGAATGATCAACCCGCCCAGGATAAAACCTTTGCTGGCTGAAGAAGAATCCTTGGCTGCAAAGGAGATCTGAACCACAGACTGGACTGAAAATGTCATGGTGCACATCACCATGAACCAGGCGATAATCAGCGGCAAGCCGATGGCTCCCAGATCGAAGCCAGCGTGCTGCTCAGGCAGCTTGGCCACAAGCTCTCCGAATCCTCCCACTTTTGTCACTGCGATGACGGCTCCAATGAGAACGCCGACATAGATCAGAATGACATTGATGATGTTGGTCAGGCCGGCTGCCCAGAAGCCGCCAATGAGCGTTATCCCCACAAAAACCAAAGCCGTAACAAAAACCGTCACATACATTCCTGCTTTGAAGCTGAATACACCGGGAAGCAAAGAAGAAAGGATGGCACCGCCAGCCACATACTGAAGAGAGGTGATGATAATCTGGATGAGGAGCTGGCCGATGACCGCGATGATTCGAGCTGGGGTGCTGTAATGCCTTTCGAAAAGCTCGGGAATGGTCGCAACTTCCATCTGCCGGTAGCGCCGGGCAGCGATTAAGCCAACCAGAATCGCTCCTGCAGCCCAGGCCGCATTGTACCAGCCGGCTGATAGGCCGGCTGTGTAAGCCTGTTCAGCCACCCCTATCGTGGAAGCGCCTCCCACAGCCAGGCCGGTCAGAAGAGGCGCAACGACCCAGAACGGGAGATTCCGTCCAGCCAGGAGATAGGCGATCATCCCTCCCCAGCTGAGCTTTCGGGTCAGCCAGGTGATCAAATAAAGGAGGACGATGTAAAAGCAGACGATGCTTAACGGAATCCAGTTCATTTTAATCAAAAAAGGGGACTGTCCCTTTTTCTCAATGTTTGCGCAGCTTCGCCCGGGCGTCGACGACGACCGCCCCTTTGCCTTTTTCAAAGGCAAAAACAGGGTTCAAATCCAGCTCATCGATTTCAGGGAAATCGGAGACGAGCTGGGAGAGACGAATCAGGATTTCAGTCAATTTCTCAATATCCGCAGCCTTCTCTCCCCTTGCCCCTTCCAGAATCGGATAGCCCTTGATGGACCGAATCATCTCCGTAGCCTCTTCTTCGGAAAGGGGTGTCAGTCTGAACTGGACATCCTTCAGCGTCTCGACAAATATTCCGCCCAGGCCGAACATGAGTGTCGGGAAAAGCCCTTCATTCGCTTTGGCTCCCATGATGACTTCTCTCCCGCCTTCCAGATATTCCTGGAGGATAAAGGCAGGTTTGTGGGAGGCAAACTTCTCCGCCATCTTCTTGAACGGGCTGAGGAGCGCTTTTTTATCTTTAAGGTTGAGGGCAACGCCTCCCTCCTCTGTTTTGTGAATGATTCCCTCGGCATCGACCTTGAGGACAACGGGATAGCCGAGCTTTGCCGCTGCCTCTTCAAGCTCATCTTCTTTCTTGACTCTCAAAGTTTTTACAGCCGGAATTCCGTAGTAGCGGAGTATTGCAAAAACATCTTCCTGGGGCAAATATTTCTCCTGACCTCTGTAACAGCTGATGATTTCCTCTGCTTGGCCTTGATCCACTTCATACTTTTTGTAAGAGGGAGCTTTTCTCTGGATAATTTTTCCGTATTCAGTCATAGCCGAAAGAGCTTTGGCTGCGGTCTCAGCAAAGTCGTAGACGGGGATGCCGCTTTCCCTGATTGTCCGGATGACATCAGCCCATTTCTCGATGGTCATCACCTGGCAGACGATGGGCTTCAGCGATGTTTTCCCGATCTCACCCAGCTTGCGGGCAATCGCATGACAGTCGACAAAGGGCGCGGTGACAAAGACAAGACAAACAGAATCGATGTTCGGGTCTTTGAGCAGCGCCTCGACCGTGCCTCCGTACTGTTCAGGCCCTGCGGTGGCGACAACATCAACCGGATTGGAGACAATGGCCTCCTGGAAAACAAGCTTTTTCAAGGTCTCTTTTGTCTCAGGACTCAACTCAGCCAGCTTCAGTCCGGCAGCGATACATTCGTCGACAGCGATGATGGCCGGACCTCCGGTGTTGGTGACGATAACAACCCTGTCTCCTTTGGGTACAGGCTGGTTGGAAAAGGCAATGGCGGCATTGATCATCTCCTCCTGGCTATCGAAGCGGAGAACCCCGGCTTTGCGGAAAATCGCCTCGGCAATCGTCTCCTGCTCGATCAAGCGGCCGGTGTGGGAAGCGACAGCTTTTGTTCCTTCGGATGTTCTCCCCGTCTTCAAGGCGAGGATTGGCTTCTTGAGAGTGACGCGGCTCGCCACTTCAAGAAATCCGGCAGGATCTCTAAAGGTTTCGATGTGGACCATGATAACTTTGGTCTCCTCGTCCTGGCCGTAGTAATCGATAATTTCGTTCATGCTCACATCGGCTTCGTTGCCGAAGCTGGCGTACATCCTTATCCCCTTGCCGATCCGGTAGAGATGAATTTTGAGCGTTTCCCCGACACCCCCGCTCTGGGCGACGATGGAGATATTGCCGGGACTCATGGGTACAAACGTGAAATTGGCATAAACGGAGACCGAAGGGTTTGAGTTCTGAATCCCCTGGGAATTCGGGCCGTAGATGCGCATGCCGTACTTATGGGCAATCTCCACAATCTGCCGTTCAAGCTTCTGCCCTTCCTCCCCGACTTCTTTAAAACCGGCTGTATGGACGATGGCAAACTTCACTCCCTTCTTGCCGCATTCTTCAAGCACAGCAGGCACTAAGGTGTTCTTGATGGAGATATTCACCAGGTCTATCTCATCGGGAACATCGCTGACAGAAGGATAAGCTCTGAAACTCTTGATGAAATTTGCTTTGGGGTTGATGGGGTAAATCGGCCCCTGAAAATTGTGGTCGAGAAGGTTCTTGATGACAATATGGCCGATGCTCAGGGGATTGTTTGAAGCCCCGATGATTGCCACCGATCTCGGTTTGAATAAAGCGTCAAGCATTGTAACCTCCTTTTGCTTCTAATTTGCTTCTAAAGCATATAAGGCCGCTCCAAGAGCGCCTGTCAACTGGGGAAGAGGGGGCACAAAAATCTTTCTTCCCAAATTCTCTTCAAACATTTTGACCAGGTAAGGATTGTGGGCCACCACTCCCCCGCTCATGACTATATTTCCTTCCAAAGGGTCCATCTCCAGAGCCCTTTTGACGACCGAGCCGAAAATGCCCCTGATGAGATCCTCTACCTCCACCCCTTCCCTGATTCGGGTCAGGATCTCTGTCGCCGTGAAAACTGTGCAATAGCTTCCGATCTCAACTTTTTTTTTCGCTTTTTCTGCGAGCGCATTGAGCGTTTCAAGCTTTATCTCGAGGCGGTTGGCGATCTCTTCAAGAAATGCACCTGTTCCGGCAGCACACTTGCGGTTCATCTTGAAGCCTGTTCTCTTGCCGAGCTCATCAACTTTTACGATCTTGCTATCCTGTCCTCCAATGTCGATCAAGGTGTGGGCCTGGCGAAAATAAAAAAAACTTCCTTTGGCGTGGCAGCTGATCTCGGTCTTGGTCATCTCCGCGAAGAGGACATTCCTCCGCCCGTAGCCGGTTGAGAGGACAGAGCATTTTTTTGAGGCTTCTCGGCCGAGCTTTGACAGGGACTTCCTGAAAACCCGTTCTGCCGCGGCTTTGAAATCAGCGCCCGAATTGGCGACCGCATGGCCGAGAATTTCTTTATTCCTGCCGATGATTACGGCTTTGGTCGTAGACGCTCCGACATCGATGCCTGCAAAATAATTCATTCTTGCCTATTTTGCTTCCAGCTGCTCGATGAACGCTTCGATATTGGTCTTGGCCTGCTCCTCTGAATAGCAACGCAGGTCATTCAGGTCGCCGTTTATGGTCAGGGCGGGAACATTCAGCTTTTTCTCGAGCCTTTCCGGCATTCCATAGCGGTTGTTGGAGTTATTGGGGCAGGTTTTGGCATCATGAAAGAGGATGCCGTTTATCCTGTATTTTTGAACCATCTCTTCGATGTATTTTTCTTTGTAATTTTCATCCCTGACGATAAAAATCTCAGTGTAAGCCCGGGCCATACTCAGGAAGGGGTCGTCAGGGTCAAAGGCTTCAAAAATCCAGCTGTTGCAGTAAGTGGAGGCGATAACCGCTGACTTGAGGTTGATAAAAAATTCTGCCAGGTCTCTCAGCTTCCCCCAGATAGGCATGCCCTCCCAGTAAATGCGGTGTTTTTCTCCCTCAACAGCTCCATCTTTATTGGCAACCCTTTCCTCCAGCTCTTTGAGAAGCACTTTGTAGTACTCCACAGCCTGCGAAGCCCCTCTTAAGACCACTGCCGGCCCCATATGAATGGTGGCATCGAAGAAGCTCATCGGCGCCGGACAAGCAATGTTTGCCTCAAGAACTTTTTTCCAGAGTAGGGTGCACTCTTTGGAAAGGGAAAGGATTTCTCGAAATTTGTCGATGTCGAATTTATTTCCTGAAATCTCCTCCAAAGAAGGAATCAAATCTTTTATCTGCCGGACAATGCTCTCCAGGTGATAGTCTTTTATCTCGCCGATATTCCGATAGGTGGATATTCCGAGCGCCGGAACTTTCAATTCCCTTGAATACCATTGAAACCAGTCCTGGACATCGCGGCATTGATTGGTGTTGTAAACCAGGACAGAGGGCCTGGGAACAGAGTCGATTCCCTCATAAGCCCGGGACAGAGGAGTCTCTTTCTTGATAAAAGCCCCGATATCGCTGGCCAGATAAGAGCAGATATCCGGAGAAAAACCGACGGCGTTAGCAACAGGAATGTAATCGTTGGCGGTCCGGGTTGACCCGAGCACGGCGCCGTGATTCTCCGGGTAATGGACAAGAAATCCGAGGCTCAACAAAAGCTCGGCCGGCCCGACGCTCGTGCACCAGGCAATCCTTGGCCTGCCGGCTTTTGAGGCATTATGCATCTCGTAGAAATAATCGGACATGATTTTTCGCATCAGACCGGTGGCTTGAATTTTCTTAATGAGAGGTTTCTTTTCTTCGCTCATCTCTCCTCCTTGGAAATGAAGATGTAGAAATATCAGGCATTTATCCTGATACGCTTAGAAGCGGGAGGCCTGCAAGATTTTTCCCTTTTCAAGACTAAAAAAATATCAATATTATTTTCCCAAGTCAAGGAACACTTCTCTTGTTTTTTTGATCTTCAGTTTGCGGAAAAATAAGAAGGGGAAATTTTCTCTTTTCATTGGAATCCGCTGTTTCAGCGATTTTCAAGTCAATACAAACAGAATATTCCGTTTCTCATAATTAGATGCAGCCTAAAACGCAACCGGAGCGTGTTATATGAGTTTCAGGCTTTCTGGAAGACGTAGTTGAGCTGGCCGCTTGGCAGCTTGTTGGCCACAGTCTCCATCTCCATTCCCAGTTTAATATCATTTTCGGGGATATCTTTGGCGATTCTTCCGAAGATTTTATAATCTCCGTAGTCGAGAACGGCGATGAAGTAGGGCAGGTCTGCTTCAAACCCGGACGGAGCATACTGCAGCCTGCTGAAGGTTAAAAGCTTCCCTTTTCCCGAAATCTCGAACCATTCCACATCACTGGCAAAGCATTTATAGCAATCTGCCCTGGGAGGAAAGAAAACCTGGCCGCAGCTTTTACAGCGGGTGCCCATGACCTTTCCTTCTTCCAGGTACTTAATAAAATCATTAACCTTGGTGGTGGAGGTAAAGCTCACTGTCCCGAATTTCTTGAACCGGTCATCGATTTCTTTTTTGTTACCCATTTTTTACCTCCCGAGAATGGTGATGTTTCCGTAAAGGCCGACGCCGCCGATATTATGGATAAGCCCTATCTCCGGGGCCTTGACCTGCATCTCCCCGGCCTCGCCTCTGAGCTGAAGGACTATGGTCCTGATCTGGGAGCCGCCGGTGGCTCCGATGGGATGGCCTTTGGAAAGCAGGCCTCCGTCGACGTTCACCGGAATGCGTCCTTCTTTATAAGTCTCTTTGCTTTTGACCAGCTCCTTCCCTTCTCCTGGCTCGGCAAATCCTAAATCCTCATAGGCGATTATCTCTGAAATTGTGAAACAGTCGTGGACTTCGGCAACATCGATATTTTTTGGAGTCACACCGGCCATTTTGTAGGCTTGCCGCGCCGCCCCCTGAGCCACTGCCAGCCCGGTGAACGTACCCCTGCCTGCCAGATTAACGCTGGCCGAGGCAGCGGCCAGCCCCAGAATCCAGACTGGCTTTTTACTCAGAGCTTTCGCTCTTTCCTCGCTGGCAACGATAAGGCAGGAACTTCCATCCGCGTTGGCGCAACAGTCGCCCACGCGAAGCGGGCTGGCCACTGGACCGGATAAGGGGCTCTGCGGGTCTTTGAACATCTCGAACGTCACCGCCTTGCGGTAGACAGCCTTTTCGTTCATTTGGCCGTAGGTGGAAGCCTTGACCCTGACCAGAGCCAGATCGTCGAGCGTGGTGCCGTATCTTTCCATATGCGCCCTGGCAAACATGGCATAATAAGCAGGCATCATCGTCCCGAAAGGACTTTCCCACTGGATATCAGCACCGCGGCCCATCCTCTCCTGGGATTCCGCCGAAGAAATCTCTGACATCTTCTGAAAGCCGATGACTGCCACCGCATCATGAAGGCCGGATTTGATCAACGCATAGGCCATTCTCAAGCCCGTGCTGCTCGAGGAACACAGACTCTCAAGATAGCATGTCGGCTGAGGAATAAGACCCAGATACTCGGCAAAGACTCCTGACGGGGAGCGCTGTTTGTCGTACTCCGGGGCCGAACAGATGATGGAGGCGTCGATATCCTTAACAGTGATCCGGGCATCCTGCATCGCTTCCTTGAAGCCCTCAAAGGCCAGCTCGCGTATCGAGCCAGGATATCCCCGGACAAAGGCGCTCTGGCCGACGCCGATGATTCCTACTTTTCCCATTATGACCTCCCTTCAAATTCAAAAAAGATCTTTAAGAAGCCATTCTTCCTCTGATCGTGTGATCGCTTTATTTACATCTGGAATCCAGGCCCAGCTCTCTCTGCAAGATGGGCGAAGTCGTAGAAGTTACTTTCCTCTCCCAATATAAACGCATTAAATTTTGTTACAATGCCATGGCGAGCGACCGAAGGGAGCGTGGCCATCTGACGAAGTCGTTGCGAGACGCGAAGCGCCATGGCAATCTCATTAACTTTATGAGATTGCTTCGCTTTGCTCGCATGAGAGGATTGCCTCGTCGCCTCCCGCCACGCTCCACTCGCGATGACACTTTTGCGTTTGTATTTTGTATTAGGTTAAAGTCAGTCACTTAATATCATACGAAAAATTTGAAGTCAAATTTTTGAAAAAACTGAACAGTGTTAGCAAAAGCTGAAAAGCGGACTCTTGTGCAGTTCAAAGGTGGACTCTCGGGAAAAACTAAAACTAAAACAGTTGACAGAGAAAGAATCAGATGATATGTATAACGTCTCATTTCGCATCGTCCAGAACTGGACAATTTTTTTTAAAGAGGATTGATGTGAGCAAAAATTTTACAAACATCATCTTCGAGGTCAAGGGCGATAGGGCATTCCTGACCATCAACCGCCCGCCTTTGAATATCCTCAATATCGCCACCATGGAAGAAATGAACCAGGCCATAAGTTCGCTAATCGGCAACAAAGACGTGAAAATCCTTGTCCTGACCGGAAGCGGAGAGAAGGCTTTCTCGGCAGGAGTGGATGTGGCAGATCATACTGAGGAGAAAGCGGGGAAAATGATCCATGTCTTCCATGATGTTTTCCGCAACTTGCTGAAGCTTGACCAGGTCACTGTCGCTGCTCTGAAAGGCCTGACCCTGGGTGGTGGCTGTGAAATAGCCCTTTTCTGCGACCTCATCCTCGCTGCGGACAACATGAAAATCGGGCAGCCTGAAATAAAGCTTTCCGTTATCGCACCGGTCGCCCTCCTCATCCTTCCTCGCTTGATGGGGCTAAAAAAAGCATCCGAGCTCCTTTTAACCGGGAAAACTTACGAAGCTGCGGAAGCCGAAAAAATAGGCCTGGTCAACAAAATCGTTTCCCTTGCCTCCTTCGACTCAGAGCTCGAAAAATTCATTCAGCCCTTCTCAGAGTTGAGCCTCGTTGGCCTTAGGTTTTCAAAAAAAGGAATCAACCTTGGTTTAACGACAAACTTCCTGGAGGGCCTGGATAAAATCGAAAAAACTTACCTGGAGGAATTGATGGCCACAGAAGATGCCAACGAGGGCTTGAAGGCATTTATGGAGAAAAGAAAGCCTCTCTGGAAAAATCAATAAAGGAGGACAAAATGAAAGCTGCTGTCTTTCACGAACCCAATAAACCCTTAAAAATCGAAGATGTCCCGCTCCCAAAAACAGGCGCTGAGGAAATCAAGGTAAAAATCGCAGCCTGCGGTGTCTGCAACACAGACCTGCATTACATAGACCATGGTGTTCCCACCTTCAAAAAACCGCCGATCATCCTGGGCCATGAAGCATCGGGTGTCGTGGAGGAAGTTGGCTATAAGGTCAAAACCTTCAAGGTTGGCGATCATGTCCTCATCCCGCCCGTCTTCTCTTGCGGCTTCTGCGAAAACTGCCGTTTGGGCCGGGAGAATATCTGCCTGAATATGATCATGCTGGGCAATCATGTCGACGGCGCTTTTGCGGAATACATCTGCGTTCCGGCCAAAGACTGCCAGCATCTCCCTAAAGAGCTGCCGCTTCAGGAATCGAGCATCATTGCCGACGCCATTTCCACCCCTTATCACGCTGTCAAAAACAGGGCTCAGGTTAAGCCCGGCGATACAGTCGTTGTTTTTGGCTGCGGCGGAGTAGGCATCAATGTCGTCCAGATGGCAGCAGCCTGCGGAGCCTCGGTCACAGCCATCGATATCTCAGATTATAAATTGGAGATGGCTAAAAAATTGGGAGCCCTGCACACGATCAATCCTTCAAAAAAAGAGGATAAGAGTGTGCTCAAAGAAATAAGAGCGTTGACCGGAGGAGGAGCGGATATCGCCATCGAAGCCATCGGCAACCCCAAGACCATCGAAATGGCTTCAGCCGCAGTCAAACCTGGAGGACGCCACGTTCAGGTCGGATTTTCCGCTCAGGACGCTGTGCTCAATGCCGGGAGATTGATGTTCCGGGAAATCGAGATTATGGGTTCCTTGGGCTGCCGTCCTGTTGATTACGCCAAGATTATCGAAATGGTGAAGAATAAAAAAATTCAGGTTGAGCCTGTGGTGACCCATAAATTCAAGCTTCAGGACATCAACCAAGCTTTTGACCTGATGAGAAAGGGCGAAGCCCTGCGCTCGATTGTTGTCTTCTGATTGTCTTAGCTAAAATCCCTTTTTAATCCGTGACGAGAATAAGAATATAAGAGAACTTCAAATCATCTAACTCAAGAGGGAACCAACACGTTTTTTCCGTGACAAGAATCATGCTGTGGATCAGGCTGGTCGTCTCGAAAATCCACCGCTTTTCTATTACCCGGGCGAAGACACGGTTATGAAAAAGCCCGCTGAAAAGCTGAGCGAGCCGCAAGGAGCGAAGCGGCGGAGCGATTTCTCAAATAAGGGAGAAGAGAGCAAAGGCTCTGAGCTGGCCTTGAAATCAGTCAGCGGCAGCGCTGCCAATCCGAATCGCCGTAAAAATGCTCAAGCTCTTTCCAGAAATCCTTCATATCGCAGGTCATGATGATCAAATCCTGAATCGTTCCTGTTATGTCCTTAACATAGTCAGGTAAGAGATGCTCCTCATGGAATCCAAGCCTGCGGCATATGGTTCTGGCTGCAATCTGGGGCCTCATCATCTGAACGACGAGCTTCTGAACATTTTTCTCTGCGGCCAGAAAATAGAGCTCTCTCATTATGATTGTTCCCAAGCCCTTTCTCTGAAAAGGCCTGGCGACGATGACCCGAAGCTCTCCCTGATTTCTCCGCCACTCCTCAAGGGGAAGCTCAAGCGCGCCATCGGCAACGACATCATCGTTGTGCAGGGCGATGATGCGGAAAACATGGCCTTGCTCGATTAACTTAATCCTCTTGGCGACAATATCTCTGTTTGTGACGTCGACTCTGAGATATTTTCTGTCTTCCTCGGGAAGGGAGAGGTAAAATTTCATCATCCTGTCGAGATCATCGATGGTCAGATTTCTTATGACAACCTTTGTTCCGTCCTTTAAAGTCTCCGTTTTTTTCATATCAGTCTTTTACAATATATCTTTTTGATTTCTATCTTGAATTCTCTGATTATTTTTTTACTTCAATGGATATCTACCCTTTAGGCTCTACTCATAGTCCAGCGTATTGAAAATCTTATCAATCCCTTTATTTTGTGTCAATTGGTTTTACTTCTTGCGCCCTACTAAAGACATATAACGTGTAAATTTTGATTGATCTGGAGATGAATTTATCCTTCTTTGGTGTTCTTGAGCCGAAGGGTTCGGACTTTATTTTCCTTTGAATTCGCCTTTTCTTTTCTCCAGGAAAGCCGCGACTCCTTCCTTCTTGTCTTCAGTGGTACAGGTCAGGGCATGGAGAAAGGATTCGAGGGCAAAACCCGAGGCGCTGTCCCCTTCCATGCTCCTGTTCACGGCTTCTTTGGCAAACCTCACAGCCAGCGGCGGCCGGGAAGCGATCTTTCTGGCTAGCTCCATCGCCTCGTCCATCAGTTTATCAGCTGAAACAACCCTGTTGACCAAGCCGATCCGGTAAGCTTCCTGGGCATCGATGAAATCGCCGGTGAGAATCATCTCCATGGCCCGGCCCAATCCGACAAGCCGGGGAAGGCGCTGTGTTCCGCCGTCTCCAGGAATGATTCCCAGTTTGACCTCTGGCGCTCCGAATTGAGCCTTTTCCGAACAGATCCGGATCGAACAGGCTAGCGCCAGCTCCAGCCCTCCACCAAGGGCAAAGCCGTTAACAGCAGCTATGGCCGGGACTTGCAAATTCTCTATTCTCGAAAAAATTTCCTGTCTTTCATGCGAGACCTTGCGGCCTTTTTTGGCATCCCGGTCCACAAGCTCGTTGATGTCAGCGCCGGCAACAAAAGCTTTATCGCCGGCACCGGTGATGACGAGCACCCTCAACTCTTCATCATTTTCGATCTCGTCAAGAAGCTTCTTTAATTCAGACGTTAACTCATTCGATATGGCGTTCATCTTGTCAGGGCGGTTGATGGTTAAAAGGCCGATGTTATCCTTTTTTTCATAAATGAGTGTCTTGTACATAATCTTGCTCCTTTTAATACAATAAATATCTTTACATTGTTATTCCGAGCGACCGAAGGGAGCGTGGCAATCTCCCCCTATTAAATGAGATTGCTTCGTCACTGCGTTCCTCGCATGACATTTTATTTAATGCGTCCGTATTAGTATTTTGTCAATGACGTTATGAAATTGCCTTGCTTCCCTTACAATAACACTTCTTGAGCTCCAAGCGATGAAAAGAATTGGTGGAATCTCCAAATGTGGCCCCCAATAACACGGAAGCATCATTCAAAGGCTTTGATTCCAAGCTCAAAAGCACCGATGATCAGCTGCTGAATCTGGGAAGTCCCTTCGTAGAGAGTGTTGATCCGGGCGTCGCGGTAGAAGCGTTCGACATCATATTCGCCAGAGAAGCCGTAGCCTCCATGAATCTGAATCGCTTTGTAGGCAACACGGTTGACCATCTCGCTGCAGTAGTATTTGGCGATGGATGTTTCCCTGGTGTTCCGGACTCCTTTATTCTTCATGTCTCCGACACGGTAAACAAGGAGCCTTCCTGCCTCACACTCGACAACCATATCAGCAATCATCTGCTGGACAAGCTGAAAGCTGGCAATGGGTTTTCCAAACTGGATTCTCTGCTTGGCATATTCTTTACAGATGTCAATGCACCCCTGGGCCGTGCCCACACAGCCAGCAGCCACTGTGTACCGGCCAAAATCCAGCGTGCTGAGGGCAATCTTAAAACCCTTGTTCACCTCTCCCAAAACGTTTTCTTTGGGAACGCGGCAGTTCTCCAGAAAAATCTCGCCTGTGTTGGAAGCGCGAAGTCCCAGCTTATCGTGGAGCTCCTTGGTGGAGAAGCCTTCGAATCCCCTTTCCACCAGAAAGGCTGTAATTCCTTTGGCCCCTGCCTGCTTGTCTGTCTTGGCGTAGACGATGGCCAGGTCTGCAATTCCTGCGTTCGTGATCCATGTTTTCTGCCCATTAAGGATATATGAGTCTCCATCCATGGTCGCCGTTGAAATCATGCTCGCCGGGTCACTTCCAGCGTTCGGCTCTGTCAGGCCGTAGCAGCCAATCCATTCTCCGCTTGTTAACTTGGGGAGGTATTTTTTTTTCTGGTCCTCGTTGCCAAATAAATAGATGGGGAGCTCCACAAGGGAGACTTGAACTGAATAAGTCCCGCGCAGTGAGGAATCCACCCGGCCAATCTCCTCAGCGACGATCGCGTGGGAGATGTAGTCAAAACCTGCCCCGCCATATTCTTCAGGAATCGGCGTCCCCATGAAGCCGAGGCCTGCCAGTTTTTGAAAAAGTTCGCGGGGGAATTGAGCTTTTTTGTCATTTTCACGCGCTACAGGAGCAATCTCTTCCTTGGCAAATTGGCGGATGGTTTCCTGAATCATTTTTTGTTCTTCGCTAAAATCAAAGTCCATGACACACTCCTTTGTGCTCAATCAATTAAAAAAGGGGCCTGTCCCCTTTTACTTTTAATATTTGTAAAATCCTTTGCCTGATTTTTTCCCCAGTTTTCCTTCGGCGACCATCTTCTTGATGATGTCCGGCGGCCTGTAGCGCTCGTCCTTCAGTTTGGCATAAAGCGTTTCCATCTTTGCCAGATGGATATCCAGACCGATCATGTCAATCAGGGCCAGAGGCCCCATCGGGAGCCCGGCACCGAGCTTCATCGCTTCATCGATATCCTGCGCGGAAGCGATACCGTCAGAATAGGCTGCAGCGGCCTCGTTGAGCAGCCCTGCCAGGACGCGGCTGACAATTCCCGCAGGAGCTTCTTTGGCAGTGGCAATCGGAACTTTGCCCAGTTTCTCGGCAAACATCTTTGTCGCGGCTATGGTCTCTTCAGAAGTTTTTTCTCCCCGGATAATCTCAACCAGTTTCATGACCACAGCCGGATTGAAAAAATGCATTCCGATGACTTTATCAGGACGGGAAGTGGCAGAAGCGATTTCGGTGATAGAAAGGGCTGTGGTGTTTGTGGCCAGGATTGTATTGGGCGAGCAGATGGAATCCAACTTTTTGAAGAGCTCTTTTTTTGCCTTCAGATTTTCGTAGATGGCCTCGACGACAAAATCGCTTTCCCGGGCAAGCTCCAAATCCGTCGACCATTTGATTCGCGAAAGAACTGAATCCATATCTTCCTGAGTAATTTTGCCGGCCTCGACCCTTTTTTTTAGGCCTGCCTTGACCTTCTCTCCGGCCTTTTTTATCAGCTCATCCGATATGTCGACCACGGTCACGTCATAACCCTGCTGGGCACAGAGCTGGCCTATTCCCGCACCCATGATCCCTGCACCTGCCACAAAAGGCTTTTTAACTTCCATGACTATTCCTCCATTTCTTTAAAAAAAGAATTAATATGAACGCCTCGAAAAAAATGTCATTGCTATGAGCGAAAAAGATTCCTCGCTTTATCCGGAACAGATAGGGGCGATTCAACGCATGTCATCGCTAGCTCCCGGAAGGAACGTTGCGATCTGACATATGTCATCGCGAGCTCCCGTAGGGAGCGTGGCGATCCCATAAAAAAATTATTACCTCACCGTTTTGGAGCTCACAATGATTGTATCGGATGACCATGCTTGCTTCGCTCGTTCGTAATGACAATTTCATGCTGTCAAAAGGCTTGAAAAAAAAATTTTCCGAGTTTCTAGGACATTCTCTCCACAATCACAGCAACGCCTTGACCTCCGCCGATACACATACTCGCCAGTCCAAGAGCTTTATCGTATGTCTTGAGAGCATAAAGTAAAGTGGTCAATATTTTTGCGCCGGTCGCTCCCACAGGATGACCGAGAGCAACCGCCCCGCCATGAACATTGACTTTGGAACGGTCCCATTTCAGATCCTTCTCCACAGCCAGAATCTGGGCTGCAAAAGCCTCGTTGAGCTCGATGAGGTCGATCTCATTCAGCTTAAGCTTTGCCCGCTCGAGCGCCTTATTTACAACAGGCACAGGACCGATGCCCATGACTGCCGGGTCAACGCCGGCGTGAGCGTAAGAAATAATTTTGGCCAAAGGCTTAACACCCAAATCTTTAGCTTTCTCATCTTTCATGACCAAAACAGCTGCGGCCGCATCGCAGAGGGCGCAGCTGTTTCCAGCAGTGACTGTGCCGTCTTTTTTGAAAACAGGAGGAAGCTTGGCCAGGGCTTCCGCGGTGACTCCTTCCCTGGGAATCTCCTCGGTATCAAAGGTCTGTGTCTTCCCTTTTCCAGCTGGCACCTCGACAGGCAATGTTTCCTCTTTAAACTTCCCTTCCTTTATTGCTTTGACTGACTTGCTCTGGCTTTCAGCGGCAAAAGCATCCTGTTCCTCGCGGCTGATTTTATATCTCTCGACAAGAGTTTCTGCTGTCACTCCCATCAAATGGCCAGCCAGGGGACACATAAAACCATCCTTGTGCATGAGATCGATCAATTTGCTGTCGCCCATGCGGTTACCCCATCGGGCACCGTCAGCGATGTAGGGGATCTGGGATGTGTTCTCCGCTCCTCCGGCCAAAACAACTTCAGCGTCTCCGGCTTTGATCATCTGGGCCGCGAGAGAAACAGCGCGTAGAGAAGAGCCGCAGCGTTTGTTTACGGTAAAGGCAGGAACCTCGTGAGGCAGCCCCCCCTTGACCGTCGCCAGCCTGCCGATGTTCGGACCGAGTCCAGCCTGCCAGCCAGTACCAAAGACGACTTCCTCGACTTGATCAGGCTCAATTCCGGCTCTGCGGACAGCCTCCCTCAGGACAAGAGCTCCCAGCTCCACCGCAGAAACATCCTTAAATGAGCCGCCAAATTTGCCTCCAGCGGTTCTGACCGCGCTGGCGATGACAATATCACTCATGGTTGACCTCCGGTTTTTAGTTATTTGGAATGAACATGGGTTTCGTTAAAGACTCGTCTAAAGATTCCTCATTATAATGACCCGTTTTCAGGGCTGTCAACAAAAACTCTTCTTCATGAAGGATCCTGATCAAAAGGATCAGGCTGGATGCTGAGAAAACCGTATGGAAGGCTGAGCGGGCATGGTGCAGAAAAAGGGGACTGTCCCTTTTTATTAGAGGGACAGTCCCCTTTTTCTGTGAGCGAAGCCTGGAATCGAGCCGCTTTTGGCTCGCTGGGGCAAAAGCGGCGTGTTTTCGAGGCACCCAGCCTGATCCGCTTCATGATTTTCCATCACAAAAAAAAGTATTCTCTTTTGCCCTCA
>CAZJYC010000055.1:0-17069 GCA_964550165.1 uncultured Eubacteriales bacterium
GGAGCCGAGGGGGTGTGTCCCCTCGGTCGCAGGGCGGGCAAACGCCCCCGAGAAAGGGAGGCAGGGAGCCCAATAGAATTGGGCGACCGTCGGAAGGGGGAAAGCGAAGCTATTCCCCCTCCGAGGTAACGATGGGGCAAAGCCCGCGTGTTTTCGAACCGTTTAGTCGGAGCGTTCCGCAGCCGTCGAGAAGAGCGAACGAAGAATGGCGTTAAAAATCCGATGGGGAACAAGGTTTATTCCCAAAAATTCTTAGAATCAAGAAATTTTAAATCACCAAAAATCATGATTTATTGACACCGCATCATTCTTGGCCTAAAATTCAAAAAGTGGCTTATTTGGGACAAGAACTCAAGCGGGAAAGAGAACTAAGGGGGATCACTCTCGAAGAAATTTCAGAGGCCACAAAAATTAACCTGAAGTTCCTCAAGGCCCTGGAGGAAGACAGGCTCGACCTCATGCCCAGCAAATTTTTCATCAAAGCTTCTCTGAGGGCTTACGCCAAATCGATCGGCCTGGAAGAGCATTCTGTCTTGAATAGATACTATGAATCATCCTCATTCCAGGAACAGAGCCAGCAAGTTGAATCGCCCAAAGAGAGTCGTCGACCTGTTCCAAAAAAAAGAATAATATTCATGGTCTTTATTGTCTTGGCCATTGTAGCTGTGCCTGCACTCCTCTGGCTCTATTTCTTCTCTCCAGAAAAGGAGACACCGCCTCAGGAGAAACAAAAGAGTGCCGCAGTGGTTCAAAAAAGGCTAAACGAACTGTCCGCCCCCTCTCCAACGGAACCGCCAGCCGAACCCGTAGCCGAAGAGAAAGAGTTAATCCTGGAAATCTCTTTCCTTGAAGAGACCTGGCTCCAGGTTTATGCCGACGGTGTGTTAAAGCTCGAGGCGACAAAAGAACCTGGTGAAACAGTGATCCTCAAAGCCCAAGGGGAGCTGCTTATCCATTTGGGAAATGCGGGGGGGATTGCCTATACTTTGAACAACAAAAAGGGAAAGCCATTCGGCACTTCTGGCACGATCATAAGAAACATAAAAATAAACCAGGAGAATTACAGAAGCTTCCTTGCCCAAAACGATGAAGACCAAAAGAGTCTATAAAGCTGAAGAAGGAAAGATTGTGAACGACATGCAGATATTGAAATCCGCGCCTCCGGGTAAAAAAGGTCCGAGAATCCTCGGTGCCATCATCATTTTCCTCATCATTCTCTTTCTCACCATCGAATTCTTCATTCGCGAGGAGCAGGAATTCTCGCCCACCTCGGTCACTCCTATACTCCTTTCCTCCCTCCAGATCATCGTCCTCCTTCTTTCTCTCATCATCTTTTCTGTCTTGGGAAGGAACTTGATCAAGCTTTATTTGGAGAGAAAGAGGAAAGTCGTCGGCGCCCATTTCAAAACAAAGCTCGTGTTCTTCTTCATCGCGCTGTCCCTTATTCCCACCCTGCTCCTTTTTTTCTTTGCCAGCGATTTGATCAGCAGAAACATCGAACAATGGTTCAAGACACCGCTCCATAAGATCATGAGCGATACCAAAAGTCTGGCCGACGAATTCTATCTGAACAGCGAAGAAACCACTCTCCGCTATGCCCGCCAATTGGGCAGAGCCATCAAAAAACAATTTCTCGCAAGCTCTGATAACCAACGTTCCTTGAATGAGTTTATACAGGAAAAGCTGAGGGAATATGACCTGGATGAGATCGGTATTTATGAGAATGATGAAGAACTGTTTTCTTACCTTAGCCTGAATTTACCTCTAAAAGACTACCAGGAACTCCCTCCAGCCCTGATGAAAAGCGTTCATCAGGATGAAACGTTCACCAGCAATGGTCTTATGGGAAATGGCGTGATGGTCCGCAGCGGTTTTGTTTTGGATCTTCCTGATAGAGGAAAATATCTGATTGTTGCGGGGAAATTTATCCCCCAGAATTATGCTCAGAAAATGATAAACATCCATTCCTATGTTGAAAGATATGACAATATCAAAGCTCAGAAAAACCCGGTTAAAACTCTCTATCTGATCACTTTGAGTTTCATCACTCTTCTCATCATCTTTGCGGCAAGCTGGATCGGATTTCATTTGGCCAAAACGATCACAGTTCCCATTGAGAAATTAGCGCACGCCACCAAACAGGTTTCAAGAGGTAATTGGGATGTTAAAGTTGAAGACCCGGCCTCCGGTGAAATCGGAACTCTCATCGATTCCTTCAATCAGATGATTTTTGACCTCAACGAGAGCCACCAGAAAATCGCCCAAAAAACTTCTGAGCTTGAAGCCCGAAGACAGTACATCGAAACCATCCTCAACAACATCACGACAGGAGTGATGGTCATCAATTCTGAGGGTATCATCACCACCCTAAACCCTTCGGCGTTGGAAATGCTTGGCCTGCACGAAAAAAACCACATCGGGAAAAGCTATAAAGACATATTCCGAAATCCCAGGTATGGAGAAATCTCCGAAGTCATCCAACTGGCATTCCTGAATCAACATAAAATCTCTGACAAAGAAATAAACATCCATTTCGGTGATCAGAGCTTGATTCTTTCTTTAACCCTATCTCCATTGAGAGAATCTGACGACCCCTTTTCTGGCTTAATCGTCGTCCTCGAAAACCTGACTCAACTCATAAAGGCTCAAAAAATCGCCGCCTGGAAGGAAGTCGCGCAGAGGGTGGCTCATGAAATCAAAAATCCTCTCACTCCCATTCAACTTTCGGCAGAGAGAATCATCAAAAAATTGAGAAAAAACGAGAAAAACTATGATGAGGCTATCGAAGACGGAGCCAAAACTATCGTCGAGGAAACTAGAACGATCAAAGCCCTGGTGGATGAATTCTCGAAATTTGTCCGACTTCCTGAAATACACATGCAATCCACCAACATGCACGAAATCATCGATCAGACCGTCTCTCTCTTTAAAGGAATATTCCCTGGAGTTGAATTTGAAATGAGCTTTTCGCCCGAAGTCCCCCTTCTGATTCGAACCGACCCTGAACAGATGAAGCGTGTGTTCATCAACATCATGGACAATGCCATCCATGCCATGAATAAAAAAGGAAGGATTCAGATCCAGACATCTTTTAACAAGCAACTCCAGAAAATAAAAATCGAGATTGCCGACACTGGCCCGGGCATCTTCTCCAAAGACAAGAACAAACTCTTCCTTCCTCATTTCTCGACCAAAAAGAAAGGCGCAGGCCTTGGGTTGGCCATCGTCAACCAAATCATCGACGAACACAACGGCTCCATCTCGATAGAAAAAAATCAGCCTCAGGGAGCAAAGTTTATCATCCAGATTCCATCATGATTCAAGAAAAAATACTTGTCATCGACGACGAGGCCGGCATCAGGTCCTCACTGAAGGCGATTCTGGAGGATGAAGGCTATGCCGTCAAAACCGCGCGGACTGCGGAGGACGCTATTGCGCTGCTTAAAAAACGCGGCTTTGATCTTATCCTTCTGGATATTTGGCTTCCGGGAATGAACGGAATTGAATTTCTGAAAAAGATAAAAAGCATGGAAGAGAATTCTCAGGTGGTTATGATTTCAGGCCATGGTACGATAGAAACAGCCGTCGTGGCCACAAAACTCGGTGCCTTTGACTTCCTGGAGAAGCCTCTCTCCCTGGAAAAGGTCATCCTCACCGTTAAAAATGCACTCAGGCAAAAAAGGCTGGAAGAAGAAAACATCCAGCTTCGCGAACGAATAATGGCCAAATATCATCTTGTTGGAAAAAGCCGGGCTATCCAAAAAATAAAAGATAAAATCAAGAAAGTCGCGCCTACGACCGGCCGGGTTCTCATTTACGGAGAAAACGGAGCGGGCAAAGAGCTGATTGCACGCTTGATACATCTCGAAAGCCCGAGGAACGATAAAAAATTTATTCCAATCAACTGCGGAGCCATTCCTGAGGATTTGATCGAAAAGGAGTTGTTCGGCCACGTCAAAGGAGCTTTCGCAGCGATCGATAACGACAAGAAAGGGAAATTACTCCTGGCCGATGGCGGCACTCTTTTTCTAGAGGAGATTGGCGACTTGAATTTAAAGACCCAGGCCAAACTGGTGAGAACCATCGACGAACAGAATTTTGAACCCCTGGGCTCCCATGAATCCATTCCCGTCGATACGAGGATTATCGCCACAACGAACAAGAATCTCAGAGCGCTTGTCACAGACGGAAAATTCAGAGAGGACCTCTTCTTACAACTGAACATCATCCCGATTGTCATTCCGCCGCTAAGGGAGAGGAAGGAAGATATCCCGCTCCTCATCGAACATTTCTTGAAACACTTTTCGGTCGAAGACGGAAAGAAAGAAAAATCGATGAACAAGGATGCGATGAAGGCCTTTATCAACTATCCCTGGCCAAGAAACGTCAGCGAGCTTATCAACGTGATTGAAAGATTTGTGATCATGGTCCCTGATGAAGAAATCAAGGCTTCCCATCTCTCGCTTCTTGTGGAATCCAGAGAACCTCAGTCCCTTTCCGGCTTTAATAAGAGTGAGTCTTTCAGGCAAGCACGGGAGCAATTCGAAAGAGCCTATATCCATAAAGCTTTGATCAAATACAGATGGGATCTTTCAAAAACAGCTTTCGAGCTTGGAATAGATAAAAGCCAGCTCAAGAAAAAAATCAGAGGCCTTGGCATAACTTTCCTGGGATAGCCGATGGAAGCTCAGATCCTCAAAATGCTCATTGCAATCAGAAATTTCATCTGGGGTGCTCCCCTCCTCGTTCTTTTAGTGGGAGGAGGAATTTTCCTGACAATCCTCCTAAAGGGTCTCCAAATCAGAGGATTAGTTTACTCTCTCTATCTTGGCCTCATCAAAAGAAAAGAAGACGATGATCAGGCGGGAGACATCTCCCATTTTCAAGCTCTGATGACAGCCCTCGCTGCCACTGTGGGAACAGGAAATATCGCTGGAGTGGCAACCGCCATCGTCACCGGCGGCCCTGGAGCTCTCTTCTGGATGTGGATAACGGGTCTTTTTGGCATGGCCACCAAATACTCAGAAGCAGTCCTAGCTATCAAATACAGAGAGGTGGATGAATTTGGAACGATGAGCGGCGGACCGATGTACTACATCTCTAAAGGGTTAGGCTGGAAATGGTTGGGGACTCTCTTCGCCATTTTTGCTTCGATTGCCGCTTTTGGCATCGGCAACATGGTCCAATCGAATTCCGTTGCAGAAGCTGTGAGAGCATCCTTCGGAATTCCTAACTGGACAACGGGAATCATCCTGGCCACGCTCACGGCCATGGTCATTCTGGGCGGAATAAAAAGCATTGCCCGAGTGACCCAAGTCCTGGTCCCTTTCATGATCGTTATCTATGTCGTCGGCTCTTTGATCATCCTCTTCCTCCATATCAGCACCATTCCAAAAATCTTAGCCATCATTTTCAAATCAGCCTTTACGCCCACAGCTGCGGTGGGCGGTTTTCTCGGAGCAACCCTGAAACAAACAATAACCATGGGCGTTGCCCGAGGAGTCTTTTCCAATGAATCGGGATTGGGATCTTCTCCGATTGCGGCAGCTGCAGCGAAGACGCCCAATCCGGTCAAACAGGCCTTAGTCTCCATGACCCAGACCTTCATCGACACCATTGTCGTCTGCAGCATGACCGGCCTGGTGTTGCTTTCCAGCGGTCTCTGGAATTCAGGCCCCACCGGCGCTGAGCTAACGGCTCTGGCCTTTGATAAAGCTTTACCCGGCGGGATAGGAGAATACGTGGTCACGACGGGACTAATCTGTTTTGCTTATTCCACAATCCTCGGCTGGTGTTATTACGGGGAAAAATCGATCGAGTATCTCTTATCCGAGAGCGCCGTCAAGCCCTACCGGATTATCTTTGTGATCTTTGTCGCCATAGGCACTTTCTTGAAGCTGGAGGTTGTCTGGACCTCAGCCGATATTATGAATGGGCTTATGGCTTTCCCCAACATGATAGGTCTTGTTGGTCTCAGCGCAGTCATTGCCTCGGAGTCAAATAAACATTTTTTCAAAAAAAAAGATAAATAGTCCAGGCCTCGTTTACACATCTTTTTTTTTATGCTATCGTTGAGGACGAAAATTTCAGTGGGAAACGATGCGGTTACAGGCCCAACGGATACTCATCAGCTCCGCCCGCAAGTTTATCAACGTGGGCGCCCTCTCCCGGCTGTGGAATCTCGTCAAAAACTTCCACCCCGCTGACATTGCCTCCCTGACAGAACATCTCACTCTAAGAGAAAAGCTGGTTCTCTTCAACGTGATTCTTGAAAAAAACAAAGAGAAAACTGCAGAAGTTATGAGTGAGCTGGACCCAGCTCTTGGTTCAGTCAATCTCCTTACCATGTTCACCGACACGGTCGGTCTCCTTTCCTTCCCCGGGCTCGGAACAATCTTCCTTAAATATCTCGCCTGATCATCCATGCCTCTCGAACAATCGGAAGCCATCGTCTTGCGCAGCTTCAATGTCGGCGAGCAGGATAAGATCGTTGTCTTTTTTTCGCAAGACAAGGGCGTTATCAAAGGAATTGCCAAGGGCGCCCGAAAATTCGGAAATCGCTTTGGCAGTTGTCTCGAACCTCTGTCGCTAGTTAACTTCTTCTATTACGAGAAGGAAAAAAAAGATCTGGTCACAGTCAGCGGCTGCGACCTCCTCGAATCCTTCTTCGAGATCCAAAAAGATCCTCAAACCACCTTCACCCTGGGTTACTTCTCCGAACTCATCGAAGAGTTCTCTCCTTCGAGGGCAAAAGATGATCTTCTTTACAGGCTTTTGCTCTCTACGCTCCATGCACTTAAAGCCGGTAGCGATCTCAACCTCCTTGCTCGCTATTTTGAAGCCTGGTTTCTCAAAATCAACGGAGTTCTCCCAGATTTTAAGAAATGCAAAAAATGCCGAAAATCCATCATAGAGAGAGCATGGTTGTCGGCGAAAAAAGACGGTGCTTACTGTGACCGGTGTGCCCCACATAAAAAAGAGGAAGTCGTGCCTGAAATAGACGTCTTTATTCAATGGATAAAAAAAAGCCCGCCGCCAGAAAAAAAGGTCTCGGCCTTCACGCCTCGACAGCTTGAGGCAATCAAGAAAATCCTCCAGGACATCATTATGTTCCATCTTGAGAAAGAGCCCAAAACCCTTCGCTTTTTATGATGAGGATAGCCGTGCTTTCCTTTGGATTTTTAACAACATTCTCCGTTCGCTTGTCTCTGCGGCTGTGGATCGCTCCGGCTAAGTGGTTCGAAAACACGCGGATTTCCCATCACCTGGCGAAGGCAGAGTGGTGAGAAGGTCGTGTGAAAGGCTGAGCGGGCATGGTTCCTCGACCGAAGGGAGAGGAGAGCGAAGCCTTGAACCGAGCCGCTTTTGGCTCGCTGGGGCAAAAGCGGCGTACCTTCGAGCCAATCTGCCTGAGCCTTCAAACGGTTTTCTCTCCGCTTAGCCTCCGCGTGCAACCTTTTCAAGAACGAACTCCGAGGGCTAAATCCTCAACGGTCGCTGCGGCTTTCCCCAAATCTTTGGATACACATAGAATAATCCTTTATCACGCACTTGGATGGGCTAAATTCTTTTATTGATTTTTTGGGGAAATAGGATAAACTATAAACCGTGATCAATGCCAGAACGAAAGGAGACAACATGAGTCAATGCCAAATATGCGGTAAAACTATTGACCCCAAAAATCCCCATTTTATCCTTTCTTTCAATAAAGAAGCCATCGAAAATGGAACGAAGAAAATCATTCAAACGGAGGAAGCAGCCATAATCTGCGAGGACTGCGGAACCGAAGGCATCGCCTCGGTTCTCCGAAATCTGAGGCTCATTCATGACGCGGATACTGAATTAAACAAAAAAATGCAATCGATAGAAAAATCAGCGGACATGCTCGCATTGATGAAAGATTACGGAATTTCTGGAGAGAAAGTGGGCACAGAAAATCAATATCTGGCAAAATGTCCCTTTCATAATCAAGAGGCATCATTTTTGATCGACGCGGACAACAAGGAATATTTTTGCTTCTGCGAAGGTTTAAGGGGAGACATCTTCAGCTTTGTCATCAACTACAACAGGGATGTCAACAAAAAGCACACGACTCTCAAACAAGCCGTCGATCTTCTTATGGAAAAATTCCAGAGTTCATCAACATAAATAATCAAATTTATACTCGTCATATCCACTCGAGAATAAATGTTTCCTCTAAAAAGTTTTGGGAAATAACTGCAACAACCGGAGAATAGCGTTAAAATCTGCTGGGGAATAAAGCGGCGTGTCTTTGAGACACTCAGTCTGATCCATAACAAGGTTTTTCTCCACGAAAAAAAGATGCTATCTCTCAAAACCAATTCCTTGCAATTCACATTCCCTTGTGTTATATGTGCAACAAAGGAAAAGTGCTTTCCTTATCTTTAACGGAGGAGGAGGATGGAGAAGAAAAAAATCACAGTTTTTTGTGTTCTGCTCTTTTTCTTTCCCCTGGCCGCGCTTTCCTATTCCAAGCAAAGAGTCACTTCTACCTCACCCAATGTCCTCGAAAATATCTTCATCTCCAAACAGGAAAAGACCCTGGATGTCCGGATTTTCTTAAACTATTTCACATTTCCTCGGCTGTCAAAAATGCTCAGTCCCAACCGCCTTGTCATGGATTTCTTTAATGTGACCAGGATCAATGCGGCCAAAGTCTACAATGCAAATTATGCGGGTGTGCTGACGATCCGAACAGCCATGCACGGACCCCGCACGGCCAGAGTGGTCTTTGATATGGCTGGAGAAATTCCCCCTTATCGAATGGAACGCCTTCCAAACGGATGGAGAATCATTTTCGGAGTGGAGGAAGAAATCCAGAGGATCATTCCTCAAATCGTAAGAATTGAAGACGCTGTCTGTGGTCTGCAGGTGGCTCCTGCTCAAGCGAACATCAATGACCCGATATCTGTCGATATGAGCAGTTCTCAGCATGCGACTTCTATGGAAGTTGAGGTTTTTAGTCCCGAAGGGATTAAAATTGAAAGCAAGAAACTGTCTCCAGATTCTCCTCAATGGAAGACGATATTCGATAAATCCGGAGAGTATGTCTTCAAAGGAAAAGCCTTCAATGCTCAAGGAAAGCCCTCCGAAAATCCCTGCGAGGCCAAGGCTTACATCAACTCCCCGCCCCTCAGCAAACTGGAGTGCAAGCCCTGTGAGGATTATGTCGGAAAACCCCTCACTCTCGATGCTTCGGGGTCTGAGGATCCCGATGGAGAGGTTGTCAAGGTGGATTTCACAATTATCGATGAAGCAGGGAATTTGGTTGATCGCTTCACGAATTCCGCACAGCCTTTTACCTGGGGCAAGCTGTTCGATAAAGAAGGCCTGTACACAGTCATTGCCTTAGCTACGGATGACTTTGGAGCCATATCCGAGCCTTCCCGCGTTTCGGTCACGATTAAAACAAAAAAGGCCAAAAGATTTAGCTTCCTGATCGATGCCGGAGCTCTGGCTGCGCGAGGAGGGGGAACTTGGATGGGCTATGCGGCGGGTAGGGTCGGCCTCATCTACAGGATTGTTCCTGAAAAGCTTGATTTTTCCTTCTCGGCAGGAGGAGGATACGTTTCCAATGTGGCTACCTGGAAATCATATTTTGCCCTGGATGCCCTTTTCACCTATCACTTAGGGCCAGCCTTTATCGGTCTCGGTGGTGGCGCCACAACAACGCACAAAGACAGCATCGATTTCTCCTACGGCGAAGGTGTCGCCAATTTAGGGTTTGATGTGTTTAAGAAATCAAAGATGACAGGCTCTGTCTTTCTGGAGTTTCGAGTTCCGGCTAACGGCCTTTCTATCGAGGAGAACTACAAGCTGATGCTCGGCTTCAGGCTCGTCTTCTAAACTCCGTCTATTTCAGTTCGCCGACGGCCTTCTCGACGGCCTCCAGAATCTCACCAGACTGAACAACCTCTTTCATCTTGTTGATATCATCGTAGAGAGGACGGTCCTCATCCAAATAGTCCACATGCTTTCGAATCACGTCATAAGCCGCCTGGACACCTTTGCTGGGCTTCAAAGGCTTGCGAAAATCAATAGCCTGGGCCCCTGCTATGAATTCTATGGCCAGAACAGCCTGAGCGTTGTCGATGATCTGCTGGGTCTTGAGAGCCGTGGTCATCCCCATGCTGACAAAATCTTCCTGGTCAGCAGCCGCGGGAATGGAACCGGTTGCGGCCGGATGGGAGAGGATTCTGTTTTCGCAAACCAGAGCCCCTGCCGTATACTGAGAGAGCATCAATCCAGAAAACATCCCAGCTCCCTTGGTCAGAAAGGCGGGAAGCCCCCTGCTCAGATGGGGATTCATGAGCCGGTTTGTCCTCCTTTCGGAAAGAACTGAAACCGTGGTCACGGCCATGCCCAGAAGTTCAAGGGCAAAAGCCAGAGGAGTTCCTTGAAAATTGGCTCCTGTCAGGACCAAGTCTTCCTCAGGGAAAAAAGTTGGATTATCCGCAGCTCCGTTGAGCTCAATCTCAACCATATAGCGAGCCCATTGGAAAGCATCACGGGCTGATCCCACGACTTGAGGCGTGCTCCGTAGACTATAAGCATCCTGGATTTTTTTTCCTTTTTGCATCAAGAGTTCACTTCCTTCAGTAATCTGCCTGATATTTGCACTGGATTCCAGAGCCCCGGGATATCCGCGAACTTTGTGGAGTCGTTCATCATAAGCCTTCATATTGGCGTTGAGAACTTCCAGGGTCGTGGCCGCGGCGACCTCTGAATTCTTAATCCAGCGGGCTGCATTATAAATCTCCAGAGCTCCCAAGCCGGCAATCACATTAGAACCGTTGATGGTCGCCAAACCGTCTCGAGCTTCATAAACAAGAATGGGAATGCCCGCCTTTTGCATCGCCTCTTTTGCCGGCAACCTCTCCCCTTTATAAAACGCCTCCCCTTCTCCCATCGGAACCAGAGCCATCTGCGCCATAGGGGAAAGGTCACCACAAGCGCCGACTGATCCTTTCTCGCACATCACCGGTGTCACACCTTTGTTCAGCATTTCTTTCAGAGTCTCCACAACCACAGGCCTTAGGCCAGAGTGGCCGTGGCAGTGGCAGTTGATCCGGCTCAGGATTGCGGCTCGAACAATGTCGACCGACAAGGGCTTTCCGTAACCGGCGGCATGGCTGTAAATCAAATACCTCTGGTATTTTTCCACCTGTTCCTGAGTCAGGACGACTTCAGAAAGTTCGCCGATACCTGTATTGACACCATACATGATTTCCTGCTTCTTAATTTTTTCCTCAAGCAGGTTTCGACATTTCTTTATCCTTTTCATTGCCTCAGGATGAATGGCAATTGGCTCATTGTCCCGAGCCACCTGGACAACTTTCTCTATTGTGAGGCTATGTCCATCGAGGCTTATGGTCACGGTCTTTCCTCCTTAAAATCTGCTTCGCGTTCAAACTCAAACGGCTCTCTTTCATTGTGTGTGAGCTCTATTTCCGTCAGAGAGAAGCGGAAATGTCCTCGCTCCATCCAGATTTTTACGCCATTTCCTCGTCGTCCTCTCTCCTGATTAAGCTTATACCTCAGTTATCCACACAATCTTGAAGAGATCCACTAAAACATTTTAATCTATAAAAAGAAATGAAAGAAGGCAAGGAATTATTCTAATCGGCTCTCTTCCATTAATCAAAAAGTTCCCTCTTTATCCAGAGATAAACAATCGTGAAAACGGCAAACAACAGGCTTGGTCCGATAATCTGAATTTGTGTCAATTTTGTAATCCCCAAAAGGAGCAGAGAATCGAAAAGCCACATGCCGGTGCCCACGAGTGTCGCCATGAACCCGTATTTTCTCAGCTTGAGCAAGCCATAGGCGCCGACATACAGGAAAAGCGATAGAAGGATATCCGGAACAGCAAAAGCCTTGTAGATCGACGGGTCCAAAGCGATTGTCGCCTGAAATGCCCTCCCGATGAGCCTTGCCAGCCAGAAGATATCCGTTGCCAGAGCAACAAAAAAAATGATGACCGCAATAACAATCACTCCCAATGGAACCTTTTTGGGGTCATGCATTCCGACTATCCCTCTTCAAAAAGTTTAAACCAGTCTCCACCTGTTTGTAAAATCTTTTTTGAAAAACCGAGTTTTCGGTTGACATCTTTTTGAAGGCAATATATAAATAAAATCCCCAAAAGCAAGAGCAATTTGCGGAGGTCAAAATGGCAAAAGAGATGAAAAAAATTATGGTCACAGGCTCTGTCGGCCAGATCGGCTCTGAGTTGACCATGGCTTTGAGAAAAAAATACGGCAACGACAACGTCCTGGCCACAGGTCATAAAACACAGCCCAAGCCTGAGCTTCGCGAATCTGGTCCCTTTGAATTCATCAATGTCACCCAAAGGGAGACGATCGAAGAAGTCGTTAAAAAATACAATATTGATACCATTTACCATATGTCGGCCATTCTTTCGGCGGTGGGAGAAAAAAATCCTCAGCTCGCCTGGGATGTGAACATGAACGGAACTTATAATATCTTGGAAATTGCCCGCGAACGTGAAATGACGAGAGTCTTTGTTCCCAGCTCCATCGCGGCCTTTGGCCCTGAAACTCCCATCGACAATACTCCCCAAGAGACAATCCTCAGGCCCAAAACGATGTATGGAGTCACCAAAGTTGCGGGAGAGCTCCTCTGTGACTACTATGTCAAACGCTTCGGCCTCGATGTCCGCGGCTGCCGCTATCCTGGCATCATCAGCTATGA
This sequence comes from uncultured Eubacteriales bacterium, assembly GCA_964550165.1. Lineage (GTDB taxonomy): Bacteria > Acidobacteriota > Aminicenantia > Aminicenantales > Aminicenantaceae > CAZJYC01. The sequence continues at coordinate 12,736 of CAZJYC010000055.1, forward strand.
GACTCTGCCAGGAGGGGGAACGACGGACTATGCCGTGGCCATCTTCTTCGAAGCGGTTAAATACAAAAAATACAGCTGCTATCTGAGAGAAGACACGCGGCTTCCGATGATGTACATGCCGGATTGTATCAAGGCCACTCTGGACTTGATGGACGCAGAGTTTTCCAAGCTCAAGCACCACTCCGATTTCAACGTCACAGCCATGAGTTTTTCCGCCGCCGAGCTGGCGGCCGAGATCAAAAAGCATATTCCGGAATTCACCGTGGATTACAAGCCCGATTTTCGGCAGGCCATCGCTGACTCATGGCCCAATTCCTTAGACGACTCTGCGGCCCGCGAGGAATGGGGATGGAAGCCGGACTATGATTTGGCCGCGATGACCAAAGACATGCTCGAAGTCCTCAGCAAACGCCACGCTGAGGGCAAATTGAGTTATTGAACGACCTGAGTGGGTTGGTTGCTTACCTAAAAATCAGAAGATATCTTCCAGCATTTTCGATAAAAATGAATCGGCCTGTCTGGGGTTTTGTCTATCAAAAATCCAAATCCATCGACCATCAAACGCAGCCGGCATCTTCATGGCTGGAATTCTTGCTCTGTCGGCTTTTGAAGTCTAGGCGTCAGACTTATTAACTTCGTTCCCGACTTTATCGAGAACGTCGATAATCTCGGTGAATATCTCGTCAGGGATAAGTTTCCACTCGGTATTTTCGCCTTCGGCTTTCTCAAGGCTTCTTATCGCCATGGTGACGTATTTGTGAATCCGTTTTGAGGCCTTGGTGCGGTCCTTGTCTTCGATCATCCTAGGATTCCCTCCTCCTTATTCTTGGTGAAATGATTTACACTCACGCTCTAAATCTTTTATCACAAAAAAATATTGAATAAAAGCTTTTTCTGCATTCCTCGGTTGACGCTGGAAACCTTTTTCATATCTTTATCCCTGGGCTTTTCAGATAGTTTGGCATGGCAAACGAGGCCCGATGGATATCCAGATTAAAATACTTAAGTCCTGGAGAAGGATCTCTTTTTATTTGAGAAGGATGAATTTTATCCGAGAGAAAAACGAAGCACCAATTTCCGCCGGGATAGGCTGGAGCCGGCACTATGAAGAAACAGACGATCGGAAAAAGCTTTTTGAGAAAATCATCTTTCTTTCTGATGAATTCTGGATGATAAAAGGGAGAGGAAACCTGGGCAATCACAACAGCTTCAGGGTTGAGACACTTTTTCATTTTTTTATAGAAATCTTTTTCATGGAGCGAAATAGAAGGGCCTACAGGGTCGGATGAGTCTACAAAGACGATATCAAATTTCCTGTCTGTCCTTAAGACGAACTCTCTTCCGTCAGCAACGATAATCTCTACCCTCTGATCCTGGAGGACGGAGGAAAGCCAATAAAAATATTTGCGGCAGACATCGATAACCTGGCGGTCGATCTCGACAAGGCAGGCATGCTTGATCGGATAGCGCAGAGTTTCCCTGAGTGCTCCTCCATCGCCGCCGCCGATGATGAGTGCGGTCTCAGGATTAGGGTGGGTGACGAAAGCGGGATGGACAAGCATCTCGTGATAGAAAAATTCATCCCTTTCTGTAGTTTGAACCAGGCCATCGAGAAGCAAGATTTTTCCAAAATGCTCATTCTCAATGATGTCTATTTTTTGGTAGGGAGATTTGCTCCTGTATAGGCGATTCTTTATTTTGAAAAAGATTCCACTAGACAAGCTGTGGAATTCTCTCTGTTCTGCTTGTTTCTGCCTTGCCGCTCTCCTTAGGGCGCTCATACTGTCCAGACAAAAGGTCTCTTGTCAGTCAGGATTTTGCCCTTCCTCAAATCCTTCTTTAAATAGAGGGGCAAGGCGAAAGCACTTCTGTGCAGTCCAGGATGATAATGTCTGAGTTTCTCGATTTCTCGACCGACTATTCTTCGCCTTATCTCCTTCTCATCCAGGGCCAGCGGATCATGTCTTCTGGAGGCAAGAACAAATCCCCAGGGTTGTCCGAAGGACATGAGAAAGGTCCAGTAGGGCCGAACAAGCGGGAAAACATGCTCCAGAGTTTTCGTCAAAGAGCCGAAAAACTGATGGGAGTAAGGATCTGTGCTCCCAGCTTGACAAACAAACATTCCATCCTCATTCAGCGTCTCAAAAACCTTCCAAAAAAATTCTTTGGTGAAAAGATAGACTGCAGGCCCTTCCTCAAGGGGCTCAGTCAAATCTGAGATGATGATATCAAATTTTTTTCGCGACTTCTCAACAAACCGCCGGCCATCGCCGAAGACCAGACTTGCCTTGGGACTGGAAAAGGCTCCGTCCGACCATTCAGGCAGATGCCGCCCGCAAAGCTCAACAAGTTCCTTATCGATGTCGACCATGGTCGCCCTCTCGATGCAGTTATGCCTGAGGGCTTCCCTCAGTGTCGCGCCTTCCCCACCGCCCATGATCAGGATCTTCCGAGGCCGAGGATGGGTGATGAGCGCAGGATGGACCAACGATTCATGATAAACAAATTCATCGATTTGGGCCGACTGGATTTTGTTATCCACAAAAAGAAGCTTTCCAAAAAATTTGTTGTAAAAGCATTCCACGAACTGATATTTTGTCCTCTTTTGGAAAAAAACCTGGTCGACTTTGATTGTCCGTGTCATATGCTCCGTTATCGGTTCGAAGTAATAAAGACCTCTGTTCACAATGCCAAAATTATACAAGAATGAGGTCAGGTCTTCAAATATCAATCGTCGTTGAAAAGAAAGGGCGAAACTGAAATTTGAAGACCTGGCCCAAAAAAACATAGACCTCTTCCTGGTTTTTTGGTATAGTTTCAAACCTAAAAGGAGGTATTCAATGTATGGCAAGATCAAGGATGATCTAAGAAACGAAATTCAATCCATTCGTGACGCCGGCCTTTATAAAGAAGAAAGAATCATCATGACCCCTCAAAGAGCAGAGATTGAAGTCAAAGGCGGGCGAAAAGTCCTCAATTTCTGTGCCAACAATTACCTGGGCCTCTCCAGCCATCCTAAAGTTATCAAAGCAGCTCACAAGGTTCTTGACGAGTGGGGCTACGGCATGAGTTCAGTCCGCTTCATCTGCGGAACGCAGGACATCCACAAAATTCTGGAGCAAAAAATCTCCAAATTCCTCCAAACCGATGACACCATTCTCTTTGCGGCCTGTTTCGATGCCAACGGAGGAGTTTTTGAACCGCTCATCGGAGCTGAAGACGCCGTAATCACCGACCAGCTCAACCATGCTTCGATCATCGACGGCATCCGTCTCTGTAAAGCGGAGCGGCACATCTTCAAGCACGGAGACATGAACGACCTGGAAGAAAAGCTGAAGCAAACGCAGGGAAAACGTTACCGATTGGTTGCCACCGATGGGGCCTTCTCCATGGACGGCGATATCGCCAAGCTCGATGAAATCTGTGCTCTCGCAGAAAAGTACGACGCCTTGGTGATGATCGATGACGCCCATGCCACCGGATTCCTGGGAAAAACAGGAAGAGGGACGCCGGAATACAGGGGAGTGATGGGCAAGGTTGACATCATCACCGGAACTCTGGGCAAGGCTTTAGGAGGGGCTTCTGGAGGATTTGCCGCAGGAAGAAAAGAGATCATCGAGCTTTTCCGCCAGCGATCCAGACCCTATCTCTTCAGCAACACCTTGGCACCCGCAGTTGTCGGAGCTTCGATTGCGGTCTTCGACCTCCTTTCAGAAACCACAGAATTGCGGGATAAGCTGGAATGGAACACAAAGTATTTCCGGGAAAACATGACCAGAGCGGGCTTCGATATCAGGCCAGGAGAGCATCCCATCGTTCCCATCATGCTCGGCAAATTCGAGAATGATGCCAAGCTCTCCCAGGATATGGCCAGAGACCTTCTCGACGACGGGATCTATGTCATCGGATTCTTTTATCCTGTTGTTGCCAAAGGTCAAGCCAGAATCAGAGTCCAGCTCTCGGCAGGCCACGAACAGGCTCATCTGGATAAAGCCATCGCCGCCTTTGCCAAAGTCGGGAAAAAATACAAGGTCATTCAATAAGCCCGAGCTATTTTTTTTGACAAATCCGCTGGCTCGGCGGCACACAGTCTGTGATCAAAACCTGATTTTTTGCGGTCCGGCAAATCCTGATGCCTTAATCTTTTTATTCTTCCTTCTTGGCCATGGTGATCCCTGTATAACCATAAAATATGGAAACCGCAGGATTGGAAAGGTTGAGAAAGGCATAGGGGAGATAGACTAAGGGGCTGACTCCTAAAGTCGCGTGCATAAAAGCTCCACAGCTGTTCCAGGGAATCAGGGGAGAAGTCAGAGTCCCCGAATCTTCCAGAC
>CAZJYC010000056.1:0-16045 GCA_964550165.1 uncultured Eubacteriales bacterium
GAACGACTCGAAAATCGGGCTGCTTAAAAAAGAAGCCGCGGCTTTGACTGAGATTTCCCCACAAGCCAAGGATCTCTTTCGGAAAGCTTTACCCGAACTCCTGAGGCTGGTTAATGAGAAATTCGAGCTCAAAGCGCATTATAAAGAAAGCTCCCTGGATACTGCCACTTTGGACTTCATCCAGGATGCCCATAAACATCTGGCCGATCTCCTGGCTGGGATTTATGAGAACAACCTGACTGAAAATCTGGTCGATGAATTCCGCTGGTATGTCTCGGTTTTTGCCAGCCGGGATTTCAGGCAAGATTATTTTGTGAAAATGATTGAGGGATGGATCTTCGCTATTCATGCACTCGTCAAACCTCCGGAATCGGCAGAGCTGACATCTCCACTTAACTGGATCGCACGCCGGCTGCCCATCTTTCTTGAAGCTGCGACCGCAGGAGTCCCAACCGCATCGCCCGAGCAGGAAGAGCTCCTTTCTCTCCTTCTCCAGAAAAAGCGAAGCAAAGCCTGGGTATTCGTCTATTCGCTGTATAAAAAAGAGTCTTCAGTAGAGCATGTTTACTTCGAAGTGTTGATTCCCCTGCTTAACACGATTGGGCAGTTATGGGAAAAAAATGAAATCAGTGTCACTGATGAGCATGCTGCCGCAGCCATTATCCGTCATATCCTTTCCAGGTTGCAGTCAGTCAGTCCTGCCGCGAAACCTGTCCCCTACACAGCATTCGTATCTGGCGTGCCCGGCGAAGAGCATGAACTCGGAGCTGAAATCCTGGCTGACTATCTTGAGATAAAAGGCTGGACAGTGTATTTCATCGGGCACAGCGCTCCCGAGGAAGATATCCTCAAGTCAGTTCTTGCCCTGAAACCTGACGGTGTGTTTCTCTCAGTAACTATGATTTCTCGCTTGTCTGAAGCGAGACAGGTCATCCGGAAGATCAGGACTGCGCTGCCTGAAACAAAAATCATTATGGGCGGCCGGGCAGCGATGACCGCCAGAAAAGTTCTGGAGAGCGAAGCCGATGCCGTCGTCGACAGCATCGCCCAGGGATATCAAGCTGCCTTAAAACTTGTCGAAAAAAATGCGTAGATCAGTTGCCTTAAAAATTCTCATCCATGACCGGTCCACAACCGCCGGGTCGATTCTCGGCGTTGTTGCCATCATCTTTTTGGTTGGCCAACAGCTGAGTCTCCTTTTCGGGCTGATTACGTTTATGTCTGTTTTGGTGGACCACAGCGGAGCTGACATATGGATTCTGAGCAAAAAAACCGAAACAGCAGAAGCATCAACCACTTTGCCTGTGCGCTACATAGACAGGATCTCCGGCCTGCCTGAGGTGGATTGGGCCGAGCCTGTCATCTCTGGAGGCGGCCTTTTCAGGAACAACCACGGGCAGACATCATCTGTCCTTGTTGTGGGCGTCCGTCCTCCCCGGCTTGCCGGAGGTCCATGGGAATTTATAGAGGGATCGTCCCATGTGCTTCTCGATTTCGATGGGGTAACCGTGGATAATCTCGACCTCAATCTTCTGGGAAAACCTGAACTTCAAGGAATCTTTGAAATAAACGGAACGCGGGTCAGGATTAAAGCCATCAGCAGGGGAGTACGAGGCTTTGCCGGGACCATTGTCTTTTCTAATTTTGAAAAGGCCCGCCAGATCTCACGGGTTCCTTCCGGCCGGTGCAGCAACATACTCATCAAGCTCAAGGCCGGCGCAGATCCTCAAGCTGCTCTTGCCAAGCTGGAAAAGCTGCTGCCTTTGGCCGATGTCATATCCACCGCCGACCTATCCCGGAAAGCGCGTCAGTACTATCTCTTCAACACAGGGATCGGCGGCAGCTTTGGATTCTCGACGATGATAGGCCTGTTAATCGGTATCGTCATAATATCCCTGACGATGTATACCAGTGTTTTAAACCGTAAAAAGGATTTTGCTGTGATGAGGGCCCTGGGAGGGAGAAGAAGCGATATCCTGGTCATCGTGTTTTTCCAATCCATGTTTATCGCTCTGGTTGGCATCTTCCTCGGATTTCTGTTTTTGTCTCTCCTCTTCAACTTTATCAGGGACTCGAATATACCTTTTTATATGTTTCTCTGGGTGCCGCCTGTCCATGCCGCCGTAACTTTCGTGATCTGCATTATCGTTTCACTGATCTCGCTGCGGAGAGCTGTGAAGATCGAGCCTGCTTCTGCGTTTCGTTAGAGGATTTACAAAAATATTGCATAAAAACGGCCGATGAGACCTGTTATCAAACTCGAAAACATCTCGCGCGACTTTTTTGACGGCAAAGTCACGAGGAGAGTTTTAAAAAATATCAACGTCCGGGTGCAGTCGGGAGAACTGACCGTTATTGCCGGCCCTTCGGGGAGCGGGAAAACAACGCTCTTGACCATCATGGGGCTGGTGCTGAAGCCGACAGAAGGCAAAATTTTCGTCCGGGATGAAGACGTAACCGACTACACAGAAACCAAACTTGCCACCTTGAGATTGAAAAAATATGGATTCGTATTCCAGCAGGATGCCCTGATTCCGGCTTTATCGGCAGAAGATAACATTCTGTTTGCTCATTCCATCCAGGGAGCACGTGTGACTAAAAGCTTAAAAAAAAGGGCGCTTGGTCTGCTCGACCGGTTCGGGTTACAAAAACAGGCCCACATGAAGCCCCAGCAGCTTTCGGGCGGAGAGAAGCAGCGGGTGTCAATCGCCCGCGCCCTGATCAATGAGCCGATTCTTCTTTTGTGTGACGAGCCGACCTCTTCCCTGGATGTTGAAAACAGCAAGATTGTTCTGGATGTTTTGAAGGAACTTTCCAGAGAACAAACGAGAGGAGTTGTATTGATTTCCCACGATTCCCGGATTTTTCCCTACGCTGATCGGCTCATCAAATTGGAAAACGGGGAAATCGTTTATGACAACAGGAATGAAAAAATGGGTGAGGCAAATTCATGAAAAAGACAGTCATATATTTTTTTGTTTTGGCCATAATCGCGCTGGGAATTTTTTTCATTATTCGGAGTTTTAAGGCGTCCGCTCCGCCTCCAGAATTCAGCAAGCCGCCGGATTTGAACGAATCACCAGCCAGGGTCTACGGCAGAGCCGAGCCGGCAGGCCGGGAAGTCTATGTCAGCCCTCCAATAACAAGAAGAATTCTGGCTATCCATGTCAAAGAAGGAGATGCAGTCAGCAAGGGGCAGAAGCTTTTCTCGCTTGAGAGCTCGGTCGAGGAAGCTCAATTGAACCTGGCTCAGGCCAGAGTTCAACTCGCCGAAAGCCAGCTCGCCTTAGATAAAGACACGTTTGAAAGGAATCGCGAGCGATATCAAAAAGATGGCATCTCCGAATATGAGTACAACCAGTCTCTGTTGCGGGTTGAGCTGGACAGGAGCAATCTGGAAGTGGCTAAAAAGGAGGTTGAGCTGGTTGAGGCGGCCGTTGAACAGCTCACCCTGAAGTCTCCTGTCGAAGGAATCGTGTATAAATTCGATGTGCGTCTGGGCGAAACCCTTCCGGCCGGGGAGAGTTCAAGAATCGTCCTTGGGTCTTCTGACTTATGGGTCAGGCTGTCTGTTGAAATTTTCTGGATGGATAGAGTCAAAGTTAAAGACGTCTTTGACATCTATAACTCAGAAACAAACGAATACATCGGAAAAGGCGAGGTGATTTACACCGCCCCCTATGTGGGGAGGCGGGATTTCCGGACAGAAGACCTTCAGGAGCGTTTTGACACCAAATTTCAGCAAGTCGTCCTATCTCTTGTGGAAAAACAAAAAAGAGTGCCCATTGGCTTATCCGTGTACGCCGAACTTGTCAAGAAATAGCTTTAAAACGCCTTCCTCTGTATGTCGCTCTTCTTTGCCTTGCAACTGCCTTTTCTTTTTCATATCATAACCCTGCTTTGCTTCGGGTAGAGCCATAAAACAATCCGCAAAAGCGGAGAAGAGTTTGCAACGCAATCAAACAGAGGGAGGTCATCGATGGCGGAAAGAAAAATGAAAAATTGTCTCGGTATTTTTATTGCCTGCTTTTTTCTTTCTATTTTTGTTCATAATGCTTTCTCGCTGGAAATCGTTTCCCGCGGCCAGTACTTGGCTTATGCCTGGTCTTCTGCAGACTGGATGTGGGAGCATTACGATGAGCTGATCGATAAATGGAAGAAAGGTTTTGATCCTGAGAATGTCTTCGGCTACCGTCCGCCCGGCGGCCTGCTGGAGACGTCGGTCATCTATGCCCATCTCTTCGAAGAGGAGAAGAAGGCAGAATACGCGGAGCGAGCTAAAAAAGTGCTCCTCACCTACGGCGATTTCCGCTCGCTCTATCCTGAATGGGCCAGAGCGAAACGTCCAGACTATGGGGACGGTGTGCCTGTGCTTCCTGACTTTTTCACCGCCATGCATTATATCCGCACCTATGATACGCTCAAAGGCTATAAACTCTTCAGCCAGGCCGAAGCGCAACAAATCGAAAAAAATATTGCTGAGAGCATGACTTACCTGCTCCGGACTCAAGAATGGGGCCCGATGAACAGGACAGCCTTGAGGGCAGCATCTCTGGCCTGGGCTGTGCGCGCTCTTCCCCGCCATCCAGAAGCCAAAAAATGGGAGATGCAGCGCAGAGCTCTTGGCGACGACAACTGGGGGAACTGGCAGATTGAGGATGCGACCATTTACCACGGTGTCTGGCTTCATGCCCTTTGCGGCTATGCCGATGCTCTGGGAAAAATGGAGGAGCTCTTCAAGACGCCTGAGATGTATTATTATGCCCAATACTTTCTCCATTTGATGTGTCCGGCGGACATGATTCCTGATTTTGGCGATGCAAACTGGCTCTCCAACTGGCACAGGTTTCTAGTGTTCTTCGAAGCAGCAGCCAGTCAGTATAAAAATCCCCAACTGAAATGGGCGGCGGCAACCATTGCCCGGAAGTTTATTGATTTCAGCAAGCCGACGAATGTCGGGCTGGGCATATTTTTTCTCGACTGCTACCTCTGGGGAAGCGATGACGTTCCAGCGATCCAGCCCGAAAGCCTTTCCAAGGAAGTCATGGAAGATGTGCAGGGAAAGAAAATCGTTTTCCGCAACGGCTGGGACAGCCGCTCGACCTATCTGCTTCTCAATTACAGGGATGAAGGGGACGGCGGCCTGAACTTCCGGGACTATCTCAGGGACACCATTCCTGTGGAAGAAGAAAAGATGACCCATGGGCATGCCGACGAAAACAGCATCGTGCTGCTCATGAGCGGCGGCTCTGTCCTTCTTCACGACGGAGGCTACAGGGATTACATGCCCAGCGGCCCTTTTGGCGCCTACAGGCAGGACTATTTCCACAACCGTCTGTGTGTCCGGCCGGAGAAAATCTGGATGGGGCAGAAGCAGGGCGAATACCGCTACAGCATCCGCGATACCGTTCGAGGACAGGCCATCCTCGATTTTCTCCACAATGCCGGTTCGTACCGGATTGTCCGCACCAAGAAGATCGATTTCCTGACACTCCCTGACCTTGACTACAGCCGCACGCGGCTCATCGACGACAACATGGGCTATGAATGGGACCGCGTCGTGGCCTGCATCAAAAATCCCGAAATATTCGTGGTTTTTGACATTTTTAAATCGCTTAAGGAAGAATTCTTCACTCTCGCCAACCTCTGGCACACCCGGAAAATTCTCGAGCAAGGAGATCACTGGTACGATACTGTTTACGACAGAATCCAGGATGAGGAATTGCCCCAGGATAAACATCTTCTTATCGTCTTTCCCCTGACCCATTACCGGCTTGAAGGCGTTGAGCCGGAAAAACGCCATTATCAGGATGAGCTGGCTATTTATCAGACAACAGCCCAGCATTTTGAGCTGGGGGAAACGGTTGGATTGGTCACGGTCCTTGTTCCGCATTCCGCCGGTGAGCCAGCCCGGAAATGGGCAGAGCAGATCAGCCTTCTTCCTGTCCAGCCAGAAAGAGCCGGGCTTGGCGTCCGGATAAAAACAGAGGACAAGGACCTGACCGTGGCTGTCAAGAACGACCTGAGGATGGATATCTGCCGCGACTGGCGCCGTCCCAAATACACCTATGAATCCGGGAGAGCTAATTACGGAGATTTTGAGACGAACGGAGATTTTGTCTTTGCCTCGCTGCAAAAATCAAAGCTGAGCTACACCATCATCAACCTGACCAAAGCTCATTTCAAGGATAAATTGCTCATCGAAGCCAAGCCGTCTTATTTCGGCCTGGCTTTTGATGCCAGCCCGGATGAGACGGGAATCGGAAAGCTCCGTTACTGGCAGGATGAGGTGGATTTGGTTAAAGAATCCAGAGAGAAAAAATAGCAAGAAAAGCTTGTCCCTGTTAAAATCCAATTCTCCAGCCTAGAGAAAGCGCGAAAGAAAAAATAATTCAGTTTTGACAATTACAAATTTCAAGGGAAGAAGAGTTACTGATTATTTAGCCTCAGCCGGGACAACCTCGAGCTCAATTCGATCCTTGCCGCGAATGATGGTCACTCTCCGTTTGGTCACCCGTTATGACAAAGATAACAAAATTTATTTCGTTTGTAATAGATTATTTTTTTGCCTTTGCTTCCACTTGTCCGCCAAGATGCTTGCCCAGGAACTCCTCCATGGCCCGGTAAAAATCAAAGCGGTTCTCTTCGTTGCGAAAGCCGTGGCCTTCGTTCTCCTTGACCATGTACAAAACCTCAATGCCCCTTTTTTTGAGAGCTTCGACAATCTGGTCGGACTCCTGCTTGTTCACACGGGGGTCGTTGGCACCCTGGGCGACGAGCAAAGGAACCTTGATTTTATCGGCATGGAAGATCGGAGAAATCCGTGTGTAGAGGTCCTTATCCTTTTCCGGATGGCCCATCATTTCATAGAACATCTCCCTCATCGGCTCCCAGTAGGGCGGAATGGAATTGATCAAGGTGAAAAGGTTGGAGATTCCCACATAATCGACGCCGCAGGCATACAGATCCGGAGTAAATGTTACGCCAGCCAGCGTGGCATAGCCGCCAAACGAGCCGCCGTAAATGCCGATCCGCTTCGGGTTAGCGATTCCCTGGTCGATCAGCCATTGGACGCCGTCGGTGATGTCGTCCTGGATGGCAAGGCCCCATTGTTTAAAACCGGCTTCCCAGAATTTACGGCCGTATCCGGTGGACGTCCTGAAATTCATCTGCAACACTGCGTAGCCGCGGTTGGCGAGGAACTGGACTTCAGGATTGAAGCCCCATGCGTCTCTCCCCCAGGGACCTCCATGAGGATTGACAACAACGGGCAAATTCGTGGGCTTCACATCCTTGGGCAGGGTTAAATAGCCGTGGATGGTCAGCCCGTCCCGGGATGTATAGAAAATAGGCTTCATTTCCGCAAGCACGGCTTCATTCAGCCAGGGACTGACGTCAGCGAGCTTCTGGAAGTCGCCGGTGCTGCGGTCCAGGTAATAATAGGCTCCGAGAGAGCGGTCGCTGTAGGTTCTCACCAGCGCCTTTGTCTCGTCCCTGCTCATGCTGGCGACGACAACCTCATAGCCCGGGAGGCGTTTTTCCAGGTCATCCTGGAGCTGTTTTCTGTCCTCGTCAAAGAACTCGTAATGCCTCCTGTCTGTGATGTAGGCAATGCCCGTAACTTTCTTCCGCTTATCCGATTTCAACAGGACAGCCACATCGACTTCGGGATGCTCATAGATCAAATTCACATTTTTTTTGTTTTTAATATCGTATTCATAGAAGGCTGTTCTATCCCTGCCTAAGTTGGAAGCCACATAGAGATTTTTGTTGTCAAAGGTGAAGAAGGCTGGAGCAAATGTCTCCCTGAAATTGGTTGTGATCAGAGTCTGGAAATTATCATTATCTGTATCGCGGTAGAGGACGCTGGTGTTAACCCCGTCGGTGGTCAGAGCGATCCTCAAGCGCCCGTCATGGTCCGTCATCCAGCCCACAACACTGCCGGGATTCTGGGCGACCATCTTCATGTCTCCGCTGCTGATGTTGATGAGGTAAACATCGAAAACCCTTGGGTCGCGCTTGTTCATCTGGATGAGCATTTCCTCATCGTTGTCCTTCAGCTCATCGACAATCTGGACTCTTATTTTTTCAAAAGGCGTAAGCTCTTTCAGGTTGGAGCCATCGACGTTGACGGCGTAGAGCTTGAAATTTTCGTCTCCAGCCTTATCCTGGACATAAGCGATTCGGTTGTTGCTTGCCCAGACATAGCCAGCGATATCCCTTTCCGTGGCGCTGGTGATGCGCGTCTCCTGCGCTTCACCGATTTTCTGAACATGGATGTTCAAGCGGTTTTGCCAGGATTTGAAAAGGGCAATATGCTCTCCGTCCGGCGATAGCTGGAAGGCGGTCTTCTCAGGATTTTTAAAAAAGTCTCTCATCGGGATGAGCGTGGATTCCTGCTCTTTGGGGGCACAGCTCAAGATAAAAAAGGTCAAGGCAATTGATAAAAAAATAGCAAATAAACGCATCTGAGCCTCCTTGAATGATTATTGACAAAATCCTATTAAGTCAAAATTATATGAAAAAAAAGAAAAAAGGTCTCATTTTTTTTCAATTTTCTTAATTTCAAGCAACCATTTTGATTTTGATATAGATTTCTTGTTATTTTCCAGATCGTCCAAAAATTGAAAAAAATTGAAAAACATCATAAATAGTGATAATTGCCATGGAGGTTTTTTTATAAAAGCAAAGAAAACAGCCATCATTATTGTTCTTTCGCTTTTTATTGATTGTCCGCCTGCCAAAGACATGAAGCCGAATGTAAAGATTGAAATACAGAAAAATGTAGCCTGCCTCTTTTTTTTATGCTATAAGAATTAATCTCATATCTATAAAAATTAAAAAATGAGAATCAGGAACGTAATCGGATGAGGGAGGAATCTATGCGAAAAAATTGGATTGTTTTTACAATTTTTCTTTTATTAGCTTTTTTATCCGCTCAAGGCCTGGCCCAGAAAAAAATCACTAGCCCCAAAGAGCAGTTCGGTTTTAACATCGGCGACGATTACCAGCTTGTCAATTACACTCAGCTGGAAACGTACTGGAAAAAGCTGGCTCTGGAATCCAACCGCCTTTCTCTTTCCGGAATCGGTATTTCGGCCGAAGGACGTCCGATGTACATGGTCATCGTCACATCGCCTGAAAATCAGCAGAAGCTTAACCGCTACAAAGAAATCTCGCGCCGCCTGGCGCTGGCAGAAGGGCTTTCCGATGAAGAGGCTCGAGACCTGGCCGCTGAAGGCCGGGCTGTGGTCTGGATCGATGGAGGTTTGCACGCTTCTGAAATTCTGGGCTCCCAGCATCTGATTGAGCTTGTCTACCAGATGGCGAGCCAAAACGACCCTGAGACGCTGCGCATCCTGGATAATGTCATTTTGCTTGTTGTCTGTCCCAATCCTGACGGGCTGGAGCTTGTGGCTAACTGGTACATGCGTGAATCTGAACCGACAAAACGGTCGATGAGCGGCCTCCCCCGCCTGTATCAAAAGTATATCGGGCACGACAACAACCGGGATTTTTACATGGTGACCCAGCCTGAGACCGAGGCTGTCTGCAGGGTTCTCTATCACGAGTGGTTTCCCCAGATAGTCTACAACCACCACCAGACCGGGCCTGCGGGCAATGTTCTTTTTGCCCCTCCTTTCCGCGACCCGTTCAACTATGTCTTTGATCCTCTGGTCCCTGCAGGCATCGAGCTTGTCGGAGCGGCCATGCATGCCCGTTTTGTGGCTGAAGGCAAACCGGGCGCGACAATGCGCTCAGGCGCCGGTTATTCGACCTGGTGGAACGGCGGCCTGAGAACGACATCTTATTTTCATAACATGATCGGCATCCTGACCGAAACCATCGGCAATCCCACCCCGATTGAAATCCCGTTTATTCCCCAGAAACAGCTCCCGAAATTCGACCAGCCTTACCCGATTGCGCCCCAGAAATGGCATTTCCGCCAGTCCGTTGAGTATGTCATCACCGCCGACCGGGCTATCCTCGACCTGGCTTCAAAATACAGAGAGCAATTCCTGCTCAATATCTGCCAAATGGGAAAAAATTCGATAGAAAGAGGAAGCCGCGATAGCTGGACCATTCATCCCAAACGGATTGCAGCCGTGGAGGAAGCCATCGAAAAAGACAAAGCAAGGCCAGCAGGAGCAGGCTGGTACAGGGGCTATCCCCTCAAGTATTATGAAATGCTTCATGACCCCGCTTTCCGCGATCCGAGAGGTTACATCATTCCTTCCAATCAACCAGACTTCTTGACTGCGACAAAATTTGTCAACGCGCTCATCAAGAACGGAATCACAATCCAGCGTGCAAGCCGCTCTTTCGAAGTCGGAGGAAAGGCCTATCCTTCTGGGTCTTACATCATCATGACTGCTCAGGCTTTCCGGCCTCACATCCTGTCCATGTTCGAGCCGCAAGACCATCCGGACGATATCCCTTGCCCTGGAGGAGCGCCTGTTCCTCCTTATGACAACGCAGGCTGGACGTTGGCCTTTCAGATGGGTATCGAATTTGACCGGATTCTTGCCGGCTTTGACGGACCTTTCAAAAAGGTCGAAGCCCTGGCCAAGCCTCCTGAAGGTGAGGTCAGCGGAAGCAAGAACAGGGCAGGCTTTCTCCTCAGTCACAATGTCAATGACGCCTTCATCGCCATCAACCGCCTTCTTCGTGACAAGGAAGAGGTTTACTGGTTAAAAGAAGAATTTCAGGCAAACAACAAGAGCTATCCGGCCGGCACAATCTATATTCCAGCCAAACCGACCACGACAGCCAGTCTGGAGAAAATGGCCAAGGAGCTCGGGCTCAATTTTGAAGGCATAGAGTCTAAGCCAGCGGGCGAAGCATTCCAGCTGAAAAAGTTGCGCATCGGACTCTGGGACCGCTACGGTGGCTCCATGCCATCTGGGTGGGTGAGGTGGCTGCTCGAACAGTTCGAGTTTCCCTTTGAAGCGGTCTATCCACCTGCTCTGGATGCAGGATATCTGTCAAAAAAATATGATGTGCTTATTTTCCCCAGTGGAGCAATCCCTGGCGTTCGAGGCGAAGACGAAGAGCGTTACCGGTTTTTCTCGGAGCCTGAGCCGAAAACTGTCCTTCCAGAATATCGCAATCAGGTGGGCAGCATATCGACAACAAAGACAATCCCCCAGCTTCTGAAATTTCTGGAAGAGGGTGGGACGATTCTGGTCATCGGCAGTTCCACCAGCATGAGATACCATGCCAACCTCCCCATTGCCAATGCCCTAGTCGAAAAACTTGAAGACGGAACGGTAAAACGTTTACCGCGGGAAAAATATTTTGTACCCGGCTCTATTCTTCAAGTTCGCATCGATAACACCAATCCCCTGGCCTATGGCCTGCCGGAAAAACTGGACATCTATTTCAGCAACAGCCCTGTTTTTGCGCTCAAACCTGAGGCCGCCTTGAAAGAAGTTCTCCCTGTAGCCTGGTTTGCCAGCAACAAACCATTGAGAAGCGGCTGGGCCTGGGGTCAGCATTTTCTTGATGGAGGAGTTGTCGCGCTTGAGGCTAAAGTGGGACAGGGAAAGCTCTTCTTGTTCGGGCCAGAAATCACTTTCCGGGCACAACCACACGGAGCTTTTAAATTCCTTTTCAACGGAATTTATTACGGGAGCGCAGCGACTGCAAATCTTGACTGAGTGAGTTTCATTACAGCCTCTCATCTTTTCGGGTGAGATAAATGGGAAAAAAATCATTCCCGAAATCATCCCTTGAGGCTATTTACACCTGAGGTGATGTTTCTTAGATTTATCCTTAAATAAAAAACTTCACTATGCGGCAAACAATCAAAACAAAGGATTAAATCATGAATCAAATCCAAAAATCCGAGAGAATGCAAACTATCACTTTTGACCCTTCAATTCTGGGAGAACTCAGGCTCAACGACTTTCGAGGAGTTCCCTGGACAAGCTGCAGGTTCAAGGAGCTGATGTTTGAGGAGGAAAAAAGCATCATCCGCAGAGCTGTTCTCAGGCTTATAAAACTGGACGAGGAAGCCTATGCCACTGCCGCCGAGTAAGGAGTCTTCGATGAAAAAATGTTTTTTTTCAGGCTGTTGTCTATTCATCTTCATCCTGATCATTTTCTCATCATCAATCTACCCTCAGGAAAAATCTGAAGAAGCTTCAGTGCGCATTCCGTGGGAGGAATTCCGCAAGCTTCTTCAGCTCGACAAAGATGAAATTGCGCTTTCCTGGGAGGAATTCCAGAAAATTCTCAACCAGACAGGTAAAAAGTATGTTCCTCCCTTCCAATTGAGGGATGAGAAAGTCATCTTGACTCGTGAGCAATTCAAAAATCTGCTCAACCAGATGATTCCTCCGGTGATCACAACAATCCAGCCGCCTGCTGACTTTCTCATAACCAAGTCTGCTTACAGAGGGAAGATAACGGCGAAGGATGCAGTATTCCGCGCCAACTTTGGCGTCGAAATCTTTCCCAAGGAAAGAAACCAGTATGTCAAAATCCCCCTCTTCCCGCTGAATATTGCCTTGAAAGATGCTCTCTTTGACGGCAAACAGGGATTGATCATCCTGGAGAACAACCGTCATACGCTGACAACTTCGGCAGTGGGAGAGCACGAAATTGCTGTGGATTTTTCGCTAAAGACCGCTATCGACCAGGGTCCAAGGGCGCTGTCCTTCCCTATTCCTCAAACAGCCATAACCAGCCTTGAAGTCGATATTCCGTTCACGAAAATAGAGGTTGAAATTTCCAATGCCCAGCAGCTTGAAGTTTTTGAGCGCGCAGGCCAGACCCATGTCTCGGCACTCCTTTCACCTTCAAATACCATCAACATCAGTTGGCGGAAGCAGCTGCCTGAAGCCGTAAAAGGACCGGCTAAAATCTATGCGGATACATTGAACCACATCTCCATCGAGGATGATGCTTTGAGAGTGAATGCTGAGATGTCGCTGTCTGTCCTTCAGAACACGATCCCGTCCATAGCCCTCAAGGTTCCAGAAGGATACAGCATTCTTAACGTCCAGGGAAGCGGCCTGGGAGACTGGCGGGAGTTGAAGAAAAAAGAAACAACTTACCTCGAAATTCCTTTTGAGTATCCCAAAAAAGGGAATTTCCCGGTTACTGTGACCGCTGAAAAGCTCCTTCCCGAGGCCAGTATGGCTGTCGATTTCACCGGCTTTGCCGTGGAGGAGGCGATAAGGGAGAAAGGATTTTTAGGAATAGAGCTCAAGGGCGCTTCAGAAGTGACGCTTTCCAGCTCAGAAGGATTGGACAGGCTGGATGTTTCCGAGCTTCCCGCTGCACTGATCAGCCGTTCACAAAAGCCTCTCCTCTATGGGTTTAAATACCTGCACCACCCGTATTCCCTGGTCCTGGATATCAAAAAGCATGAAGAGATACCGATTATCAGCACTGTTGTCGACTCGGCCAGCGGTGTGACTCTCTTCACAGAAGACGGCAAGCTTGTCCACAGGCTTATCTATAAAATAAGAAATACTTCAAAACAGTTTCTCGAGCTCGAACTTCCGAAAGGTGCCCAGATCTGGAGCGTCTTTGTCGGAGGGGAGCCGGCAAAACCCAGGCTGAACAAGAGCAAAGTTCTTATCCCTCTGAACCGCTCCAGGGAGGGTGCATCAGGCCTGGTGGCCTTTGATGTCGAGATGATTATTTTCGAAAAATCCAAGAGATTTGGCTGGTTGGGGCAAAGGGAAAGCCTCTTTCCCGTTCCCGACATCATCATCAGCCAGATGCTCTGGAGTGTCTATCTGCCTGTCGGATACACCTTCCCCCATTTTGGCGGGACGGTTGAGAAAGAAAAAACGGCCAAAGGAATCCGTCCCCTTCTGGGTGGAAAATACAGGGCGATCAGCTATGCTCAGCCCGAAGCTCCGGCAGAGCCTGATAAGGATGAGAAACTCAAGGAGAGACAACGCCGCGAAGTCGCAGAGCTCAAAAAGCAGTTCAGCCCCAATCTTGCCCTGTCTGAAGAGCAATTGGCCGATCAGGTCGAGAATGAGACGAGGTTCAGCCAGAGAGTGCAGGCTATCCAGGAAGGCAAAGTGGCAGCCACAGGAGGTGTCCTTCCCATCAGAATTCAGATTCCCACTTCAGGTCAACTCTTTCGATTTGCCAAGACTATTGTCAGCGAAGAGCCTTTGACTCTCGACTTTACCTATACGTCCAAGAGGACAATGTTCCTTGTTATTCTTCTGCTCGTTCTCATCGTGGTTTCCATCCTGTTTGCTTTCAGGAAGAAGATCGTTAAAATGAGTAAAAATCTCCGCAAGAAGTATCAGGAGAAGTACACTCCGGGTGTTCTTTTTGTTCTGAGCCTCATCCTCTGGCCCCTATCCAGAGTTTTATCTGTGATCGGCTTTATCGCTTTCGCGGGAATGCTCTTTCTCTTCTGGTTCAGAAAATTCTGGAAGCCAAAGGTCAACAGGAAAGCCAAGGAATAAATAAAATTTCTATCTGTGCGCTGGACAAAGTTCGCGGCACAGAATCCGGGGAAAACATTTCAGTCAAAAATCTTTTACAAGGCCTGGCACTGAATGATCAGCCTCTAACTAGAATCTTTTAAAGCAGATATGAATCATAAATACTAGGGGTGTTACTGATAGAGAACTCGCTAATCCCTCTCTTCTCGACTATATAAGGACTTTGACCTCTCCTGCCTCCTATTTTATCAGCAGCGATTTCATCCAGTACACAAAAATTCCGCTCAGCCCTCCTAAAATCGGACCCCAGATAAATTCGAGGACTGTAAGGGTGAAGTTCCAGTCCTTGAACAGGGCGTAGTTTGTGACGCCGTAAACCGTGATAGCCAAAACGCCAGCCACCGCGCCGATCACCGCAGCCTCCACGATATTTCCCTTTTGAGCTTTGTATAGAACTAAAAAGACAATTGCTGTGACCACAAGGATCTGGGCCAAAGCACCGGCGATAGGATTCAAGGTTATCTTGTCACCGGTCATCCGTGCCAGCGGTTTGATTCCTTCTGTGTAGGCCTTCCGGAATATTCCCAGGTGCCAGATCGCATCAATGAGGCTTGTGAAAGCAAAAGCGATAATCCAGACTAAAAAATAGCGAAGTGCGTTCATCGGAATCCTCCGTTTTCCATTCTTGGTTTTTTATTTCTACGAAAAAATTCTCTTCGCTGCAGGGGTCTTAATTGAGCTTCCAAAAATAGAAGTTGAGCAGAGCGGCAAAACTGACCCAGAGAATATAAGGCAGCATCAACGCTCCGGCAATCCTGGAAACCTTGAAAAATGCGATTACGGTCAGGAGAACGGCGATCCATAAAATGACAATCTCCATGAGGGCTAAAAACGGGGACCTGAGGCCGAAGAAGATGACTGACCAGAGAATATTGAGTATCAACTGAACGCCGAAAAGGATGATAGCGATCCTTACACTTTTGTCCTGCAAAGGCATACGCCAGACAAAAAAGAGTGCTATCCCCATCAGGACAAACAAAGTGATCCAGACCGGCGAAAAGACCCAGTTGGGCGGGGCAAAGGATGGTCTCTTCAAAGTCTCATACCAGCCCGGAATGGAACGGGATGTGAACAAGGAGCCGATGAAGCCCGCTGCCTGGCAGATGACCAGACTCGCTATCAGTCTCAAAAGATCGATTTTTGACATACCAAATCTCCCCTTTCATTTCCTCTTTTTGAAATTAGCAGAGGAATTTTTTGGATAAGTTTAACCATGGAGGATATTATTGTTTTCCGGGGTATTCGACAGCAACTCTGAGTATAACCTGAAATTCTTTAAACTTGCCATCGCGGACCGCTCCCCTCTGCTCCAGAACCTGGAAAAAATGGACTTTCTCGCCAGACTCTAAAACTTTCTCCACAGCCTCTCTCACGGCTTCTGAAAAACCGAGAGGCGAAGTCCCGGCAATTTCTAACATCTTGAACATATCAACTCTCCTTTATGGATTAAATTATTTCTAAGCTTGGTTTTATTCAATTTTGTGGAACTCATATGATAACCTCTCCAAGATGGCCGAAGCGACCATTGAAGGTTTAGCCTTCCCGAGCTGCCCTTCGAGGGA
>CAZJYC010000057.1:0-15910 GCA_964550165.1 uncultured Eubacteriales bacterium
TTGGCTTTTTTGAGGATTTTTTCGGAGGCAAAGGCTGTATAAACAATAGGCACGAGCAGGAAAAGAAGAAGCTCGCGGCTGTCTTTTAAGCTCGCTTTAGGATTGACCGAGAGGAAAGAGGCGATAAGCGACAGGCCGATATAGGCTACGAGCGGCCAGAAAAAAGCGGGAAATGCGAACTTCTGTTCCTTTCGTATCAGTACTATGATCCAGCAGACAAGAGCCAGCGAGATGAATATCTGGCTCAGGCTGATCGAGACCATGGAAAACAGAAGATAAAGAGCGATAAATATGGAAAGGAGCGAAATCCAGACACTTTTTTGCTTTGCCGATTCTTCATGGGAGTTCATGAAATCCTTCCCAGGTTAGCTCCCATTCCTTGTTTGGAATTCTTTCGAAATGCCAGTACCATTCCTGGCCTACGCGTTTCCGCTTTAATCCCGAACTCTTCAGGGCATTTAATGCTTTTTTCCTGTAAGGTTCAAAATAATCCTTGCCATAGAGACAAATGCCATCTACACAGACTTCTAATATGAGAGGTGTAAGGTTTTTTTCAAATTCCTCCGGTGTTTTAGCAATTGTATTGAGCCGGAGAGGAATATCCCAGATAGCTGTTCGAATCTGTTTCTGTCGTTCTAAAGGTTTATTTGGCAAGTTTTTGATAATCATAAAGATATCATGATCGCTCTCTTCTTTTACTTGCTTTCTGGCTCGGGAGCCAAAAAGCACCACTGTTTTTAAACGATTGCCAAATGCTTTCTTAAGGTTATTTATGAGTGGAGCATAGATTATATTTTTTCTTCTAACATCCATTATGGCGCTAATTATATCACAAGAGTCAGGAATACAAAATTTATAACACAAGATCGCATGGCAATTTCTGTTTTGTTAGAAATGAATTCCAGTCATCCAATTTTTGGGGTCGTCTCTATTCAAATGAAATGAAGGCAAGCCTGATAGACTTCTTCAGGGGTGATACTCCGCAAACACCGGAAATCCTCGTAGACGCAGCGTCGCTGCTTGCAGGGACGGCAGTCAAATTTCTTTTCGATGATAAAAGCCCTTGCCTGCCAGGGGGAGAAATTTGCCGGGAGAGTCGGGCCGAATAGAGCAACGATAGGTGTTGACGTTGAAGCGGCGATGTGCATCGGACCGCTGTCAGGCCCAACAAAAAGGGATGAGCGGGAAATAAGCTCCCGCAATTCTCTTAAATTTATTTTTCCGATCAGGGAGAAAAGAGGAACTTTGCTTTTTTTCAGGATTTCTCGCTCAGCTTCCCGGTCTTCGCCTGAACCGATCAGGACAATTTTCACCCCATGATGGCGGGCAAGTAAGTCCGAAAGCTTAACCAGGTTATCCACGCCCCAG
Source organism: uncultured Eubacteriales bacterium (assembly GCA_964550165.1). GTDB lineage: Bacteria > Acidobacteriota > Aminicenantia > Aminicenantales > Aminicenantaceae > CAZJYC01. The sequence continues at coordinate 1,369 of CAZJYC010000057.1, forward strand.
TCGCGGAATTCGTTTCCGGCGCTGATGTGGATGGCGACAATTTTTTGGCCCTCAAGTCCATTATTTTTTATGAATTTTTTAATTCTTTCAATCTCATCGACTCTGGCTTCAGGAACAAAAAGCGCGGGAATGGAGGCGACCTGGACTCCAAGTGCTTTCACCAGATTGATGTGGTTTTCGACGCTGTGATACTGCCCTTGCTCGGGCCTGCGCGGAAGCCTGATGCCGTAAATGAAATTTCTATACTTGATTCTGTAACCTGCTTTGAGCTTCGCTCCGGAAAGCCAGGTAATGAGCGATGCCCTCGGTCCGCTGTGGAAATCGAGGACAGCGTCATATTTTTCTTTTCGAATCTGGCGCATAAGCTGGAGAAAATCTTTAAGGCCCTGCTTTCTTTGGAGGACGATGGTTTTATCCAGGTCAGGATTTCCTTCGATGAGCTCCCTGTATGGCTCTTCCACAATGTAAGAGATAATAGCTCCGGGAAAAGCGGCTCTCAAAGCTGCCACAGCCGGCGTGGTCATGATGACGTCGCCGATACGCCTCAGCCTGATGAGAAGGATTTTTTTTATTAGGGAGGGGTCAATCCTTTGTCGGCCTTTCTGGCTCAATGGTTGCCTCATCGATGAGCATCACCGGGATATCGTCTTTTATCGGATAGACACGTTGGCATTTCACGCACTTCAGGCCTTTCTCGTCTGCCGTCAGCTTCACGTCTGTTTTGCATAGAGGGCAGGCCAGGATTTCAAGAAGCTCGGGATTGATTGTCATTTCACGCCTCCTTCGTAAAAAGGGGACAGTCCCCTTTTTATCAAGTGATTTTTTTGCTGACGTAATCCAGAACTGCTTTCTGGGCGTCGTTGTCTTTCCAGCCTGTCCACCAGAATTCGGCGCCCACGTCATATTTCTCTTCCTGGATCGTCTTTCTGCACCAGACGGCTTTGGCCAGAGCGATGATAGGAGAGGGGAAGACGGTTGATTTCAACTCTAAGGCGAGCATGGTTCCTTCGGGGATTTCCTGATTGGTCTCAAAACAGAGTCCTCCGCCGCTGATGTTTACAGTCAGACTGGGCAGGGCATTTGATTCGAATTCTTCCGGGCCGATGACCCTGTAGTCCAGGTCCCATATCTTTCCGACTCTCGGGAATTTTCTCTTATCGCTCATTTTTTGCGGCCGATTCATATATTTTAGCACATTTGTCTACAGTTCTTTCCCTGTCTGTTGACAGATTATTGCATGCGGTGATATGTAATAGCAAAAAATGAGGGTGTGTTTTTTGGGCGGTTACGACCCCGAATATCCCAGGAATTCGGTCATCAAGAAGGGATTAGAATTAAACGGGGTTGAGGTTGTGGAGTGCTGCGTTCGCTCAAAGCATAAATTCTGGCTGAGGTATCCGGTGTTGTTTTCCCGCTTCCTTTTCTTTCGCTCTTGTTTGAAGCGCGACTTGCTTTTTGTCCCAGAATTCTGCCAGAAGGATGTTCTCCTGGCCAGAATTCTATCTTTTTTCGGCTCGAAGAAAGTTATTTTTGACCCACTGGCAGCCCGCTACGAGACCAAAATTACAGACTGGAAGAGAAAGCCGTCGAATTCCTTGCAGGCCTGGTGGAATTTCAAGATCGATTCCTGGGCTTTCAGGCTTTCGGACCTTGTTCTGGCTGATACGAGGGCGCACAAAGATTATTACTGCCAGTATTACGGGCTATCGCCGGACAAAATTGAGGTCCTGCCGGTCGGCTATGATGATGAACTTTACACGCCTTTTTCGGCTTTGAAGAAAGAAAATCAATTCATTGTGCTTTTTTTCGGCTCGTTCCTTCCCCTTCACGGTGTGGATTGTATACTGCGGGCCGCCAGAATCGTTGCCGGCAAAGAGCCCTCGGTCCTTTTCAAATTGATAGGCTCAGGGCAGACGCTGCCGCATGTCATGAGCTTAGCTTCAGAGCTTGGCCTGGGCAACGTTCGGCTTGAAGGCTGGCTGCCCCAGAGCGAACTTCCGGAGAGAATCGCCTCTTCGGACATCTGCCTCGGAATCTTTGGGAAGACAGAAAAGGCCCAGCGCGTTGTGCCCCACAAAATTTTTCAGGCCATGGGCATGAGGAAGCCCGTGGTTACAGTCCGCACACCCGCAGTTGAGGAATTTTTTGCGCACCGGGAAAATATATTTCTCGTCCCGGAGCCTGAGCCCGAGCTTCTGGCTGAAGCCATCCTCGAGCTCAGACAAGATTCGGATTTGAGGGAAGCTATTGCCCAGAAAGGCTATCGGCTGGTGAGCAAAGAATTTTCTGCCGAAGCCATAGGCCGGAAACTGGTCGAGATATTTAAAAAACATTAACTAAAATTCGATGAAAAAAGATTACGGATTGCCACTTGACTTGCCTCCTTTTCGAGGGCGAACCCAGGCCGGTTACAACCATCCTCTTTTCCTCGAGGCGATATCCGATTGCCGCCAGCTTCTGAACGGGAAGTCGACAGAGATTTTGCTCGACGGACGCAATCGCGTCGGAAAGGTCAACCTTCCCAGAAAAGATGGGCGCAAGGCCGATATCGTCATCAAAGAGTTCCGTTCTGCGGGAATAAACAGGCTGAAGAGCCTCTTCCTTCCCGGCAAAGCCTTCAAATCCTGGCAGGGAGCTTCGGCCCTGGTCGAGCGCGGCATAGACACTCCGCCTCCTGTGGCGTACCTTGAGCAAAGAAAAGGATTGTTCATCGCGCAAAGCTTCTTCCTGGCGGAAAAAATCAGCGGGGTTGAGGAAATACGCTTCCTTTTTAGAAACCTGCCTCCCTCAGAGCTCCGCCGGCTGCTGACCGCCCTGAGCCGGCGCCTTTCTCTCTGTCACAAAAAAGGCATCCTCCACCGCGACCTTTCCGACGGCAACATCCTGGTCCGTGAAGGCCAATCAGGAGAATTCAGGTTCTTTCTCATTGACACCAACCGCATCAGAATAAAAAAACGCCTCGGCCTCTTAAAAAGAATAAAAAACCTCATCCGCCTTGGAGTCCCGGCTGAGCATCAGCGCTTTTTTCTGGAGCAGTATCTGGGAAAGAGTCCAGTAAAGAGATTCCTCTGGTTTTGGTATAGAATGAATAAGATGGCTTACTCCTGCTACGTTGAGCTTAAGAAAAAGCTCAAATTGAGAAAGCTGAGCCGGAAGTTGAAGATTCAGTAAAATGAGTTTTGAGTTCCGCTGGAATCCTTATGCCGACCAGCCCCACAACGTTGCCTTACGGGAGGAGAGGCTTCGCCATCATCTGAAGTATGCCGGGAGCTATGTCAGCCTCGCTGCCTCAAACATCCTCAAGGCCTTGCCGGTTTTATCCCTTTACCGGCGCTACAGAAAGACAATGTACAAACAGCCTGTTCAATTCAAAAGCCCTTTTGCCCTCTCCGTTTCGCCTTCGAGGGGAAGGGATGAGGAAGTTGTCGGGCTTTTAAAGGAGACGGGCATCCGGAAGAGCCTGGTCAGGGTTGCTTCCTGGGAAAGGCAGAGATTTGATGAGTTCGAGAAATTTTTTGCTCTCCTTTCCGGGCAGGGAATGGAACTCTTGGTCGCCCTTCTCCAGCAAAGGGATGATGTGCTCAACCCTTCTCGCTGGCAGAGATTTCTGGAAGATGCTTTTTCGCGCTTCAGGAAATTTTCGTCTCTGTTTGAGGTCGGCCACGCCTGGAACAGGACAAAGTGGGGAGTCTGGGATTATCGGGAATACCTGAAGCTTGCCCGGCCGGCCGCGACCCTGGCCCGGAAATATGAGGTCGAGCTTGTCGGCCCGGCCGTTATCGACTTTGAGTTTCACCTCTACCCGCCCGTCCTGAAGGCCATTCCTTTTGCGAAAGTGAGTTCGCTTCTTTATGTCGACAGGACGGGAGCTCCGGAAAACAGGCAGTCTGGCTGGGATACTTCGGGGAAAGTCGCTCTGCTCAAAGCAGTCATAGATGGCTCGTGCGCAGGGGAGAGGGAGCTCTGGATAACAGAAGTGAACTGGCCGCTCAAAGGAACAGGGAAATACTCTCCTGCCGCAGGAAAGCCGAATGTCTCGGAGAAAGAACAGGCCGATTACCTCGTTCGCTACTTTATTGTTTGCCTGGCCAGCGGACTTGTGGAGAGGATTTACTGGTGGCAGCTCGTTGCCCCGGGCTACGGGCTTGTCGACAGCCGCGGGAAGGAATGGAGGAAGCGGCCGTCTTTTCATGCGCTGAAGACCATGGTCAGGCATCTTGAAGGAAGCACCTTCACCGAGAAAATTCCCCATGCTCAGGCCATGCTATTTTTGTTCGAGAAAGAAAAGGAAACATTTGCTGTCTGCTGGACTAAGGGAAATCCCTGCGAGTATGTTTTCCCAAAGCGCATCGCCCGCGCTTTGAGCCGCGATGGAGAAGAGACTTCCTTTCAGGACAACCGGATAGAAATCGAGCACAGTCCCAAATATGTTTTTCTAGTTTAAACGCTAATATAAGCTTAATATTTCATGCGGTATCGTCAAAAATAGAATAATTTCTCTGGCAGGATCAGGAGTAGAACAAATTGCTCGATTTTTGCGAAACAATCTTTGGCCGTTCTCCGGATGTTACCGCGAGGTGTGGAGCGTCGTTGCAATTGTCCGGACGTCATCGCAAGCTCCCGAAGGGAGCATGGCGATATCATTAAATATATATAATTGTCCCAGCTCTCAGGACTTCAAAATGAATTTATCAGCCGACCGCGCTTTAAATGAAAAAGGGGACTGTCCCCTTTTTCGTTGATGGGAGGCAGGATGGAGGTCGTTGTAAAGAAAAACTATGAGGAAATGAGCCGGTATGCCGCAGAGATAATCGCCGAATGTGTGAAGTCAAAGCCGGATTGTGTTCTCGGGCTTGCCTCCGGAAGCACGCCCAGAGGAACATACAAAGAATTGATGAAGATGCACAAGCAGGGGCTGGATTTTTCGCGGGTTAAAACTTTCAACCTCGACGAGTATCTTGGCCTGGGAATCGACCTCAGCCGGCCTTATGCTCAGGATCAGAGCTATGCCCGGTTCATGCATGAGGAGTTCTTCAAACACGTCAACCTTAAAAAAGAAAACATTCGTATCCCTGACGGCCGCACCAAAGACCCGGAAAAGCACTGCCGCTGGTATGAAGAGGAGATCAGGAAAGCAGGAGGAATAGACCTTCAGCTTCTTGGGATAGGCCGCAACGGACATATCGCCTTCAACGAGCCCGGCTCCTCGCTTGAATCCAGGACAAGAGTCGGGCTTTTAACAAAAGAGACTCTCGACGACAACTACGAGAGCTTCTTCAGAAAATCAGGCGTCAGAAGGGCGGAGATGCCGCGCTTTGGGCTCACGATGGGCATCGGCACAATCCTTGAGTCGAGACATGTCCTGATGCTGGCCAGCGGAAAGAATAAAGCAGAAGTCGTGGCCAGAGCCCTTGAAGGGCCGGTAACTTCCCGGATTCCTGCTTCGGCCATCCAGCTTCATTCCGGGAGGGTGACCGTTGTCCTTGATAAAGACGCTGCCTCAAAATTGAAAAATAGAATCTCCTGTGAGTCTGTTTAAAATCGGTTGCCTTGCGTATGCAATCGGTCTGAGATATAAATGATGGGACATTCAGCTCTGAAATAAGAGCAAGCTGCGCTTACAGAATGAAAAGACGAAACCCTTCAAATATTCCCTTTGCAAAGCACGAGGTTGAAGACTATGAAAGGAAAAGATACCGGGGCATAGACCAGAGACTCGTCGACTGGAGGGAGCGGAGGATTCTGGGGAAGATATTCAGGAAAACAGGCGGCGGCTCTGCCCGCCTCCTGGATTTGCCCTGCGGCTACGGCCGCTTTTCCCGCCTCATTGTTGAGCGTGGCTTCTTCCTTGTGAGCGGCGATCTCTCTTTTCACATGGTCAAGCGAGCGATAGAAAAAAGCGGGCAATCCATGCCCCTCCCGGGAGTCGTGGCCGATGCCAGGCAAGGTTTGCCTTTCAAGGACGGCTCATTCCATCTTGTCCTCTCCATGAGGTTTTTCCATCATCTCCATGAAGAGAGTGAGCGGGTAACAATCCTTAAAGAGTTTTCCCGGATTTCTTCCGCTTGGATCGCACTTTCTTATTATCAGACGAACTGGCTTCATTCCCTCCAGAGAAAGCTAAGGCGAAGGATAAAGAGAAGCAGAACACGGATCAGAATGACCGCGCGACGGGAATTCTTCAAAGAGGCCGGCAGCGCCGGGCTTGAGGTTGTCAGGAGCTTCCCTCTTTTCAGAGGCATACACAGCCAGCATATCGTTCTTTTGAAGAAAAAATAGAGCCTGGCTGGATTGATAATTCACAATGTTTTTTCGCCTTTTAAGGGATTGCTTCGCTTCCTGCGGAAGCTCCGAACAGCAAGAAAAAGCTAAAATCTTAGCTTGAAGCCGGTTTTAACGGTCACACCAGAGAAGTCGATAACAGCTTCGCGGGCATTGTATTCCAGATATCCGGTGGGCAGTTTCTCCCGGATGTAAAGCTGGGGATAGAGAGTCCCGTCCGGGCCTGTGCTCTTTTCAAAATAATAGAGCTTGCCTTCTTCAGTGACGGTTCCTGTTGAGTCGACCTCGGTGTGTGTTCCCTTAAAGCCATCTATCCTGGCATAACGGCCTGTGACTTCCAGGAGGAGGCTCCAGGCTGAGGAGAGTTTCCTTTCCAGTCCAAGACTTCCCACGAGGCCGAGGCCTCGGGCTTTCGCATCGCCCGTCTGGCGTCTCGGGTCACTTCCCTGGAAATTGTAGAAATAAGAGCCACGGGCAAAGTAATACTCGACTCCACCCTTCAGATAGACGGGCAAAAAAGGATAATAGCAAACAAAGGCCCTTAAAGGCAGAGCCTGAAATTCAGGCCGGACGGTGAGTGTCTCGGTGGAAAGCCCCTGCTGGAATTCGACCAGGCTTTCCCTTTCTCCATGAAGGTAATCGGCAGCCAGACCCAGGAAGAGCCGGGAAGAGAGGGAAAAAGATATCTCTCCTCCAAAAATATAGCCAAGATGGGCCGGACTGACCTCGCCATCCCTTTCCCAATGGGTATCGTCCTCATGAAAGTCAACAACTCCTACAGCTCCGTTGTTTAAATCAGAGGCCGAGACAGAGCTTCCGCCTCCGGAAAGGGTGATTTCCATCCGAAGGCGATATGGTTTATGAGACGGCTCCCTGGAGATGGGCTGAATGATGGGCTTTTCCTGTATTTTCTCCGGTCCTTTCAACACCTCTTGTTCTGGCACCTTTCTGATGGGCTTTTTTGCTTCCACAGGTCTTTCCACTACAACAACTATGCTTTCATGGACATAGCCCTGAACGCGTTCGCCGTCTTCCGTGGTTATCACCACCAGATACCATTCGCCTTCTTTTGCGGTGGATTCAAGAATTGTTCCCTGAGGAACCTGGTAAATGATGACGCTTCCGATATCGGGCTTTAATCGGATGTTTGCCATTTCCGTGACCACTTTGAGCTTCGTGACAGCTTCCTGCCGCTCAGCCGCTGGAGATAAAATAAAGGACATTGCGAACAGTAGAAGGAAAATGCAGGTTGCGTGGAGAATGCGACAATTTCTTCCCTTGGTCAGCGTCATCTTTTCTGGAAAGATTATAGAGGAGGGATTTTGGGCTGTCAAGAAAAAGGGGACTGTGCCCTTGCCAATCTTTTTGAAAAAATGGTAATATTTAAAAAAATTTAAGGAGGAGGCGATGAGAAAGCGGTTGAAAGAAGCAAAGATTGCAGGCCTCTTTCTCATTTTGGTTTGTTCTATCTTTGCGGGAAGTTCTATCTTCGCTGAGAAAGGACCAAAGATAAAGTTCCAGAAAGAAGTGTGGGATTTTGGAAGGGTCAAGCAGGGCGAGGTCTTAACCTGTGTGTTTGTTTTCAAAAACGAGGGCGATGAAACGCTTCAAATCAGGAATGTCAGAACATCGTGCGGATGCGCGGCGGCACTCGCCTCGGACCAGGAAATCCCTCCTGGAAGGACAGGAGAGATAAAAACAACCTTTGACACCAGAGGGTATGCGGGAAGAGTCAGCAAGCTGGTTTTTGTCGAATCCAACGACCCTTCTCAGCCCACAAAACAGCTCACGCTTTCTGCCGATATAGAAACGCCTCCAAGCCCGAGGATTAACCTGGGAAGTTACTCTCTGGACCTGGGTTTAGTTCTTGAGAGAGAAGAAATTCAAGGGAAAGTCAAAATCGAGAACACGGGAGAGCGGGAATTGGAGGTTTTCTTCAATCACAAGAATGCTTCCTTTTTCTCTCGCGGAAAAAAAGTGACTTCTCCGCTCAGAATTGCATCCGGAAAAGCGGAAGAGGTCGAGATAAGAATCCCTTCTCCCTCGAAGACCGGAGCGGTGAGAGAATATGTTGTCATCCGGTCCAACGACCCATTGCGGCCGTCACTTTCTTTGCCGCTGGCTGCTTATATCGTCACCAAAGATCAGCTCAAAGAGCTTTTTGCCAGGTATAAAGATATTCTGAAATGATCCGGGACAGGGAATAAGTTGATTCTTTTAGCCAATCTTTTAGTCGCCATCACCCGTATTGTCCACATTGTCTTGATGATCTATATCTGGATTATTATTTTCAGGGCCATTCTTTCCTGGGTCAGGGTCCCCTCCCTCTACCCGGTGGCGGTTTTCCTCTATGCTCTGACCGAGCCCGTCTTGAGGCCTTTTCGGAGAATTGTTCCTCCCTACCGTGTGGGAGGGATTGATATCAGTCCGATCCTTGCCATCCTCTTGATCTGGTTTATCGATTCCTTTCTGGTGAAATCTCTCTCCATCTATGCCCACCAGCTCCTCAGACAGCATACAGCATATTTTTAATAAAGATCTGGAAGATCAGCTTTTGAGGCTGTTTTATGGGAGGAAAAGATAAGATTTATGTATCGGTCATGGCTCAGCCCCGTTCGCGGAAGCCCGGAATAGAGAAGTTGAGTTCTGGAGAATACAGAGTTCGGGTCGCCGCAGCTCCTGTCAGAGGCGAAGCCAACAGAGAGGTCGTCGAGGCGCTCGCTTCCCACCTCGGCCTTCCACCCTCGCGCTTAAAGATTGTCCGCGGAGAAAAGTCGCGGCGGAAATTGATTATGATCGATCAAACTTAAGGTGAAGAATGAGCGACGATGGACATTTATAACCTCGTCAGCTTCTTGGGCATTTTTGTCCTGGCAGCCTTCGCCTGGCTCTGTTCCTCGAAGAGAAGAGTTGTCAACTGGCGTGTTATTTTCTGGGGTATTGCGCTCCAGCTTTTTTTTGCAATTTTCATCTTTATCGTCCCGATAGGGGCAAAATTTTTCCTGTTTGTCAATAAGATTGTCTTGATTGTTCTCAACAGCGCCACAGAAGGAACCAAGTTCCTCTTCGGCCGTCTGGCCTTAGCGCCCGGGGAGACTGGCGAAAATGGAGAGGAATCCCTCGGCTATATCCTCGCCTTCCAGGCCCTGCCGACCATCATCTTCTTCGCGGCCCTGGTCGGGGCTCTTTACTATTTAAAAATCATGCCCCTTCTGATAAGAGGGTTTTCCTATGTTTTCACCAGACTGATGAGGATCAGCGGAGCGGAGTCGCTCTGTGCTTCAAGCAATATTTTTGTCGGCGTCGAATCTGCGCTCGTTATCCGGCCGCACATAAAAGAAATGACCGGATCAGAGCTGACGACCATTCTTGCTGCAGGAATGGGGACCATTGCCTCCACTGTTCTCGCTCTCTATGTCCTTTTTCTCCAGGGAGAGTTGCCCACCATTGCCGGCCATCTGGTTTCAGCCTCTTTCCTTTCCGCGCCGGCAGCCGTCATCATGGCCAAGCTCATCGTGCCTGAAAGCGAAAAACCCCTGACCCTGGGAAAGGATGTCCGGCCTTATTATGAGCGCGAGGACAATCTGATCATGGCCATCGTCAACGGGGCCAACAGCGGACTCCGGTACCTTGGAGGAATCGTTACCCTTCTGATCGCCTTCCTGGGAATCCTGAAGCTTCTGGACATTATCTTTGGCTGGTTTGGCGGATATCTCAATCACTGGTTTGGGTGGAATTTCGAATGGACGTTCAGCTCTGTCTTGGGCTATGTCTTTTATCCTTTCACCTTAATACTGGGTGTGCAGCCTTCGGACGCTTTGGCGATTGCTAAAGTCATCGGGGAGAGGACAGTCGCGACTGAAGTCGTCTCCTATCGTCACCTGGCCCAGCTCATGGCTGAAGGCGCGCTGTCCGACCCGCGTTCAGCCATCATCGCCTCCTATGCCCTGTGCGGCTTTGCCCATATCGCCTCGCTGGCCATTTTTGTCGGGGGAATAGGGGCGCTGGCTCCGGAAAGGTTGAAAGACCTCTCTCGCCTTGGGTTCAGGGCTCTTCTGGCGGCAACCTTGGCCTGTCTGATGACCGCGGCCGTGGCCGGGACTTTCTCCACCAAGGGTTCGATCCTCTTAGGGCGATAGGCTCAAAGCTTTCCCTTTAAAAAAGACATCCTGGACATTGAGGTTTTTGTCCAGGATGACGATGTCGGCGTCTGCGCCCTTTTTCAGGCAGCCCTTTTTCTTTCCAGCATCAAGCAAGTTGGCCGGGTTGGAAGTTACGGTTGCCAGGATATCCTGGAATGACTTTCCGCTGAAATGCACCATGTTTTTTAAGGCCGAATTCAGGGAGACTGTGGAGCCGAAGAGTTTTCCGTCCCGGGTGTAAACCGCGCCTTTTTTTATTCCGTAAAAATTGGTGGCATCGGTGATCAGAATGATTTTTTCGATGGGCTTGATCCTGGCAATAAGGGCGAGAATCGAAGGATGAAGGTGGATGCCGTCGGCAATGACCTCCACAAAGACCTCATCGTTGAAAAGCAGGGCTCCTGCAGCTCCGGGCTCGCGATGAAAGATGCCGCGCATGGTGTTGAAGAGATGGGTGGCAAGCCTGACTCCGGATTTTATCGCTTGCCCGGTCTGCAGGAAATCGGCATCGGTGTGGCCGGCTGAGGCGATGATTTTTTGTTTGGTCAGGAAGCGGATGAAAGGCAATGCGCCCTCAATCTCCGGAGCAACGGTCATGATTTTTATGCTGTGTTCAGAGGCTTCGATGTAGTCTTTCATCTCGGTCAGCGAGGGCAGCCTTATGAATTCTTTTGGCTGGGCTCCGCTTTTCTCCTCGGAGATGTAAGGCCCTTCAAGGTTCAAACCGAGGATTTCAGGAATATCCTTAAAATCTTTTTTGACCCGGATTAGATTTTTTATGGCCTGAAGTGTCTGTCCGTGGGAAGCGGTCAAGGTGGTCGGCAGAAGGGACGTCGTTCCGTTTCTTAAATGGAATCTTAATGCCTTTGCGATCGAATCGGGTGAGGAATCCATGAAGTCCACGCCGCCGCCGCCGTGAAGATGGATGTCGATAAAGCCTGGAACGGCAAGACAGCTCTTGAAGGAAAATACTTTCGCCTGGCGAGGCATGTCTTGGGCGCTCGTTTTGCCGACCCTGGCAATCTTTTCGCCTTCGATCAGGATGGAGCCGTTTTTAATCGTTTCACTCGGCGTATAAATCTCGCAGTCTTTGATGATTGTGAACTTGCTCATTTGAATGCCATATTTTATATTTTTAAAGCGTTAAAGGTTAAATAAATTCTCATTTTATGACAGAGAGGCGTTAAAAATCTGACTGGAGCGAGGACCTTCCCGGCTCTCTCTCGGTCAAATAAAATCCATCCACAATGGAAGAGGACTCGTTTTTTATCGGGGTTCATGGAAGCTCGGAAATCTCCTTTTTGAATCGGGCGAGCATCCGTTCGGCTTTCTGTTTGCTTCGCGCTTCGGCCAGCAGCCGGATGATCGGCTCGGTGTTGGAAGGCCTGATGTGAAACCAAAAATCCTCGAACTCGATTTTCAGGCCATCCAGCAGAGAAATTTTTCCTTTGTCCGCGTATCTCTTTTTTAGCAGCCTGATGATGCGGGAGGCTTGCTCCTGAGTGCCTTCGATTTTATCTTTCATCATAAAGTATTTCGGAATTTCTTTCTGAAGCTCGGAAATCGTCTTTCCTGAAGAGGCCATGAACTCCAGAATCAAACCCATGGCCGTGAAGCTGTCGCGGCAGGGATGGATATCGGGCAGGACGACACCGCCGTTCCCTTCGCCGCCGATGGCTGTTTTTCCTTGAAGCGCCAAAATCCGCTCGACGACATTGATTTCTCCGATTTTTGTCCTGAAAACAGGAACGTTGAATTCTTCGGCGATGTCGTCGATGGCCTGCGATGTGGACAGGTTGACGACGACCGCGCCCGGTTTTTTGCTCAGGACATGTCTGGCGGCCAGGGCGAGAGTCATTTCCTCGCCCAGCGGCTCTCCTTTTTCGTTGACCACAGCCAGACGGTCTGCATCAGCATCCTGGACAAAGCCCACATCCGCTTTCTCTTTGACCACAGTGCTGCAGAGCTCAGCGATATTTTCTGGCAAAGGCTCGGGCTGATGGGCAAAAGAGCCGTCCGGGACGGCATTGATAAAGATATTTTTGCAGCGCAAGGCTTTCAGGAACTTCGGGGCAAGGACTGCGCCGGCACCGTTGGCGCAGTCAATCGCAACCCTGATTTCCTTCTGCTGGATCAATTCCACGTCGAGAAAGGCAAGCAATTTCTTCAGGTGCGGTTTTGTCGGGTTTTCTTCAGACCTGGGAGTTTTATACTGGCTGACCTTGACCAGGGAAAATTCTCCCTGATGATAGATATCCAGAAATTCCTCGACCTGATGATAATTCAAAAACAGCCCCTCGCGGCTGATGAATTTCAGGCCGTTCCACTCTTTGGGATTGTGGCTGGCCGTGACAGCGATACCGCCCACGGCTTTGGTTTCTTTGGTCAAAATCTGGATGGAGGGAATAGGGCAGATCCCGATTTCAACCGGCTGGCAGCCCACAGACAGGAGGCCGGATAGGACGGCTTTCTTGAGCATCGTGCCCGAGATTCTCGAATCCTGACCGACGATGACCGCACCTCTTCCGATGTAAGTGCCAAAAGCCTGGGCAAAAGAGGCGGCCAGCTGGGGAGTTAAGCTGTCACCGACGATTCCCCTCACGCCGGAAATGCTTATTTTTAAGGGAGTTTTTCTGTTCATTTCAGCAAAGATGAAATAAAATTGATCACCTTTTCGGCATTTTCCTGGGCTTTTTCTCTGGACCTGTCCTCCGCGATCACCCGGATCATCGGCTCTGTGGCTGAAGCCCTGACATGGACCCAGCCGGTCTCCGATTCAACTTTTATCCCGTCGGAGCTGTCGATTTCCTGGCCTGGAAAAAGTTCCCTTGCCTCATTGACCGCAGAATGAATCTTCGGCGGAGGGCAGTAGATTTTTTCCTTAACCCTGTGATACCGGGGAAGCTCCTGGACGATTTGGGAGATTTTCTTTTTGCTACTGGCCATGATTTCCAGAACCATTCCCATGGTCAGGAAGCCGTCAAAAGCAGGCTGGAAGGCGGGGATGGCCACACCTCCGCTCCCTTCTCCGGCAATGACGCCGTCCTCCTGGACCAGGGACTGGATGCAGTAAGACTGGCCGACCTTGGTTTTGACGAGCGGGCAACCACTGTCTCTGGCCACGTCGTCGATCATTCTTGAGGTGGAATGAGTGGTGATGATCGGCCCTGGCTTTCTCTGGAGATAATAGCCGGCAGTCAGAGGAAACGTGTATTCCTCGGAAAGAGCCTCTCCGTCCTCTGCCACCAGAGAGACGCGGCTGACATCGCTGTTGAGGACAAAACCGGCATCCGCTTTGACGACTTTCACGATTGAGGCCACCTGCTGCGCATTTCTCGGCCGGGGCTCGGGGTCATGGGGAAAATATCCGCTGGGCTCGTTGTTGACAGGGACCAGCTCAAAATTCAGATACCTGCTGAAGGCGTCGATAATTTTCGCTCCGGCTCCGTTGCAGGGGTCGATGATGACCTTCAGGTTCGCCCTTTGAATGGCTTGCACATCCAGAAAGCTGCTCAAGCTTTTAAAGTAAGTTTCGAGATGGCTGCCGGAAGATTCGATGCGGCCCAGCCTTTCGGAGGAAACTTTTTTGAACCTTCCCAGATGATAGATATCTAAAACCTCTTCTCCCTGGAATGCGTTGAGATAGGTTCCGTCCTGGTTGATGAAAGTCAGGGCGTTCCACTCGGCGTCGTTGTGGCCCGCCGTAATGGCGATCGCTCCTTTGGCACGGTATGTTTTGACCATGAACTGGAGGACAGGTGTGGGACAGACCCCGAAATCCGTAACATCACACCCTGTTGAGACGAGAGCCGAGAGGCAGGCCGAGTGAAGCATAGGCCCTGAGACTCTGGTGTCGCGGGCCACGAGAACGCGTTTGGAGTTGAGATAGGTTCCAAAAGCGCAGGCGAAGTTCATAACCAGCTCCGGGGTGATGGTTTCGCCGACGATTCCTCTGACGCCCGAGATCCCGATTTTTAACAGCTTCATCGAAAGCTCATTTTATTATAATCTTTTTCTCGAAAAGGGGACAGGCTTGGATGCATCTTTTTTCCCGTGAAGGCCTATGATGATAAAAGCCAACTCTCACAGTGCTGGTTTCCATCCCTCCTCGCCAAAGA
>CAZJYC010000058.1:0-15894 GCA_964550165.1 uncultured Eubacteriales bacterium
TGCGGCCAAAGACTCTAAGAAGCTTCCCTTTTGAGTTAAAAACCCTGATCTTAACTTCCTTGGGGTCCAGAGTGTAAATATTCCCGGAATCATCCACGGCGATGGAATTCAATACGGAAAACCAATAGTTCTCCCTGTGCGTCTCTTTTCCGATGAGCAGGTCTTCTTTCAGGGCCAGTTTGGACGGGACACCGGGTGGCGGAGCTGGAGTCTTTGGATTGTAAACTACGGTTATGCCTTTTTCTGTTTTGATCTCGACTTGAGCCGCGGCTTGATTTGAAAGAATCAAAGAAAGCAAAATTGTTGAAAAAACATAAACACATGAGGCTGCATTTTTTCTTTTTGCCTTCACTTTTCCCTTCCTTTTTTATGATGCAGTTTTAAGCAAAAATTTATTGTGTAAAACTTTCTTTTTAATAAAGGCTTCAAAAGTTACAGCTTATACCCGATCTTCCTCAAAAAATCCTTCCTCTTCTTGATATCTTCTTCCCCCTCTATCCCTTTCGTCTTTACGCCATCGATGACTCCCAAGATCCCTCTTCCGCTCTCTGTCTCGGCTATGATCACCTCAACGGGATTGGCCGTGGCGCAGAAGACTCTACAGACCTCAGGCACGTTTTTTACGGTATTGAGAATGTTGACGGGAAAGCCTTGCTCCATGAAAACTAGAAAACAATGGCCGGCGGAAATGTTCAAGGCATTTTTCTTGGCAATTTCTTTCAGCCTTTCATCGTTTCCCGAATATCGAACAAGGGCAGGCCCTGATGATTCACAGAAAGCCAGGCCAAACTTCATCTGGGGAGCTGTGCTCACGATTGCCTCGTGGATATCCTCGACGGTCTTAATGAAATGGGATTGGCCGAGGATAAAATTCATCTCCTCGGGCTTCTCGATCCTGACGGCCTTGATTTCCATAACTCTCCCTCCTTTTAACGGCTATTATACACAATTCACCATAAGCCAAAAAAGAGCGGTTAGCATTTCCAATCCCGTGATAAGAAATCTATCCCATTTACTTTTTTTCTGTTATTCGTTTGGCTTCAAACACACCGTTGAGCTGATTGAGCTCGACGCCTGTGACATTCCCTTTATCATCCATAATGAATTTGACGGTTATGATTTTAAATTGTTTAAGGGAAAACTCTTCTCCTATTTCAGGCACCAGGTCATAGACAGGCTGGCCGGGAACATATAACGTGAGCGTATTGCCTTTTAGGCCTACGGTTAGCGTTTGACTCAGCAATTCATAGATGCCGGTAAATTTTTTAAGATATTCAGGGTCAGAGAAACGGGCATCGGGCTTCTTCTTGAAAACGATTTCATCCACAGCAGGCTCAAACGGGGCGACCACCCCTGCCACATTCCCGTTGACATCGGTCTGGAAGGTCAATTTCATATTCTCAAAAGTTGGGTCATCGGCTTTCCCTCCGTTGAAAGTTTCATAGTGCCAGTGTTTAAGAGGAGTTGCGATGCCGTTATAGGTGAAGGACAGCGAGTTGCCTTTCAAAAAGACTTTGAGCTCTCCGTAGCCCGGATGGGAATAATCTCCGACATATTCCTCAGGTTTGTGGGCCGGGGACGTACCGGATTTCTGTCTGATCTGCTTTTTCTGCTCGGCTTTCTTCTGAGCTTCCTCTCCTTCAGCCTGTTTTTTAGCAGCCTCGCCGAGCCAATCAATAGGCTCGAGCCCCAGGAGGCGGTCAGTCGCCGTCCGGACAAGAAGTTCAGGCAGAGGCGTGCCATTTTTATTGGCCAGAACGACAAATCCAAAGCCGTCCTGGGGAAGCATGCTGACCATAGCAGAAAATCCATCGATATTCCCCCCATGATGAACGCGCGGATGCCCCCGGTAATAGTCCAAAAACCATCCCATACAGTAATGGGCTGGAGAGATTTCGGGTCGAGAAGGGGTGCTGCCTGTCGGCATCTGAGCCTGATGCATATCCTGGAGAGTTGTGGCATTGATCAGCTGCCTCTCTTTAAATTTTCCGTCATTGAGGTGAACGATGAGCCAGTTGCTCATCTCGTTGACACTGGAATTGATGGACCCGGCAGGTCCGATGTTGGTGATATTCCGGAAGGGGATCTTCTCCAACTTCCCCTCTCTGTACAAGTAGGGCTGAGCAAAATCATTATCTTTCTGCGAATCCTGCACAGAGAAGTTTGTCCGCGTCATGTTCAGCGGCTTCAAGACCAGGGCCCGGATGCCATCCTCCCATGGCTTGCCGGTGAGCACCTCGACGAGATAGCCGGCCGTGAGAAACATCAGGTTGTTGTACTGGTACCTTTCTCTTAAATCCGCTGATGGCTGAAGATAGGCCAGTTTCCTTACGAATTCTTCCCGCCTGGCTGCGTAGTTGTTATACCAGACAAGGTCATGCCGGGGAAGGCCAGAGCGATGTGTCACCAGATCTCGGGGCGTCAGCCGCTCTCCCATATCAGAGTCCAGAAGGCGAAACCAGGGAATGTAGTTGTGCACAGGTTTATCCCACTCCACTTTCCCTTCATCCGCAAGAACTCCCAAGGCAAAGGTGGTGAAGGCTTTAGATGCCGAGCCGATGGCCATAAGAGTGTCCGCTGTGACGGGGAGCTTCTTCTCCACATCCCTGTATCCAAAGCCTTTGGCAAAAACAACCTCCGCATCCTTGACCACAGCTATTGCTACTCCAGGCACTTTGAGATTCTTCAGCGCCTCATCGATAATACCTTCGAATCCGACTAAGGCCTTCCTGGCCTTGGCCGCAGGGTCAGCCTCCCGCGTCAGGCTGAAGGGAAAGGTTTTGTCCGACTGCGTAAACTCTCCGCTAATCCTGGCTCCATCCTCGCTGAGAGTGCCTTTAAAGCTGGGATTGCCGGGAATCCCGGCTATGGAAAAGGTCACTTTCAGGCCTTCAAGGCTGATATTGGTGAGTGGAAGGTCCTTGGCATTCTGAACGGGAATGGAGATATCTCCTTTCCAGGAGCCGTCAGCTGCTTGAGTGAACTCAATATTCACCTCAAGCTTCATCCCCGGTATCTCAATAGCCCCTTCCCAATGCCCTGCGAGCGATGGCGGCTCTGTTGAGGACATCAAAGAGGACATCAGCAAAAAGACAAATAAAAACAACGCACACGTACGCCTAATATTCCTTCTCATCGATTCCTCCTTCTTGATATAAAAGTTGAATACAATTCATCCGGACAAGATTGTCACACGTGTCGTTGAAATTAAATTATTATCAAATTTAGGCAGCTATTACAATCAAGGTAATACAACCTCAATAAAAGAAGTGCCGTCGCGAGGATGAGCCGGAGCCGCGAGAGGAGCGTGTCGGGGAGCGACGTGGCGATCCGACGAGTGTCATCGCGAGATCCCGAAGGGAACGTGGCGATCTCATATATTTATGAGATTGCCACACCGCCCCGCGCCTCGCAACGAATTCGTCGGATTGCCATAACCGTTCTGGCTTATCGATGACATATTGCACAAGCTGGTCAAGCGCCTTCTTGTTGTTCGCCATGACAGTTTAATGAAGTTCAATGTATTTATACTAGACTTTTACCCAATTTAAAAGGCATTACAATAAAGCTGTTTCTGAATACGATAAAATCAAGCAAAAGTTTTTTATGGGCTTCCTCTCCTCTCATGACAGCAGAATTAGAACCGGGAGTAGACTTCATCCGGAAAAAATATTATTTTAATAATTCAGGGAAGTCTAAGAGGCCGATTGTTCGCGTGCTGATCATATGGCCTTGAGCTATTACATTGACAAATCCCAAGAAAGACAACGTGAGCCTCAGAAAGGAGCATCGCATGAATAAAAAATTCTTTTTTCCAATCGTCGCTTCTATAGTAATCCTTTTAGTGCCGCTTCTGCCCGCTCAATCAACCCAAAATAACAAGATTTTTCAAACGGATAAAGACATCCTTATCGACGGCAAGCTGGAGGATTGGGATTCTATCCAGGCACTGCCAGTGAATCTGCTCCCTGACGGAACAGAAATTTCAGGATCCGAAAGTCTCGACGTCTGGGTCAAATTCACGTATGACCCGGCAAACTTCTACGCGGCAGTCAGGGCGGTTGATGACCAGTTCGAATTCCCCAGCCGCTCCTGGCGCTATGGCGACGGGCTCTATCTGACCTTCGTGAACCCTCATCAAGGCAATGAAAGCGATCAATTCTGGACTTTTGGATTTTCCCTGGAGGAAGGCAAGAAGATCGCAGTTCTGGTGAACAGGGATGGCACTTATTTTCCCGGCCTGTCCACAGAGAATATCAAGGTTGAGATTTCCGCCGATACAGCCAACAAAGTCATCGTTTACGAGATGGCCATCCCTTGGAATATCATAACCCCGGTTAAGCCCTTCATCGATGCTGAGTGGGGAATCAATGTCATCTATGTCGACCAGGACCAAGGAAAAAGAGAAATCCGCCAGCTTTACCCGGACCCAAACTATGACACCGAAGAGACCAATAAAAGGAAGGGCGAGATCTTCACCTTTGTCAATCATCTTCCTCAAAACCCGGAGTTTCAGTCTCAATTCAGCGGAAGCCATTTCTATTCAGACCAGGATAAGGTGCTGGCTGTCGCCATCAATTCTCCATCCGAGGCTTCTGGTTGGAATATCAAGTATGTTGTAAGCTCTGCCCGGAAAAACTTCACCGAAAGAGAGCCGATTTCCCTGAGTAAAGGTCTTAACCTGATCCGCCATGCCCTGCCGGAAGACAATTACCCAGCCGGATTGTATGATATCAGCCTGGCCATCATCGACAATCAAAGAAAGCTGCGATACACGGAGAATCATACTTTCTTCATCGTCAACAGAACCGATCTGGAATCTCTTGCGAAAAGCATCGCTGAAATCAAAAGCGGCAAACAATATGCCGAAGACCCGAAGTTTCAGAACAGCTTCCCCGCTCTGGAAATCAGGCTGCAGTGGATTCAGGAATTTGCTCAGACCGCTCATTCCTATGCCGATATCCGCGACCTCAGGGAATGGCGGGAAGAGATGGACCTTTTGTTTCGAAATGTCCAAAATGGAGAGCCTGCCCTTTTTCCGCCAGGGAGCCTCGGCCGACTAGCCCACAGGTCGAAAATCGATGGGACACTTCAGCCCTATTCGGTCTTTGTTCCCGGCGATTATGACGGAAAAAATGCCATTCCTCTTCTCGTGACCCTCCATGGAAGCGGAGTGGACGAGCGTCAATCTGTCTTAGCTGTTGCCCGCGGTTTTGGCATGGCCATGGCCCAGAGAAAAATCTCGCGAATGATCATCATTGCGCCAAAGGCCAGGGAGCTTTCCAGCTGGTATCTGGGCGATTCCGGGAAGGACGTCCTTGAATGTATCGAGCACATCAAGACTCTGTACAATATCGACTCGAAGAGAATCGTTTGCGATGGCTTCTCCATGGGGGGATACGGGGCCTGGAGATTAAGCCTGCTCAATCCCGATCTGTTCAGAGGCGCGATCATCCGCTCAGGTGCCATCACTCCGCCGCAGTCTCTGGGGGGTGAGAATATCGTCGATCTCATAAAGCCTGGATTAAAGGTTTCTTATCTCATTATCCACGGAGACAGCGATAACGCCGTCCCAGTGAGCAACGCCCGCGCTGCCGTCAAGAAGCTGAAAGAGATGAAAATCGATTACCGGTATATCGAGGTTAAAGGCGCCGCTCACGGCAACTATGAGCGCTGGAATGACATCATCTCCTGGCTGAGAAGGATTCTCTCGTTTTTCAGATAAGCCGGATTTGATATTTCTCGAAGACTGAGTCTTGCGGCAATTAATACAAACGCATTATATAAAAAGTCATTGCGAGCGCAGCGAAGCCATCCGCTCGTGTCATGCGAGGAGCATAGCGACGAAGCAATCTCATAATCTAAAGAGATTGCCACGGCGCTCCGCGCCTCGCAATGACAATGTAAAAGCATCTAATGCATTTGTATTGTTAAAAAACTGAGGTCAACCATGAATGGCTGGGACAGAATCCGCAAAGATTTCCCGATTGCCAATAATTCAGCTTACTTCCTGAGCGCAGCCATGTCACCCCTGCCCATACCGGTTTTCAATGCTCTCATGGAGGAATACCGCAAGATTCATCTTTACGGAGACATCGATTGGCTCAACGACATGAAAAGGTTCAAAAAAATATGCGCCGATTTGGCCGAGCTCCTGAACACCGAGCCAGATAACATCACTTTTGTCCAGAATACCTCCACGGCCATGTCCCTGCTCGCCCTCTCATTCAACAATCAAATCCAAAAGCCCTTTAATCTCGTTTCCATGAGAGATGAGTTTCCGGCATCGACCATCGGCTTTGAATACCTGGGCTTCGAGATGCGCTATGTCAGCCCGGTCGGCTCTCGTTACCCAATTCAATCCATCCTGGAGATGACAGACAGGCAGACTCTGGCTGTGGTCACATCGCAGATCCAGTACGCCACGGGATTCCGGCAGGACCTCCTGGCATTGGGAAAGGAGCTTCATGAGCGGGAAATTCTGTTCATCGTCAATTCAACCCAGGCCTTTCCTTATTTTCCTGCGGACGTGAAAGCTTCTCATATCGATGCTCTTGTAGCTTCCCTTCATAAATGGGGGCTGACCGGCCATATCGGCACCATGTTCTTCACAACGGCCTCCTTCAGGGAAAGGTTCCCTTCGCCTTTGGCCGGATGGCTTTCAGTGGACACGGAAGGAAAAAGCTTCATTCACACCGCCAAGAACGCACCCTTCGGTCTTTACCGGTCAGCACACCGCTACGACCTTGGCACCTTTAACCTTCAGCCTCTTCTGGCTTTCGAGAAAGCGCTGGATTACATCAAGGAAATCGGAATCGAGAAAATCCGGCAACGGATTATGGAGCTCGCAGACTATCTTATACAGGGGCTAAAAAGATTTAACATCGCCCTGGTCTCCCCGACCGCCCATAAAAATGAGCGCTCGGCGATCGTCTCTTTCACGCTCGGCGGCAAAAATGAAGCCTGCATGAAAAAATGTGCTGAAAACAAAATCTACGTTTCTCAGCGAGACGGACATATCAGGGTTGCGGTGAACATCTTCAACAATTTCGCCGACATCGACCGCCTGCTGGAGGTTCTGGAAAAAATATGAAACTCAAAGCGTTTTTCAAGGCGTCTTGCTTTTGGCCTTGTTTTTCATGATATTGATAAATATCAATACTCTCGAGTTTTGCTTCGGGGATTGTCCCCGGAAGGAGGCGAGATGAAAAAATTCTCCGTTGTGACTGTTCTTCTGGTCGCGGGATTTCTGCTCATTTATTTGCCCATCGCAGCCCAGTTAACAAAAGATATCCAAAAAGTGGATAGTGCTTCGCTGGAAGCTAAAGTCAAGCAGCTGGAAAGGAAAATTGAGCAGATGGAAAAGGAGCTGCGTGAATACCAGCAAGCCATAAGGGTGAAAGGCCCGAATGTGGAGATTCAAGCTGCCGCCGTCCTTCAGCTTAAGGGTGCCATCATCAAATTCAACCAGGGAACAAGCCCCATCATCACCAACAAAACTGTCATCATGGTTCCGACACCGTTCGGGACGTTTAGAGCCGTCATCAACAATCCATCTCCAAATATACTTGCCGAATAATCGGGATGCCAGCCTTAGAAAGCTCTAAGGGGATCGTGAAAAAAGTGACCAAGATCAGCCTGGCCATATTGCTTCCTCTTGCCTTAACCCTATCTTGCCTCTGGACACAGGACGATTTCGGCGCTGAGAAGATGATCGCTGAGGCCGAGGAAGCTCTCGCTCAGGTCGATAACTACACCGCAATCTTCCACAAGCAGGAGCGGATAAAAGGAATCCTTAACCCGGAAGAGACGATAGTGTTCAAGTTCAAGAAGCCTTTCAAGGTCTACATGAAATGGGTCAAAAATCCCTACAAAGGTCGTGAAAGCCTTTACGTCGAAGGAGCAAACGACAACCGGATCAAAGCTCATGAGGGCGGGATCATTTCCTTTGTCGAGGTGGACCTCGATCCTTTGAGTTCGCGAGCGATGAAGGGAAACCGCCACTCCATTACGGATTCCGGCCTTGATAACCTGGTGAAGCTCATCGGAAAGGAAATGCGCAGAGGCATCGCTGTCGGCGAAATGGAATTCATAGACCACGGGCAAGAGACTGTTTATGGCCGGACGGCAAGAAAAATCGAGGGCATTTTCCCCAGGGACAAAGAAAAAGGATATTACTGCTACCGGGCGGTCATCAGCTTTGACATCGAACTCAAAGTCCCGATCAAATCCAAAATCTACGACTGGGAAAACCTCCTCATCGAAAACTACGGCTACGAAGACCTCAAGCTTAACGCCGGACTCACGGACTTCGACTTCGACCCTAAAAACCCAGAATACAAATTCTAATATTCACGCTCCAGACTGCCTGCCATTTTCCGTTTTCAAGCACTAAGACAAAAAGATCGCGAGCCGCCTCACGGAATTTATTTTCCTCACCTCTTCAAGAATTCCTTAGCTTTTTTCCTGGTTCTCGCACTCTTCGCCTTTAACTGTCTCTCGACAAATCCGGTCATCCTTTTATCTTGAGTCCCTTCAAAGTATTCGCTGAAGGCTTCTACAACATAACTCTTCATCAAATCCCTGCGTTCTGGTTTATGGCGCCTTGCCCCGTTCAAATTTTACCAGCCAGCGATACGCCATAAACCAAGCCGCCAAGACCACAACGATTGTAACCAATTGAAACGCCCGCGGATAGCTGAAAAGCTGCGAGGCCACATCGCGAATACCTATCCAATAGCCATGAAAGAACGACATCAGGAAAATGCTTCTGCTCTTCAACCAAATTGTGCCGAAGATGAACGAAAGTGCCAGTGAAGAACCTATCATCTTGAGAGAGCTCAGAATGGCTGGCCCTAAAAGGGAAACAAAACTCGATTTGGACTCCAGGCCTGCCTTCATGAGATGTCCGACTTCTATCCCGCAATGCCAAATTCCCCAGACCAAACCTATAAGGACGAGAACGCCTCTGGCATATCTCCGGTCAGAAAGCAATCGCGGCAGAAGATATCCTCTCCAGCCGAATTCTTCTCCAAATCCAGCCAGCAGGCTAAATCCTCCCAGAGAGAGAATCACGAGCACGAGTTGATCCTTGCTGGGATTTTGGTTCCATGAAAGCTTGCCTAAAAGTAGAGCAACCAGAGCCGGTCCCAACCATAACAAGGCACAGAAAAGTAAGGAGGCGAAGTACCATTGAGGACGTCCTGAATTCCAGCCCACGTCCTTGAATCCTCTGCGTTCCACAAAAAATCTGGTAATAAAAGCTGCGAGCGCCACCATCAGCATTCCTGTGCAAGACAGCAGGTAACGCTTGAGAAGATACTCCTTTGGACTGAACCATCCGAATCCGTAGACGATAAAAGGCCAGGAGAGGATGAAGCTCAAGACCAGAAAAAAAATCACGGAAGTCGTTCTCGGGGAGGCCATAGTCTTGTTCATGAGCCAGAATTTAAAACTTTCTAATTTTTAGTCTTTGATGACAACTTCATAGGCTTCTCGAATGGGTGGGGCTGTGAAAAGATGAAGGAATTTAACCAATTGTTCCTGAAAAAAACGGCTTCGTTCGGTAGCGATCATATCCTTTTCTTTCTCCCACAGCGTTAAGGCGATGCTCACACCTGTTTTGCGATCGGTCATGAAATAGGCCCCTTTGTAGCCCTTCTGAACTTTGCAGTTGGGAACAACACTCTTCTTGAAGAGCTTTGAAGCTTCATCTATTTGCTCAATCTTGGTTTGAATTCGAACCAGACGGACAAACATGATTAATCCCTCCTTTTTAATCACAGAGATGAAAGGAATTCGACCCGAAAACCCTGCAGGCTTTACTCAGCTTTATGACAGCTGGGTATCCATCATTAAGGCTTTTCCCGTCGCCAGTTCTTCCTTGTCTGTTTTTTAGGTTTTGGGTTGAAAAATAAATATCATCATTAGAAAAAATTTGTATTTCACAGTTTGCGCAAAAGCGAGAAGCGCCAGAACGATACGTGAAACATGCCATCCCTTCTTGCTTCTTCATGTTTGACAAAAGAATATCAATCCAAGAAGGAAGAGTCAACTGAGCAGGATTATTCAAATTTTTATGGAAATGAAGTCCTGCTCGCCCTTAATTGCCTATTCTTTCCTCTTCCGGAACGTAAGGAGAATGCCGTTCTTGACAGGGGCGCCAACATAACAGAATTCATTTCAAGAAAGTTTAATTAGGGGGCGTCAGCTGAGGAGGCCTGGAACTATAACAATCTGTCCAAAAGAGTATGGATCTATCTTATAGAAAAAAAGAAACCGAGAGCCAGATATTTTAGCTCTCGGTTTCTAAAACTTTCGTTTTGGATTAGAAGAAATTAAGTTTGAAGCTCTGAGCTGTCAGTAACCGATGCGTTTGACGGTGATGAAGGGCAGCAGCGTGTACTGGCCCTGGCCTCCTCCTACGGACCTTTCAGCGTCAAAATCCAGAACCAATTCAATCGTGCCGTCGTCGAGGACAGTGAACACAACAGGAATGACAATTTCAAATGGCGGATTGGCGGTTATGATGTAGCTTTGGCCATCGACAACAATCTCGGCCGATGAAATCGCAATCTTAATGCCTGTGTATGTTCCGGCCGGCAAGCTGACATCGGCGATGAGCTCTTCTTTATCCCGAAGTTCGAGGAGATCATAGGTCAGGGGTTCATCCAGGATGTTGTCCGACCAGGTGCCATCCTCCTGATTCCTGAGGTAAATCCCGCTTATCGTGACGTAGACATGCTCCAGGCCTTCAATCGGCGCATCCGTCAGATAGAGCTGAAAATTACCCGTTTTCTCCGTGGAGCATCCGAACATGAGCAGGGAGGCAGCAATCGCAAAAAGGATAAATTTTTTCATGCATCCTCCTTTCGTAGTGATAACTCTATACTAAAGTCCGGTTATCCTCTACAGTTTTTCTTTACGCATCTAATTTGAGCCAAACTATCCAGGATGTCAATAATCGTTTGGGGTGATTTTAAGGGTGACTCCTTTTCACCCCCTCTCAGCCGACTCCTTCCAGCCTTCCCATCCCGCTCAAGATAAATCTCTTTTTCATTGACTTCGCCAGATTCCATTCTAAGAGTTGTATTCTGCCACTCAAGCTTGAACGCAGACTTCATATCCCTCGCGAATCGGTGGCTTCGCGTAGAAATCTATGAACTTGGCCAGCTGCGCCTGGTAGAAGCGGTTTCTTTCATTGGCAAGAGCATCGCGTTCACAATCCCATATCCCTATGGAAACTCCGTTTCCAGTTTTGCGATCGACAAGGAGATAAATCCTGCAAAAGCCCTTCTGCTTTTTGGCTTCAGGAACCACACTCTCTTCGTAGATTTTTATAAACTCCTCTATCCTGTCTGTCCGGATTTGAGCTATTGTCAGACGAGCAAACATAGCGCATCCTCCTTTTTATTTTTTAAGGTTAAATGCCATCTGTGGCCTGCCTGCGCCACCGGCTCGGTTAAACTTTGAATCTCAAAATATCAGAAGTCATTAAGCGAATAATTGACTGGATGACTGAATTGATTCCCTTTCGCTGAATTCTTTAGCAACATAATTTCGGATGAACAAACACTCTTTCAGACTCGAAAGCTACTTTGTGGACTTTGAGGCATCGTATTTCTTGATGACTTCATCGGTGATGTCGCAGGCAGGATTGGCATAGACGACTCCGCCCGCGGTCAAATCCAAAACCAGCTCAAACCCCTTCTCCTTGGCAATCTGTTCGATGATCGGAACCACATCGTTTCGAATCTGTTGCCAGAGTCTGATTTGGAGCTGCTGAAATTCTCTGGAGGAGTCCTCCTCATAACGCTTCCGCTCCACTCTCTTTCTTTCAAGATTAGACGCCATCTGCATCAGGGCCTCGTCAGTCAAGGTCAGTCTCTGGGTGTTGATCCTTGTTTGCAAGGCTTGGATATCGTTGTCCATCCTGTCCAGCTCTTTCTTAATCCTATCGTCCTTGTCTCTAAACTGAGCCATCGCCTTCTTTCCTTCCAGTGAACCCTCAAATGCCTTTTGCGAGTTGACAACAGCCACCTTCCCCGTTTGCTGAGAAAAACCCTGAAAAACGACGACAGCCAAAAAGAAAATGAAAACGAGAATTTTGATTGAGCATTTTGTTAACATCCATATCCTCCTTGAATCTCTTTCTATTATAAGCATCATCTCTATGAACTTCCATCGATTTATAAAAGTTACACAATGGAATTGAGAGGACGCATCTTTTTTCCCGTGATGAGAAAAGGGATTTGATAGAGTGAGGAAGGGAGGCGCTGGTTTCCGTCCCTCCGAAGCCCATGGTGGTGGGTGGGAGGGTCTTTGGCGAGGAGGGATGGAAACCAGCACTGTTAGAGTTGGCTTTTATCATCATAGGCCTTCACGGAAAAAAATGTGCTTGCGAATTGATAAAAAACCTTGATTATTTCCGCTTTTTAGCTTATAAACTTATGAAGCAGAAGGTCATGATTCCAGGAATATCGATCGAGCCTTTTCGCGGCGATCTCGAAGCTCTGGAGAGGATGGCTCTCCACTCCTGGCGAGACGAATACGGAATTACATCCTTTCCAAATTTCTACCGTCCTTCCTTTCTCAAATATATTCTCGGCCGGGCACCGGATCAAGACCATTTGATTGCCGCCTACCGGGGAGACGAAATTGTCTCCTTTCTGGCTAACCTGCCGCGGCGATTTCATTATCAAGGCAAGATTTACCGGGCTGTCTTGAGCTGCATCATGGTCACGAGAAAAGAGCTTCTACGTCAGGGGCTGGGCACAGCCATTGTCGAGGCAGCGCTCAGAGTCAATAAGAAATACAATTATGATTTTTCCCTGCTCACCCTCGAGACAGGCCATCGCTCCACCAGGATGATTAAAAAGTTCAAGGAATTCGGACATCCACTGACATGGGTGAAGAAGTTGTACATTGTCGCCCGTATTCTAGAACTTCGCCGTGTTTCTGTTTCAGAAAGCTTGAAAGGATGGGAACAGATCGCCATCAGGATACTCGGCGCCCATCGTCCTCCAAAAGCCATAGCCGACGTCCCCTTGCGAGAGTATAGGCCAGAAGACCTGGACATGTGCCTTGACCTCCTCAACCAGTACCAGAATCATGTCACACTGGCCAGGGTCTGGGAGCACGATGAACTCGCCTGGGAACTCAGCTATCCCGACGTCTCCCAAACCCTTGTTTGCGAGAAGCGCAATAAGATCGAAGGCTTGATCAATTTTATCTATCACGACCATCTCGGGAAAACCAAAGAACGCTGGGCCTGGATCAACCATGTGGCCTATCCGGCGCTCTCTGGAAAAGAACGGTTGGCCTTTGTCCATGGTTTCCTTCGCTATGTCAAGGATGCGGGTTGTGCGGGTGTGATCGAATGGACTAAAAAATACTATTCCCAGACTCCCTTTTATCGTGCCCATTTCATCCCCTATTTCCGCGCTGTCAACATGTGGGCTTGGAACTTCAACCCAGAAATTCGGCTGCAAAACATCCCGGACGTCCACGAAGTCCAGATTTAATCCTTCCCTTCTCTCTCAAGAAAAGTTTTTTTTAATTATTCTTGATTTTTCTCTTGTTTTCATATTTAATTTCCCGTGATCCTGCTAAAAAGACCAAGGTTATGGAAGGAGAAGTGAAAGCAACCCAAAAACATTCCTGCCCGTCTCTCATTTGCCATCAATCCACCGGGCCATCCACGATGGCTTCTGCAATAAATCGTAAAAAAACTCAATAAGGAGGTTGATTTTTTATGAAAAGACTTTTTGCTCTTAGCTTTATCCTTTTTGTCCTGATTTTTTCTTTCGCCAATATTGCCCCTGCCCAGGAGGAGCATGTTCCGAATGAGGTGCTGGTTAAATTCAAATTTGAGGTATCCAATCTGAAAAGACAACTGGCTCTCGACCAGGTTTTTGGAAAAATAATCGGCACCTTCCGCCTGGACCGCGATTTGCTCCATATCCAAGTGCCTGAGAGCATCGGGACCGAACAGGCGATTTCCATTTTGAGCGCCAATCCTCTTGTCAAATACGCGGTTAGAAACAATATCCACCATATCGATTCAACCTTCCCCAACGACCCGAGGTTCGGCAATCAGTGGGCGCTCCATAACACAGGCCAGTCCGGAGGAAAAATCGATGCGGACATCGATGCACCCGAAGCCTGGGACCTTTTTACCGGCAGCCCCAGTATCGTCGTAGCCGTGTTGGACACCGGAGTGGACTACAACCATGAGGATTTAGCGGCAAACATCTGGACCAATCCGGGAGAGATACCAGGAAACGGTATCGATGACGACCATAACGGCTATGTTGACGATATCCATGGCTACGACTTCGCCTACGGCGACCCAGATCCCATGGATGTCCACAGTCACGGCACTTGCTGTGCCGGCATTATCGGAGGGGTTGGCAATAACGGAAAAGGAGTCTCCGGAATCAACTGGACTGTCCGCATCATGTGCGTCAAAGTGCTTGACGATTCGGGTAGCGGAACTTCGGCGAACATCGTCAAAGGTATGGACTACGCCACAGAAAACGGCGCCCATCTGACCAGCAACAGCTACGGCTGCCATTTCTGCTACAACGAAGCCGAAAGGGAAGCCATAGAAAGGGCCAACCAGGCTGGCAAGCTGTTTGTGGCTGCTGCCGGAAATTATGGCATCGACACGGACCGCTGGTCGCATTACCCCTCTTGTTATAACAACCAGAACATCATCTCTGTCACAGCCACGGATAAAAATGACAGTCAGCTCTATAACTACGGAAAAACAACCGTTGATATGGCAGGATGCAGCCCTGATATCACAACGACCAAGCCTAATAACACCTATACCGATACCTTCAACGGAACCTCGGCAGCCTGTCCTCATGTGGCTGGAGTGGCAGCTTTGGCCTGGGGCTATGAGCCGAATTTGACCCATCTGCAGGTCAAAAACCGTCTGATGGAGACGGCGCGGCCCGTCAGCTCCTTGTCCGGCAAATGCGTGACCGGAGGGACAGTCAATGCCTACAACGCCTTGAGTGCTGGAGGTCCTCCTCCTGAGCCGCCAGTTGCACCGACAGATTTAGTTGCTTCTGCGGTTGCCTGCAACCGGATTGACCTGAGCTGGCAGGATAACTCCAACAACGAAGATGGATTCAAAATCGAAAGAAGCCTGGATGGTACCAACTTTTCTCCTCTGGCCACTATCGGACCCAATATCACCTCATACAGCGATACTGGTTTGAACGAAAACACGACTTACTGGTATCGGGTGAAGGCCTATAATGATGTCGGAGAATCAGGATATTCCAATGTTGCCAGTGACACAACTCCTCCCTGCGGAGGCCAGCCCCCTGCGGCCCCCAGCAATCTCAGGATTGCGTACACAGGGAGAAGCTTTCTCTATCTGCAGTGGAACGACAATTCCAATAATGAGGACGGGTTCAAAATTGAGCGAAGCCTGGACAACGTCAGCTTCACCCAGATCGCTACAGTCGGGGCGAATACAACCACATGCCTCAATTCGGGCCTCAGCTCCAAAACCAAGTACTACTACCGTGTCAGGGCTTACAACAGTTACGGAAATTCAGCCTACTCCAACACTGCTTCAGGAACTACAAAATAGAAAGAAGAAACAAAGCGATCATAAAGATATTCTCCCGGTTTTGTGCAAGTGAAAGAGTCGTTCTCTACTCGGAAATACCCGGAGAAAGCCGAGTAACATCGAAGGATTAAACCTCCCTGAACGATTGACGAGGGAAGCGCAACAGACGCAAAAAGATTGCTATTCTCAAGCAGTGAAATCTTGTTTCCTCGCTTCTGGTTCTTCCTTGCTGTACTTATTTTTTGTCAGCAGCACTTCCTTGAAGGCTTTGACCGCTCTTGGGTCGAACTGCTTTCCGGCACCCT
>CAZJYC010000059.1:0-15354 GCA_964550165.1 uncultured Eubacteriales bacterium
CAGGTGGAACTGCCAGGCCTGCGGCCGCAGGTTCTGGCCCTTAGCCCTGACAACCGCCTGCTTATAACGTCTGGCAAGACGCATGAAATTGTGGCCGTGGACCCGGCAACTGGCCAGATCCGGCAGCGTGTGCCACTCCCGCCTGAGCGAGCGAAGGAAGACCAAGCCCAGGCTCCATCCGGAAATATCTTGAAACGAGATGATAGCGGCCAGGCAAGCTACACAGGCCTCGCCTTCTCGCCGGATGGAAAGCGCATCTATCTGAGCAACGTCAACGGAAGCCTCAAGGTGTTCAGCGTGGCACCTGACGGTGTGATCTCGGGTCTGTCCTCATTTCCGCTGCCTGCCGCGGATGCCCCGCGTCGCAAAGCAGAAATCCCGGCTGGTATCGCTGTTTCCCCTGACGGAGAACGTTTGTACGTGGCTCTGAATCTATCCAACCGGCTGGGTGAGTTTGATGCTGCCAGCGGCAGGCCCATCCGCATCTTCGACGTCGGCGTCGCGCCGTATGATGTGGTTCTCGTCGGAAAAAAGCTCTACGTGAGCAATTGGGGAGGCCGGCGGCCGAAGGCTGGCGACATAACCGGCCCGGCCGGACGGGGAACGCTGGTCAAAGTCGATCCGCTGACCTTCATCGCCAATGAAGGCTCAGTCAGTGTTATCGATCTCGAGTCTAATCAGGTTAAAGAGATCCTCGTTCATCTTCACTCGTCAGCCCTGGCTGTTTCGCCCGACCGCCGCTATGTCGTTTGCGCTAACGCTGCGAGCGATAACCTCAGCGTGATCGATACACGCACGGACAGCGTCGTCGAGACAATCTGGGCCAAGCCCAGCCCGGCTGACCTCTTCGGGGCGTCGCCAAATGCGTTGGCCTTCGACAAAAAAGGGAAATACCTCTACGTCGCCAACGGTACTCAAAATGCGATAGCTGTTATCCGCTTTAAACCGGCCAGCCGCGCTTCGCGGCTCCTGGGATTAATTCCTGTCGGCTGGTATCCCGGTGCGATCGTGTACCATCCGCGTCTCGATCAAATCTGCGTGGCAAACATAAAAGGAATCACTCCTGCAAAAGGGAAAGACGAGCAGAGCGGTGGCTGGGGATTCAACACCCATCAGTATCACGGCTCCATCTCGCTTGTGCGGGTTCCCAAAATATCCGAACTGCCGCGGCTCTCCTCTGTCGTCTGGGAGAATTATCATCGGGAGAGGATCGCTGGGGCTTTTCTTCCACCACGGCCTGCCCAGCCGGCCCGTCCCATACCCGAGCGCATCGGAGAGCCGAGCCTGTTCAAGCACGTCGTCTACATCATCAAGGAAAACCGGACCTATGACCAGGTGCTGGGCGACATGAGGCAAGGAAACTCCGATCCCTCTCTTTGCATCTACGGAGAGAGCGTCACCCCGAACCAGCATGCCATCGCTCGCGAATTTGTGCTGCTCGACAGCATCTTCTGCTGCGGCATCCTGAGTGCCGACGGTCATCAGTGGTCAACGACAGCTTTTGGCACCGACTATCTCGAAAAATCGTTCGCAAATTGGCCGCGCAGCTATCCGGACGGCATGGGTGAGGACGATGCCGATGCCCTGGCCTACGCGCCGACAGGATTCATCTGGGACAACGCCCTTCGCCACGGCAAAACTCTCCGCGACTACGGCGAGTTTGCCATGCCCAGAGTCCGCTGGGCGGATCCCAAGCGCAAGGGAAAACCTGATTGGACGGCCTGCTGGCGCGAATTCAATCATCCTACTGGAGAAATCATCTTCGGCTCAGAACCGGCTATCGAGTCGCTGCGGCCCTACATCGCTTCCGGGACGGTCGGCTGGAACATGAATGTGCCCGACCAATTCAGGGCCAGCTATTTTATTTTAGAGCTCAAGGGATTCGAGAAGAAGGGTTACTTTCCTGAGCTTGTTATCATCTGTCTGCCGAACGACCACACAAGCGGAACAAGAGAGGGATCGCCGACTCCAGCCGCTTGCGTCGCAGATAATGACCTCGCCTTCGGCCGGATTGTTGAGGCGGTCAGTCACAGCAAGTTCTGGAAGGAAACCGTGATCTTTGGGATTGAGGACGACCCCCAGAATGGATGGGACCATGTCAGCGGATACCGCACGACTGCTTATGTCATTAGTCCCTATACAAAGCGCAGGACGGTCGTCAGCACAGCCTACAACACGATCAGCATCCTGCGCACGATCGAGCAAATTCTGGGGCTTCCGCCGATGAACCAGTTTGATGCGGCCGCGACCCCGATGTTCGACTGTTTCATGGAGACGCCGGATTTTACGCCTTTTCGCGCCGTGCCCAACCGCGTACCTCTTGATGAAATGAATCCGTCCAAAAGAAAAATCGCCGACCCACTGCTCCGCAAGCATGCCGCCCTCTCAGAGCGGCTCAACTTCAAGCGCATAGATGCCTGCCCCGAAGACATCCTCAACCGGATCCTCTGGCACGCGGCGAAAGGAAGCGCTGTCCCCTATCCAGAATGGGCCATCACCGCTCGCCAAGGTGATGATGACGATTGAGGCCGGGCGCCCTCTTCCACCAAAAATTCTTCCCTGTCACCGTGGTCGTGCTTTATCTCGTTCAAGCTTGTAAAAGGAAATAAGGATGAGAATCACTCGCTACTGCGAATAAGAAATGACAGACTTTTTCGGGGTTGCTGGCCTTGTTTCGGCCACAAACGCGCCAGCAAGGGCAAGAAGAGAGAAGAGAAAAATTCTCCAGAGAGCCTTGGCTCCTATCCGCCCTATGAGCTGGAGGGACAGCAGCAGTTTATTCCCCTCCACGCTGCTCCCCATCAGTGTATTCGAAAGGGCATAAAGGATTCCGATCAGGGCTCCGCAGGCTGTCCCCATCAGGATTCGCTTCGAAAAAACGGCGCCGCCGGCCCATGAGGCAGCCCCAGCCCCAGCGAAAAAGGGAATCCAGAGGGCCACCCACCAGGTGTCTCCGAAGCCGGGAATATGTCCGGTGAGCTTAAAATAGATGAAGTCACTCAGACTAAGAAAAAGAATGCCAGATAATACAGTTAAAGGGACATGCCAGGCTCGTGACCGCAGTCCTGCCCGCAGCGCCTTGCGCTGACGGATGCGGCGGCGGATGTTCAGCGGATAGTTGAAGAAAAGGTCAAAAACAACGCGCTCCAGAAGGGCTCCTCTTTCGCCAAAAACAGGAACGATGTGCACAACTCCTGTCGCCCAATGTCCGGCCATGAAACGTGCGAGGTCTGGATAGCGGTAGGCCATTTGAATCGGGAAAGCCAGATAGCCGATATACTTAAAAAAGCTCAGAGAGAAGGCGACGTTGTAGTCTTTGAAATTGCGCTCACGCAAAACAAGGAACGATGTATAAAGTCCCCGGACAAGCGAGCCGGGGGAAATCGGCATCACCTGAAAAAGCCCGAGAATGACTCCTGCGGCCAGAGAGGCCTCCTGCCAGGAAAGCTCGGGATGGAGTCTGATGTAGATGATGGCAATAATCACCGAGACGATCTGTGTCACCGGCAGTGTGCAGACATGGACCGCAAGGCTCTTGAGATACTTCTGGATGAAAGGCTCTTTGATCCGGGAGTTGATGCGTTCAGCTTCGTTTCTGGTCAGCATGCCGGTTTTCTCGCCTTGGGTAACAATTTCCCGCAGCCACGCCTCCCGCGCCTCAGCCTTGAAGTACAGCCTGAAGGGACGGACAAAAATATTATCCAGAGATTTCAGGAAAAAGCTCTTATCCGAGAAGAATCTGTGCATCTTTGCCGGCAGAATGGCGAGCGGGAGGTGAAAAAAAAACCTCAGAGGATACTTGCCGAGCGTCATCGCTTTCTTGTCACTGATTCGGCCGGCGCGATGCCAGCGGATGAGATATTCGGCAATGCGGGCTTTAATCGCGCGGAAGAAATAGTCGAAACCGGTCAGCATCCGGCCGTAGTGGCGGCGGTAATCCTCTCTTCCCCAGAGTTTGCGCAAGAAATTTCCCATAAAAGGCATAATTCCCAGGAGATAAAAAATAACAGCCAGTAGTTTTTTTTCCTTTAATCGTTTTAATGTTTTTTCACCGGTGAGCTTTCGGATTTTCCATCCATCAAGGCTGCTTTTCAGGATTGATGACCAGAGCTTGGAGTCAAAAATCAATCTCAAGTGATGATGGGCGATGTCTGGCAGGGATCGCCGGTAAGATTGATCAGCCTCTTTGAGCTCGGCAAGAGCGACGGCCATATCGGAGAAAGAATCCTGGTGAGCCTTGACAAAGCGCTGGAGCTTGCTGATATTTCCGCGGTCAAACTGGACAAGGCCCCCCCGTGCAATCCCTTTGAAGATGAGCTTGATATCAGCCGGCGACATCGGAAGAAAAGGGAGAAGAGCCAGGCCTGCCCTGAAGTCGACTGCCACATATCCTTTCTCAGGATCGGGATCGCTGCCGATGCGCTTGAGCACGTTGGGCTGGCTTTTGCAGGTCCACCATTCATACTGGCGCGCCAGCTCCACGGCTCCGATTGCGTGCATCAGACGCACAAGATTGAGCATGAAGCTCCGCTTGGCGCGGTACTCTGGAGAGCCCAATCCTTCCCCAGAAGAACCAACTTTCCATCTCAGCCTGGCATCCAGGTTGTCGTCGACTTCAAAGCGCCACAACCGGCCGTCTATCCATTCGCTGATTTCTCCACAGCTTCTCATTGCAGGGTCGACGAATGTGGCCAGAACGTCAACAACACAACTTTCCGCGCCAAGCTTGAGTTTTGCCGCGCGCCGGACAAACTTCTGCCATAAAGCGCCGGCCCGGACTGCGTCGGGATTCGACTGAAGGGAAAAATGTCCCTGGAAGCCAAGAAGATAAATGAGGTCGCGGAACCATTTCTGGAGTCCGCGAGGAGGGATGAAGATTTTCAGGGCGCAGGAATGACCTGGACCGAGACCTTCAAGCGGGCCATCAGGAGTCTCCATCTCAAGAACTTTAACCTTATAAACTTGTCCGGCGTAGCCGCCGCCGACAAAGTCTTCCACCTCAAGCTTTACCCGGCCTTTTTTTGCTGGAACCACACCTTGAATTTCATAGCTGAGCTCGGTTCCCGGGTCGTAGCGCTGGAGGCGGAAGGGACGGAGGATTCTCTGGCTGCGGAAGACTTCCTTTAAATCGCGGCAGGTTTGAATCGAGTACTCAGTGCCCATTCATAAAACCTTTATCAGAGATGGGTGAGATCTTTTTTATTCTCACTCTTATAATTTTCTAGAGAGAAGCTTATAACAAAGCAAAGTTTTGTTGTCAATCGAGACTAACGTTCCCTCATTCCTTGACATCCATCTAAAGTAGCGCTGGATATAAAGCTTCGGCAGGAAAATTGGATGATATGCTCTGGTCAAAATACTTTCTTTATCGCCCTGGTCAAGGGAACCGATGATAAGATTCGTATCCTGAGTATCGGGACAGGCCCTTGATTTATATGGCTAGGCACCAATATCTTAGAGCTAAATTGTCAGAGAAATTCAGGATCTCGGGATTTGAAGAGGAGAGAAATCAGCCCATCAAAAAAGCAAACTCCTCCCCGAGAGATACGGTTATTTTGTTTTCTTTTTTAATCCGATGATGACAAAACTTATTCCTAGAACGGCTAAGATGGCCCCTCCGACATATCTCGCTGTAGAATCTGCTTGAGTGATTAAAATCCAGATTGCTACAGCCAGTACGACTATTCCCAGAGCTAGTTTGCCAATGTTCATTGTACCTTCCTTTTCTTAGGATAAAAATTTGACGCAATTATACCAGCATGACGTTCGGAAGTCTAGTCAAAAGACGACATATTCGTATTTAGCGGCTTTTCTTGTTTTCATGGAGGATCGCTGCAAAAGGCCGGATGATAATTAATTTAATGAAAATTTGTTCAATGAATAAGAAACAAATTTTTGTGTTGCTCACCTGACTGAGCACTTAGCGCCTTTTGATTTTCGATTCAGACCGAAGCTCTCTCTCAGGCTTCCGGGATCAATTTGATCCCTAACAGGGCGCTGATCATCTCCACGGCTTTCTTATAATCGCCAAAGAATGTGACCCGGTGCCAGCCGAAGCGGTCCCATTCGCTCATCAGCTTGTTGATGTCGCCTTTGACTTCAGCAGCCAGTTTGGTGCGGCAGGCTTTGTCCTCGTCGACGTTGCCCACAGTTGTGCTCTGGTGAAGGACGATCTCTTTCCGGTCGCAGTTGAATTCGATGGAAGTTGTCATCTCTCCGGCAGGCATCAGCGAGCGCACTGCCGCTCCTTTGCGGTCTTCGGAGTGGGAGCGAATGTGGTATGGGTTCGAAGGGCCTTTGGGTCCGAACACTTTGTTGCTGGCCACGCAGTGGGCATAGATGATCTGGTTGGTGGAGGTGTCGATAACAGGGTCGGAGATGTAGCCGGGGCGGCCGGCAAGATAGGTCATCATCAGCATCATCGCCGTCGAGGGCAGATCGCCCTCACAGGCGCCTACCAGTCCGTCGTTGTTGAACTG
Source organism: uncultured Eubacteriales bacterium (assembly GCA_964550165.1). Taxonomy (GTDB): domain Bacteria; phylum Acidobacteriota; class Aminicenantia; order Aminicenantales; family Aminicenantaceae; genus CAZJYC01. Next base: position 6,480 of record CAZJYC010000059.1, read on the forward strand.
GAAAAAGCCGAGGCAGGGATAAGCCGGAAGTTTTCCGCCATAGTATAATCCCAGGCAGTCGACGGCAATGGCCTGAGCTTTGTGTTTTTCGAGCAGGCTCTTCATGGCCAGGTACATGGCTCCGGATTTTTCGATTTCTTCCTGGCCGGGCTCGATGACCTTTTCCGCATTCTGAATCCAGCGTTTTGCCCATTGAGCGGCCTGCGCGCGGTCAGCCTGTTTGTAAGCCTCGTTGATCTCAGGGGAAAAAATCTGGCGGACCTCTATCCCGAACACATCTTTGATGACCTTGGGATTTCCCCATAGCCTTTCGCTATCCGTCACGTCCAGAATTGTCGAGGAGCGAAGCCTCTTGATGCACTCAAAGCATTTGAGGGCTTCGACGATATCCTCGAATCGGGATGAAGAGACACCGGCCACCCTTAAACCTCCTCTTTTGGCCGCAGCATACTCGATGAGAAACTCGCCGGAGCCGGCATAGAGGTCATCGACGAGAATGGTTGGCCTGCCGGAGAAGGCAATCTTGTGCGGAACACCCGTCCAGATTCCGACGATGTAGACCAGATAGCCGTCAACATCGGTGTCGGATTGGAGGAGTTTGTCCGCCTGCTCTGCATTCTGGAGGGTGACGGGCATGAACTCGATGTTGGGGCAGCTTTTTTGGAGTCGAGAAAAGAGTTCTTTCTTGCGGCTTTCATAGTCATACCCCATGTAAGGCCAGGTTGGCCTGTCGGGGGGGATGTGGGAGAAAACAAGCCTCACTCTTGCTTTTTCCTCACCGGGCGCTGGCTGGCTGAAAGCCAAGCCTTTCTTTGACAGGGCTAAAGTTGAGGCAAAAGCCATACAGGCAGCGCAGCTTTCCATGAACTCACGCCTGCTCAGGCCTTTGAAGGAATTATTGCCGGAAATGGATTGCTTTTTCATCGATTTCCCTCCTCTCTCCAAGTTTTCCTTATTATCTCTTTTTGTCCCTAAAAAGCAAATCCAACTGGAAAATTTATGGCAAGCTGAAGAAGGCGGACCTTATCTTGATAAGCATTATTAAGCATGGGTTTTATTATCCGTAAGTTCCATAAAAGAAATATATTAAGTTATAAGTGACTTCAAGCTGTTCTTGGCAACCTAAGCCTTGGCCGGCCAGGGTCAGTACGCTTCAATAAGGTGAGGAATTGTCAGGGAATTTGCTGGCAGAGCGCAGGAATGCATATCAGGATTGCGGCCTGATTTTCCTCGCGTTCTCGACGTGCGTGGCCAGGATCCAGCCGTAATAAACCGTCAGCTCATCATTTTTTATCCGGCCGTATTTGACATGCTTCCACCGCCCCATCCAGCCATCGGACCTGAGGATGATAACAATTTTCCCCTGGCCGATGACATCCACGGCATGGATGACCATGTGCCAGGTCAGGTACCTGTGGAGAAAATAGAGCTGCCTTTTGAGCTCCAGATTGGGCTCGGTAAAGAATTCAGGCTCATCCAGGACCAATACCCCATCATCGTCGATGGCCCATCTTTCTCCGGCGGCAGCGTCTATGAATTTTTGTCTCTTGGGGGGAGTTGACTCCTGAGTGACTCGGGCCTGCGGAGCCGCCGTCAGCTGAGATTTTCCATTTTTTTGGCCTACGGTTAGAGGATAACTCATTGAAATAAATGAGATTAGGAAAAAGAGCGCTAAAAACTTTTTCACTGGATGTCGGTTTAACCTCCTTTGGCTGGTCACGGCAAATCTTTGAGTATTGACCTGGATAATTTAGTCGTAAGTCCAGGGGCATTTTTTATTGAAAATTAAGACTCAGGAAAAGCAAGTTCCCTCAGCCCCATCCAAGATGAGAACGCTACTCTGCCCTGCTTAATCTGAACCATCCTTGCCAGAAAAACTTCAGATAGAACCTTTTCCCTGCCCATTTCGTAATGATTTATTGAAGAGATGAGTAAAACCTTATTTTTTGATGGCCTCAGAGCGAGTTAAATAATTCCCAGAAGCAGGAAGACGACCAGCGTTACTCCGAGAGAAAACATCACCGCGCCGGAAATCAGGCGCAGCTTGCGCAGCTTTTCAAGCCTCCAATTCTCCACCCGGGATGCACTGGTGAGGCCTAATCCCACCGCGAGCGTGATGATGATGAAGGGCAGAACAAAGATGGCGTTGTAAAGGACGAGCAGCCAGACTCCCTTCATTTGAGTTGTTGAATCAGCCAGCATGCCGATGATGACGATGTAAGGTCCGGATGTGCAGGGCAGGAGAAAGAGGCTGGCCGCGAACCCGACGAGCGAGGCTCCCAAGACCGGTGTGATTCTGGATGTGCTGCGCTTTATGAACGGTTGCCAGCCTTCTGGCAGATTTTCGATGCTCAGCTGCCTTTTCCAGAAAAAGTCTTTCATATTCCAGAGGCCGATAAGGACAGCGAGCACAGAAACGACAATGTAAGCGTAGCGTTGGATTCCAGAGCCCTGTACCGTTGTCAGGAGGCCCAGGCCTACCAGGAAGTAGGAAATGAATGAGGCTGCCGTGAATGAAAAGCCAGCCCCAAAAACAGCCATTTTTCTCCTCGAAGCCACAAGGATTGTGCCCAGCAGGATGATGAGGACAGCTCCGGCGCAGGGATTGAGAGCGCTGACCGCAGCCGCCCCGATGACAGCCGGCAGAGTTATTCTTGCTCTGAACTTTTCTCCCTTTTCTTCTTCTTCTTCAAGCCGGCTGAACGGAGAGGCGGCTTTTTGCCTCAAAGCGACCCTGACCGCTTCTTCGATCTGCCTGAGAGCGAGCCTGTTTTCCCCCTGCAGGGCTTTCTCGCCGATAAAGACAGCGGGCGTGCCTTTCTCAAGGATATCTTTTGCGCCGAAGGCTCTGGCCAGCTCGAGCATCAGATTGGCGCTGGCCGGGTCGTGGATTTCGTAGGCCTTTATTTCAACCGGGTAATGGGGCCTGATGCGTTTCTCCAAGAAATCACCGATTCTGGCCGAATAGGGGCAGCCATTTTCGTAGAAAAAAATGAGTTCTGTACCAGAGACAGGTACGCTCAAAACGAGGAGAAAAAAAATAAAAAAAAGGCTCTGCGTGACTTTTGCCATCGCTGTTCTTATCTCAGATTAAAATTTTCCTGAGACGAGAAATTTCCTTCCCATCTGATTCTTCCACTCTTTCAGGCCGCCGACAAGGCTGATGAATTGGGAATATCCCTTTTCCCTTAACATTTTTGCCGCCTGGTCGCTTCTTGTGCCGTCCTCGCAGCAAAGGTAGATGATGAGCTCATCTGAAAAGCTTTTTGAAGCTGTGGAAACCCATTGGCCAATGTTTTCGTAGGGGACATTGATCGCTCCGAGGATGTGCTCCTGGACAAAGCTCTCCGGCGGACGGACATCCACCAGGACGAAAAAGTTATAAGTCAGTTCTCCTATGGGAGCCTGATAGGGCTCTAAAGGAAGGACCTTGCCCTTGACACTGAGTCTTAAAGGGCTCAGCCTGGCATTGTTGTAATGGATTTCGATCCGCTTGTCGACCGTGGCTCCCCCATACCCGAGACTCTCGAAGATAAAATCCAGCTCAAGCTTCTTTCCTGGAGCCAGAAAGCGGTTGCCGAGCGGCCTGGCCTCGACGCAGGCGGCGAAAGTGCGGATTTCCCGGATTTCGACCTCCTTGGAGCTTTTGTTGGCGATAATGAAGTTGACTCTGGCAATAGCGCCTTCCCTCACTGTGCCGAAGTCAAATATCGCTTTTTCCGCAGCCAATTCCTGGGCTTGGGCAAAAGATGTCAGGATAAAAATTAGGGATAGAGCTAACAGTTGAGCTTGCAGTATCAGAGAATAAGAAGATTTAGGCATTCTTATCTTCTCCCTTCCGGCTCTCAATCTCTATTGGAACTTATGAATTTGAGCGTTCGTTTCCTCTCCTTCTCGGCTCTGCCCTGTTTTCGCCGGCGATAGCCGTTTTATTTTTATCTACAGATGAGAGGCACTTCTGGAGAACCGGGCACAAAATCCGCGATTGACTTAAAACGTAACCGTCCAGTTGATCGTGTGCAGACCTTCTTTGCCGGGAAAACCGGCGAATTTAACCTCAAGGATGCTATCAGCGATTTTATGGAAGAGGACCTCCACATCCGCATCGACCTTGGAGACTGTCATTCCAGCAGGAACATGGATGAAGACCGAGTAAGGCGCCTCGGCCACAGTTTCTGAGACGCCGCTCAGCGCTGATTTCGCGCGATCCCAGTCAAGCTTTTTGATGCTGACCGTTCCTGTGATGTGGCGCGACGTTGCCAGAAGCTGCGGTCTGTCCAGAACAGGCCTGACAATGTAGGCAGAGGTGCCATGGGCCGGGATGGAAGATTCGATTTTATCTTTGACGATTCCTTTGAGCTTTTGATTCCAGAAATCAAAAATCAAATAGTCTCTGTCCGTGTCCAGCCCTAAATCCTCTCCCAGATCGATTGTCTTTGCTTCCTCTTTATCGCCCCAGTTGAAGACGGCCACGACATCGTAATCTCCGGATGCGGCGGTGACCTTGAGGTCTATGGCTCTCGGATATTCCCTGACCTGGGGACAGCACCAGACAACGCCGTTTCTTTTGTTGGACTGAATCTTGTAGGGATAAAGATCGATGGGGACGATGGGTGTGGTCGGGATGGTCTTCCGGTAAAGGTCCAGTCTTTTTTGAGGGAGCCTTCCCATGAAATCGCTGGCTATGTAAAGCTGCCCTGTCAAAGCGATCGCCGAGACGATTGTCGTCGCTTCATCCAGGGTCAAAGGCGTCCGGACCATGACTGTGTCCGGGTCGCAGAACCAGGTGATGTTGTTGAGGTAATTGGCGCCGAAGAGGGAGTGGAAGTAGGTCTGCATCGACATGCCACCTTTTTTATCCGGGTACCAGACAGCCCTATCGTCGCCTCCGGTGCGGGAGCCGTCAAAGATGCCGAATCCGAGCCCGACCTCGTGCATGGCGCAGCCGTTGATGTAAACGTCATCGCCCAGAGTTTCCCGTAGAGCGTTCTGGGCATCCAGGTAAGCTTCCCGGCTTCCCATGTTCGGATTGAAAGCCCTCTCCCTGTTTTTTTCGTAATAGTCCATCCACGTTCCCCAGCCGGCGTCTTTGAGGTAAGTGAGTCCCCATTCGTTTTTTAAAATCGTGAACATCGGCTTGAGATGCTTTTCAATCACTTCAGGATTGGTATAATCAAGCCTGACGACTGTGTCGTCGGCAGTGCAGCAGGCGCCGGATAGGTTTCCATCCTTATCGCGCAAATAAAAATGTTCTGGATATGTATCGGCCATTTCTGCCTTGGCGTAGTTCGAACCGTAAATGTTGACCCAGAGGCCTGGCTTCAGACCTTTGCTCTTGATGTACTCGAAGACCCATTTGCCGCCCCTAGGAAACGTGTTTTTGGTCCATTCCAGCCAGTTTGCATCCTCTCCTCTTGTGTAACAGGCGTCGAGCTGGATGACTTCCATGCCGTAGTCTTTCAGATATCTGGCAATGGCATCGGTCTCAGTGACCATATCTCCTTCTGTGGTGCCCATGTAATAGCAATACCAGCTGCACCAGCCCGCAGGCGCGGTCTTGAATCTCTGCGGTATGGGCTTGTAGTATTTGAGGCCGAGCACGTTGATGTAGTAATCTGGCGTAAGGAAGATTTCAGCGCCTTCGGCAACAGGAATGATGATATCCATCAGCTTCGGGTCGCCTGGATTTCGGATGAGGATGCTTTGTTCAGGAAACTGGATCATGGTGTCTGTATTGCGGTCAAAAAGGCAATGGATGTCCTTGGCCGAGACGAAACCGAGAGAGGTGTACGTGATTCCGTTATCCTGACTCTCTACCCTGGCCGGGACCCTGTTTTCGGCTGCCGGCGCAATCCCTTGAAGAAAGCCGTTGTCCCCAGAACAGCTGATGTCGAGCTTTTCCAGGCCCGGTTCAAAACTCCAGGTGACATCCGATGGTTTCTTGGTGGATATGGTCAATGTGTCCTCATTCGATTTGACTTGCCATTCCGAAGGGAAGGAAAGACTCCCCTCCTCTCTCAAAGCCAGGCGGACTTCCCCTGCCAGAAGGCCCAGCTTTTCGTGGCTGATGGAGAGGGTTCCTTTTTTAGCGTCTGTTTCGATCGCCCAGCCGTCCTTTTTGAAGATGGAGACCGCAGGCTTACAGGCTGGAAGAAACAGAAGATAGAGCGCGGCCAAACATAAAATCGGCAGATGGATGATGAGCTTTAATCGGCCTTTCATTTTATTCCTCCTTTTAGAGATGTTCATGAAAAGAAAAAGATTTTCGCCCATTTCTTAACAGAATTATATTTCCCTTGCCCAAAAAAGCAAGCCCGCCGATTTTGAACAATAACCCGCGATTTGTTTTATGGATTTTAATTTCCTTTGACTTTTTTTTAAAGAATACACCTCCAACGAAAAAGAGAACGGCCTGGGTTTCTTCACCACGCCGAATGGCCTGCGTTTTGAGGAGGCTGTTTTCAATGACGGCGAGCCGAGAACAGCCAATGAGATGCCCATAAGTTTCAGCTGGAACACATTCTGGGATGTCGTAACTCAGCAGAACGATTTGGGCTGGTTTGCGGAGATGAGGATTCCCCTTTCCAGCCTCCGCTTTCAATTTTTCAGGTTATGGACGTAAATGGCATTGTCTCTCATGATTTTCCTTGCCAAAAGGATGGCCTTCTCCTCATCGATGATTCTCTCCTCTATCAATCTGGCCAGAGCCCTGTAGATGGCAAGCCTTGAGTTCTCGGCCGCTATCCAGAAAAATACCGGTGTTCCCGCATCACTCCCAAACATCGGCTTCTCCGCAAGCCCATGGTACGAGAGCCACTGGTAGATGATTTCAGCCAATTCATGCTCATAGACCATCCAGTTGACCGCAGAAAATTCGACAAAAACATTTTTTTTCTCAAGGAGAGGTTTCAGCTTATCCCAGTAAGGGTACCCTGCATGAAGCATCACAAACCGGCTTTTCTTAAATTTCATATCCGAAAAAACGCTTTCTAAGTTCATGGGGCTGGAATCGAGATTCTTCAAAGTGGCTGTGGCGCCGAAGCCGGTATGAAAATGAACAGGAAGGTCTAATTCGCCTGCATTGAAGAAAATATAGCGGGCGATGAAATCCTGAAGTTTTTTGTATCTTGTCCAGGATAAAATCTTCTTCTCTTGAGCTTCGTCGAAAATCTCTCTGGCTTCCTCTTCTTCAACCCGATCGAACCATAGCGTCCTGATATAGGCGCTGGCCACCTTCAAGGCAGCAGCCCCTTTCTGCTTGTAATCACCGAGAACCGTGTCGAGAAATTCCAGGTAGGATTGCAGGCTTTGGGGCTTAGCCTTAAATTTTTGAGCCAGCTTTTTGTTCTCCTCAAAGTAGCGCAGAAGGGCATTTTTGAGCTCAGGGGTTATGGACTTCAAATCAGAGGGATCAAGAGGATAGAGAAGGGAATCAACAAAGGGAACCCAGAGAACCCTGCTCTGGTCAAGGTCTTTTTTAGGAAGATTGGAGTTGGCCAGAATCTTGTCAATCCCGCAGGCATCGAGGGCCCTGTTGAAGGATTTCTTGTTGCCAGCTTCCCAGAATCTCAACGACAATTTCTCAAGCTCTGGAATATCTTCGTCCGTAACATCCCTTTTCCTGTAGCCGTAAATGGCCTGGAGGGCTCCGGCCTGAAGCGAGTCGACCAATGCAATCCTGTCCTTTTTTATGGGCCAGAAAGGCCAGCTTATGTAGGGCTGCAAATCAGGATACCTGTCTCTTCCGTGATATTTCATATGGCCAGGAAGAGGGTGGCAATGGACGTCGACAAAAAGAGTTCTTTGGATGAATTCGTGCAACTTTGGATATTCGATTGATTTTTCATTTTCAATCGGTAAAGCCGAGCTGATAAGTAAAAGACAAACCATGGATAAGATAGCTTTGAAAGATATCCTCATTCGTTAATCTCCTTTTAAACTTGAACCTTTAGGGCTTCTAGAGTTCTTAAATAAAAATTGCGCATCTCTTCCCTGATTCTGCAAACTTCCTAACGCTCTGGCACGCGGCCTGCTTTTTGACTTATTTGCAGCTAAATATCAAGCAGGTTCAGCCCGGTTTTTTCGTCTTTTTTCCTGCTAAGGGCCGCATCCAGCTTCGTTAGATAAATTTCGCAAGTTGCTCCGACTGTGCCTTCCTTGAGATGGCCGCTCCAGGAACGGAATTCGCTGTCTCCGACAACGATATGGGCATGGATATAGCTCTTGCCATCTAAGGTTGAAACATTGCCGTGGAGAGAAACGATCTCATACTGACCCGACAATGTCTTTGAGGAATATTCTCGAGTCACAAGATTGAAATGTGCCAGCTCAAGTTCGCTCAAAGCTCCAAGGCCGCTGAAATATCCTGCTTTTATGTCCTCTTTTTCACAGAGCTCAAGCAATTTTTCGACGGCCTTCTCGCCCTTTTCTAGCCTTATGGCATAAACCGATTCAATTTTTTTGTATCTCATCTTTCAATTCCAGACGTTTTTTTTGCTTATACCACACAGAGATAAAAGGATCAATTGGCACTGAAAGATTGAGAATCATTCCTTGGAGATAAAAGCAACAATCGCTCAGATTGTCCAGTCCAAATCAGATAAAAATCAATGGTTCTCTTCCGTTTTGTGTGGCTCATTTAAAAGCCTCTCCAGAGTGGCCTCGCTCCCCTTCAGGTTTTTAACGCCGTTCCCTCGCAGCCCTTCTCGGCGGCTGCGTAACTCGCTCCGCTCAGACATACTCGCCGCCCGGCAAAGCCGGGTTCCCTCGAAGGGCAGTTCGGGAAGGCTAAACCTTCAATGGTCGCTTCGGCCAGCTCTGAGAGGCTTTTTGCTACCCATATCTTATTCACCCACACAAAATGGAAGAGAACCAA
>CAZJYC010000060.1:0-15056 GCA_964550165.1 uncultured Eubacteriales bacterium
CTTCTTCCTCTCAAACTTTCTCTTCGCCATTTTCCCTTACCTCCTATCCATTATGTTTCGTTTTTTCGACATTATTCTTCATATTTTATCGATGGACCGGAACCCGGCCTTCAATCCGGGCCAGGACCTCATCAGCGACGGGAGAGGGAGTCAGTTCATAACGGAGAAATTCCATAGAAAAAAAACCTCTTCCTTGAGTTAAGGTTCTCAAAATGGTCGCATAACCGAACATCTCTTCCAGAGGAACGAGAGCCTTGATCACTCTCGATGTCCCTCGCATCACCATTTCCTCGATCTTTCCTCGTCTGGCATTGATGTCTCCCACGATGTCTCCCAAATACTCATCCGGAGCAACGACTTCTAAGCTCATTATGGGCTCGAGAAGAACGAGACGTGCTTTGGAGGCAGCATCTTTGAACGCTAGAGACCCAGCGATCTTAAAAGCTATGGCCGTTGAGTCGACGTCATGGTATGAGCCGCCGATAAGGGTGGCTCTGACATCGACCACAGGAAATGCGGCTAAAATCCCTGTTTCCATGGCCTCCTCAATGCCTTTTTGGATCGAAGGGATAAACTCCTTGGGGACTGAACCTCCCTTAATTTTATCGACAAATTCGAACCCTGCACCCCTGGCTAACGGCTCGATCGAAATCCTGCAATGTCCATACTGTCCTCTTCCCCCTGTCTGTCGGACATACTTTCCCTCACCTTCAGCCTTCTTGGAAATCGTCTCTTTGTAGGCAACTTGCGGTTTTCCCAAATTGACCTTGACGCCATACTCTCTTTCCATGCGGTCCATCAAGATCTCCAGGTGGAGTTCCCCCATGCCGCAGACCAGCGTTTGACCTGTCGAGGGATCCTGGGCAACCTTGAAGGTTGGGTCTTCCTTTGTCAGCTTCTCGAGGGCATTCGCCAATTTGATATGCTCGACTTTGGATTTGGGCTCAATAATCGCGGATATAACCGGCTCTGGAAATTTTATGGGTTCAAGGATGATGGGACGATGCTTGACACAAAGAGTATCTCCTGTGGACAGGTTTTTTCCTGAAACAAGGGCAACTATATCGCCCGCAAAAACCTCCTGAATCTCCTTTCTTTTATTCGAATGCATCTCCAGAAGTCTTATGATGCGGTCATCCTCATTCTTGGTGGCGTTGCGAAACCAAGAGCCGACCTTGGTCTTTCCCGAATACACCCGGATAAAAGCAAGGGAGCCAGCATAGGTATCGATCATGATCTTGAAAACCAATGCTGAAAAAGGCTCATCGTCGGAAGCTGTCCTTGTCTCGATATCCAGTGTCCGCGGATGATGTCCCTTGACCGGAGGAATGTCCAGCGGTGAGGGTAAGTAATCCACAATAGCATCCAATAGCGGATGAACACCCTTGTTCTTGAAAGAAGCCCCAAAAAGGACGGGAACAAGGCGAAGAGAAATTGTCCCTTTCCGGATAACTTTTTTTATTTCTTCAGAAGATATCTCAGCACCTTCTAAATACTTCTCCATCAAGGAATCATCCAGATCGCTGATCTGCTCTAACATCCTGTTCCGTTTTTCCTGAGTTTCCGTCTTGTATTCATCGGAAACGTCTCTCACTTCAAACTTTGTCCCCAACAAATCGTAGCCCCAGTCCACTTCTTTCATATGGACAAGGTCAATCACTCCTCTGAAGTTTTCTTCTCTTCCCAGAGGGATTTGGATAACGAGGGGATTGGCGTCCAGCCTTTTTTTGAGCTGTTCTATGGCTCTTTCTGGGTCGACACCGATCCTATCCAACTTGTTGATGTAGACAATTCGAGGAACCTGATAGCGGTCAGCCTGCCTCCAGACTGTCTCGGATTGAGGTTCGACTCCGCCCACACCGCAGAGAATGATGATTGCCCCGTCAAGGACTCTTAAGGAACGCTCGACTTCGGCTGTGAAATCCACATGTCCAGGCGTATCGATGATGTTGACTCGATGATTTTTCCAGCAGCAGGTGGTGGCAGCCGAAGTGATGGTTATTCCGCGCTCTTGCTCTTGCTCCATCCAATCCATAACTGCTGTGCCTTCATCGACCTCTCCCATCTTGTAGGTGATGCCTGTGTAGAAAAGAATACGCTCTGTTGTGGTAGTCTTCCCCGCATCGATATGGGCCATGATGCCTATGTTTCTGATGTCTCTGATTGGATATTTTCGAGCCAATTCGAAACTCCATTTTAATTGTAGTCAACTTTTCTTTTTTAATAAGAGAGACTACCATCTATAATGAGCAAAAGCTCTATTGGATTCGGCCATTTTATGGGTATCTTCCTTCTTTTTAATCGCTCCTCCACGATTGTTCGCCGCATCGATGATTTCTGCCGAAAGCTTCTCATCCATGCTCTTTCCTGCTCTCTCTTTAGCAAACCTGGTCAGCCATCTCACCGCCAACGAAATCGACCGATCCTCAGGAACTTCGACCGGAACTTGATAGGTTGCCCCTCCAACTCTTCTCGATTTTGTCTCGAGCACCGGCCTGACATTCTCCACAGCTTTCTCGAACATCTTCAACGGATCTTCTTTGGCCTTTTGTTTAACTCGCTCCATGGCGCTGTAGACAATTCTCGCGGCTACGCTCTTCTTGCCCCGCCTAATCACGGTATTGATGAATTTGGACACAAGAGTGCTGTTGTAAAAGTGGTCCGGCAGCGGCTTCCTTTTCTTGACCTTACCTCTTCGGGGCATTAGCCTCTCCTTTATTGAGCGATTCTCTTCTCTTTCGGTTTTTTGGCTCCGTATCTAGATCTGCTTCTTTTCCGGTCGGCCACGCCTTCGCAGTCTAATGTTCCACGGATAATGTGGTAGCGAACGCCAGGCAGGTCCTTCACACGCCCTCCTCTGATAACAACGATCGAATGCTCCTGGAGATTGTGTCCTATTCCTGGAATATAGGCTGTGACTTCTATATTATTGGTTAATCTAACTCGAGCCACTTTTCTCATGGCCGAATTAGGCTTTTTGGGTGTAGTGGTAAAAACACGGGTACACACGCCTCTCTTCTGGGGGCACCTCTCTAAGGCTGGAGACTTGCTCTTATACTTTTTTTGTCTCCGGCCTTTCCTGACCAATTGGTTAATCGTAGTCAACGGCAATACTCCTTTTAAATAAAAAAAAATTTATTCATTCCGAGCGGAGAAACTCAGAACGATTGGGTGGATGATAGCAAAAACAGTTTGCTATGTCAAGGATTTAGAGGCAGTTAGAGCAAAATTTAGCTCTGGAGATGAACGTCTATTCCTTTCTCTACCTCTTCACCCTTTTCCAACTTCAATTCCACGTTTCTATAGTGTCTGTAGCCAGTACCAGCAGGGATAAGCCTTCCCATAATGATATTCTCTTTCAGCCGCCTGAGATGATCCACCTTTCCATAAAGGCTTGCCTCTGTCAGGACACGGGTTGTTTCCTGGAAGGATGCAGCGGCGATAAAACTATCCGTGCTTAAAGCGCTCTTGGTGACTCCCAGAAGGAGCGGTCTGGCTTTCGCCGGTTTTCCGCCCCTCTTGAGGATTCTATCGTTTTCTTCCTGGAACACAAACTTATCCACCTGCTCATCCACCAGAAACTCTGTGTCCCCGACTTCCTCAACTTTGATCCAGCGCAACATCTGCCGAATGATAATCTCAATATGTTTGTCGTTGATGGAGACTCCCTGAAGCCTGTAGACTTCCTGAATCTCGCGCAGGAGATACTCCGCCAACTCCTTCTCGCCAAGAACTCTGAGGATATCATGAGGGTTCACTGGTCCATCCATCAGAGATGTTCCGGCTCTGACCCGCTCTCCATCGCCTACGCTGAGATGGGCACCTTTGGGGATAAAATATTCCTTCTCTCCGCCTCGCTCATTACGAACGGTCAACTTTCTATAGCCTCGGATCAGTCCGCCAAATTCTGTATTACCGTCGATTTCAGAAATGACAGCTTGCTGCTTCGGCCGGCGGGCCTCAAAAAGTTCTTCTGCGCGGGGTAAACCGCCTGTGATGTCCTTTGTCCGCGCAACTTCTCGAGGGATTTTCGCCAGAATATCTCCTGCGTAGACTTTCTCCTTATCTTTGACCTCGAGATTCGCTCCAGAAGGAAGATAATATTTCCTGAGCACGACAGGCTTATGGGCCTTATCCCTTTTCTTCTCATCGATGATTTCAATCCTGGGCTGCATTTTTTCGTCTTTGGGTTCAATGATGACGCGGGTGACTAGTCCTGTAAATTCATCCTGCACTTCTTCCATGGTGACACCGAGAGCCACATCACAGAAATTCGCAGAACCTTTTTCCTCAGTCAGGATGAAGGTATTGAACGGGTCCCATTCGGCGAACTGCTGGCGGGCTTTCACTTCTTCTCCATCATTGACCACGACCTTGGCTCCATAGGGAACTTGATAATGCTCGACTTCGCGTCCACGGTGGTCAAGGATGGCCACATTGGCACTCCTGTTGACAACGACCAAAGATTCTTCCTTGTTGATGACATATTTCAGGTTATTGAACTTGATTACCCCGTCATTTTTAGCTTCAAGCTTGGACCTCTCAGCGCCCCTCATAGCGATACCGCCCACGTGGAAAGTCCTCATGGTCAGCTGCGTTCCTGGCTCTCCGATGGACTGGGCCGCGATGATTCCGACCGCTTCTCCAAGCTCCACGGGGCGACCTGAGGCCATGTCGCGTCCGTAGCAGAGCTGGCAAACCCCTCTCTTGGATTCGCAAGTCAGCAGAGAGCGGATCTTGACCCGTTCAATGCCCAATTCTAGAAATTTCTGAGCGACATCCTCGGAAATCTCTTGATTCATCTCCACGATGATTTCGTTGGTGTCTGGATGGGGAATCCTTTCCAGAGAGGTACGGCCAATGATTCGGTCCACGAAGGGCTCGATCAGTTCGCCATTTTCGACAATGGCTGTGACGTTGATCCCTTTCAGCGTTCCGCAGTCGTGCTCGTCGACGATAACCTCTTGGGCCACATCCACCAGCTTTCTGGTTAAATAGCCAGAATTCGCGGTCTTCAAGGCTGTATCGGCCAGCCCTTTTCGGGCTCCGTGAGTCGAGATAAAGTATTGGAGAACGTTCAGCCCTTCCCGTAAATTGGAGATAATCGGGGTCTCCATGATTTCTCCTGAAGGCTTGCTCATCAGCCCTCTGATTCCTGCCAACTGGCGGATCTGCTGTTTGTTTCCTCTTGAGCCGGAATCAGCCATGACAAAAAGGGCATTCAACTCTTTCTCTTCGAAGCTGACTTTGCGCATCTTCTCAATCATCGCATTGGAGATTTTGTCTGTGACAGATCCCCAGATCTCGACAATTCGGTTGAACCGCTCTCCTGCGGAGATCGTGCCTTCCTTGTAGAGCTTCTCGACATCCTGAACTTCCTTAAAGGCTCTATCGACAAGTTCATGTTTTTCTTTAGGAATGATAAAATCATCGATTCCCAGAGAAAAGCCAGCGAAGGTTGCCTGGTTGAACCCAAGCTCCTTCATCTTATCCAGCATTTCGATGGTGGGGTCAAGGCCGACCTTCAAATAGGTGTAATAAACCAGGCCTTCAAGACCTTTCTTCCTCAGCATGCCGTTAACAAAGGGGATCTTTTCGGGAAGGATGTTGTTGAAGATGATCCGTCCGGGCGTCGTCTCGATCAGCTTGTTGCGCATTTCTATCACAGGGCAAGAAAGAACCGCTTGATCATCGTAGAAGGTGGAGAGATTCATAAATTGCCCGTTGAAGCGCACCTTCACTCGTGCATGAAGGCCAACCTCTTTATTCTCCAAGGCCAATAAGACCTCTTCTTTAGAAGCGAAAATGCGTCCTTCTCCTTTCTGCCCCTTTTTCTCTAAGGTGAGATAGTAACAACCCAGAACCATATCCTGGCTGGGGATGGCCAGAGGCCTGCCGTGGGCAGGAGAGAGAATATTCTGGGTGGAAAGCATCAATGTCTGGGCCTCCACCTGAGCTTCGACAGAAAGTGGAATGTGAACTGCCATCTGGTCGCCGTCAAAGTCAGCGTTGAAGGCGGCACAGACCAGGGGGGGGATTTGGATCGCTTTGCCCTCGACCAAGATAGGCTCAAAGGCCTGGATGCCTAGACGGTGAAGAGTCGGAGCTCGATTGAGAAGTATGGGATGTTCTTTGACAACCTCTTCCAGATAATCCCAGACTTCAGATCTTTCCTGCTCATGCCACTCTCGAGCAACCTTTACACTCGGGACAAGCCCCTCTTTTTCCAGCTTATGGAAAATGAAAGGCTTGAAGAGTTCCAAGGCCATCTTTTTGGGTAGCCCGCACTGGTTTAGTTTAAGCTCCGGCCCGACGACAATCACCGACCTTCCTGAATAATCGACGCGCTTGCCAAGCAGGTTCTGACGGAACCTTCCTTGTTTTCCCCGGAGAGCTTCGCTCAATGACTTCAAGGGTCTCCGATTGGCTCCCAGATGGACTCGTCCTCTTTTTCCGTTGTCAAATAGCGCATCCACAGCCTCTTGAAGCATTCTCTTCTCATTGCGAATGATCAGGTCAGGGGCCCTGAGCTCGATCAGTTTCTTCAAGCGGTTGTTGCGGTTTATGACCCTCCTGTAAAGGTCGTTCAAATCCGACGTGGCAAAACGTCCTCCATCCAGCCGGACAAGCGGTCTGAGGTCCGGAGGAATGACAGGAATGACATCCAAGATCATCCAATCCGGTCGATTGCCGGATTTTTTAAGCGCCTTAAAAATTCTCAACCTTTTGGCAGAGCGAAGCTTGCGCTGCTGGGAAGTCTCCTTTTTCATCAGATCTCTCAAGCGCGCCGCTTCTTTGGTGATGTTGATCTGCTCTAGCAGCTTCTTTATGGCCTCTGCTCCTATGCCAATTTCAGCGCTGTCCCCGTATTTTTCATAGGCATCTTTATACTCCTCATCATTGAGGAGCTGTTTCTCTTTCAATGGACTCTTGCCTGGGTCGACGACGATATAGGATTCAAAGTAAAGAACTTTTTCGAGGTCTTTGATCGAAAGGTCGAGCACCAGCCCGATCCGGCTTGGAGTTCCTTTGAAAAACCAGATGTGGGCTACAGGGGAAGCCAAGAGAATATGGCCCATCCGTTCGCGGCGGACCTTGGATTTGGTGACCTCAACTCCGCAACGCTCGCAGATGATGCCTCTGTATTTCATCCTCTTGTATTTCCCGCAGAGGCATTCATAATCATTGATCGGTCCAAAAATCTTTGCACAGAAAAGTCCATCCTTTTCAGGCTTGAATGTCCTGTAATTGATGGTTTCAGGCTTGGTCACTTCTCCCCAAGACCAGCTTTTAATTTTCTCGGGAGAAGCGATGCTGATCCTCACCCGGTCAAAATCAACCTTGGATTTTCCTGTCAAATGCCTGGTTTCCATCGTCATTCTCCCTTTAAAATCTGAGGGGCTTCGATTCCCCAGGGGGCAGCTTCTTCTTTTTTCTCACTCTTCTCCAGCTCCACGTTCAGGCAGAGACTCTGCAGCTCGCGAATCAATACGTTGACAGATTCGGGCAGCCCTGGAGTGAAATCCAGATCCCCTTTGACTATGGCCTCATAGATTTTGGCTCTTCCTTCCACGTCATCGGACTTAGCCGTTAGAAGTTCCTGAAGGGTAAATGCGGCGCCATACGCTTCCAGCGCCCAGACCTCCATCTCTCCAAACCGCTGGCCTCCAAACTGGGCTTTTCCGCCCAATGGTTGCTGGGTAATCAGAGAATAGGGTCCGGTTGAACGGGCATGAATCTTGTCGTCAACAAGGTGGTAGAGCTTCATGATGTAGATGAAGCCGACCGTCACTTCATGGGCTAACAACTCCCCTGTGATCCCATCAAAAAGGGGAGTCTTTCCCGATCTGGGCAAACCTGCCTTTTCCAAAAGGTTCTTGATCTCCTCCTCTTGGATTCCGTCAAAGACGGGAGTGGAAATCAGAAGGCCCAGTCTTTTGGCAGCCCAGCCCAGATGGGTTTCCAAGATCTGTCCGACATTCATTCTCGAGGGGACTCCCAGGGGGTTGAGGACAATATCCACAGGAGTTCCATCGGGCAGGAAGGGCATATCTTCTTCAGGGACTATTTTGGCGATAACGCCCTTGTTCCCGTGCCGTCCGGAAATCTTATCTCCCACGGAAAGCTTTCTCTTCATGGCAATGTAAACTTTAATCGATTGAATCACTCCCGGAGCCAGCTCATCGCCTTTTTTGAGGATGTCGACCTTTTCTTTAAATATGGATCGGAGTGCATCAATCTGGCGCTTAACTTTTTTGTCGATATCCCTGATTCTTTTATCCCGCTCTGCATTGTCTTTGAGTTTCAACCTGGAGAGTTGTTCCGGTTCAAGCTTGCTTAAAATTTTTTCATCAAGTTTCTTCCCCTTGGTCAGAACGAGATCCCCAAATTTATGGTCTTTATCGAGCGTCTCTCCTTTGATGACGCTTCTAATCTTTCTCCACTTCTCTCCTTCGAGGATGCTTATTTCGTCATCCAGGTTTCTCTTCATTTTAGCGATTTCATCTTTCTCTATCGCTTTGGCCCGAACGCCCTTCTCAATTCCGCGTCGGGAAAAGATTTTGACATCGATGACCGTACCTTCGATTCCTGGAGAGCAGTAGAGAGAGGCATCTTTGACATCCAGAGCTTTCTCCCCGAATATCGCCTTGAGCAGCTTTTCCTCAGGAGAGAGCTGGGTTTCTCCTTTAGGAGCCACTTTTCCGACCAGAATATCTCCAGACTTCACATAGGCTCCCACCCTTACGATTCCGTTCTCATTGAGATTGCGAAGCAACTCCTCTGGAACATTGGGAATATCCCTGGTGATTTCTTCTGGTCCAAGCTTCGTATCCCTGGCTTCTATAGTCTCTTCGACAATATGGATCGAAGAGAAGATATCCTCTTTAATCAATTTTTCGCTAACGATGATGGCATCTTCGAAGTTATATCCTCTCCACGGCATAAAAGCGCAAAGAACATTCCGGCCAAGGGCGAGCTCTCCTTTATCCGTGCAGGAGCTGTCTGCAAGAATTTGACCTTTTTCGACTCTATCGCCTTTCCGAACAATCGGCCTGTGGCTCAAGCAGGTGTTCTGGTTTGTCCGTAAGAATTTTATCAGGATATAAAGGTCTGTGCCCACTTCATACTCTCTGGCATTCTCTTTCTCATCGACACGTACCAGAATCCTTTCGGCATCGACAAATTCGACAACGCCTGTACGTTTGCAGATGATAACATCTCCAGAGCCCCTCGCGACAAAATGCTCTATGCCTGTTCCCACCAAAGGCGTCTCCGGCCTGAGCAGAGGAACAGCCTGCCTCTGCATGTTAGAACCCATCAAAGCACGGTTAGCGTCATCATGCTCCAGAAAAGGTATCAATGCCGCAGAAAGGGAGACGAGCTGTTTGGGAGAAACATCGATGTAGTTGATCTGCTCCCGAGGAATCAACTTGAAGTTGCCGGCTTGTCTGGCGCTGACCAGCTCGTTCGTAAAATATCCTTTTTCATTGACTGGGGCATTGGCTTGAGCGATGTTGTATTTCTCTTCTTCCCAGGCTGTCAAATAAAAACAATATGGCTCGACAACCGGCAGTTGTCTGGATTTCTGCTTGTTGAGCTTATCGCTTTCCTTGAGGAGCTTATCCTTTTCAACTATTTCTCCCACTTTATAGGGGCTCACTCCAGGATGAAGAATCTTCACGTAATCAATAATCCGGCCATTCTCGACCTTCCGGTAGGGCGTCTCGATAAAGCCAAACTCGTTCACCCGCGCAAAGCAGCTCAAAGAAGAAATAAGGCCGATGTTCGGACCCTCTGGAGTTTCAATAGGACAGATTCGGCCATAGTGAGAGGCTTGAATATCCCGCACCTCAAAACCTGCCCTTTCACGGCTTAATCCTCCTGGTCCAAGAGCGCTGAGCCTTCTCTTATGAGTCACTTCAGCCAGGGAGTTTATTTGGTCCATGAATTGAGAGAGTTGCGAACTGCCAAAAAATTCCTTCAAGGCCGCAATCACAGGCTTGGAGTTGATCAGGTCTTGGGGCATGGCTGAGGCCAGATCAGTGGCCACAGTCATTTTTTCTTTTATCGTCCTCTCCATGCGTGTCAGGCCGATTCGAAAAGCATTCTCCACCAGCTCTCCGACTGAGCGAACGCGGCGATTTCCGAGATGATCGATATCATCCAAGGTCCCTTCTCCGCGGCGGAGGCTCAACAGATACTTGATGACTTCAACAAAATCTAACGGGGATAAAGTTTTCTCGTCCAGAGGCTTGTCCAGCTTTAACTTGATGTTCATCTTCAAGCGGCCAATCCTGGAGAAATTGTACTTCTGAGGATTGAAGAACAGGTTGTGGAACAAATTGTGAGCGCTCTCGACCGTGTGGGGCTCACCAGGCCTCAGCTTTCTGTAGATATCCGCCAGGGCTTGAGCTGTATCCTTGCATAAATCCTTTTTCAACGTGTTGAGAATGAGATCATTAATCTTTTCTGCTTCAGGGAAAAACACTTCAAAAGGCTCGTCAAAAACTTTGAGCTCTTCCAGTTGAGAGACGCTGATTTCTTCCCTGGCCTTGACCAGCTTTTTGATGGCTGACACGGCATAAGCGCCTTTGAATTCTCTTTTCTCTAAAGGAATTCCTTTGATTTTGTGTTCTTTTAATTTCTGGTAAAGCTCGCTGCTGAGCTTTTCTCGGGCTTTAAGCAAGTTTTTTCTCTTGGAACCGG
The DNA here is from genome assembly GCA_964550165.1 of uncultured Eubacteriales bacterium. Lineage (GTDB taxonomy): Bacteria > Acidobacteriota > Aminicenantia > Aminicenantales > Aminicenantaceae > CAZJYC01. Next base: position 10,708 of record CAZJYC010000060.1, read on the forward strand.
GATCATTCACATCTTCGTCCACGGTCTTTCCGATGAGATTCTCGCTGAGCTCCCAGTAAAGCTTACCATTTTTTGGATAGATTCTATAAGTTTTGTAGAAGAGGCGAAGAATGGACTCGTCTGAGCCAAATCCCAGGGCTCTTAAGAACACTGTGACCAGGAACTTCTTTTTTCGGTCTAAGCGGACAAAAAGAATATTTTTGCTGTCATACTCAAACTCAACCCATGCCCCTCTGTAGGGAATAATTTTGGCCACAAAAAAACCCTTAGCCTCGCCTTGTCTGAAAAAGACCCCGGGAGATCGTTGAAGCTGGCTGACGATGACTCTTTCGATGCCGTTGAAAATGAAAGTGCCCTTATCGGTCATCAATGGAATTTCGCCAAAATAGACCTCTTGCTCTTTGATGTGCTTCAACCTCTTGGCTTTGGTCGCAGGATCTTTGTCCCAGGAAATCAGCCGGACTTTTATCCTGAGTGGCACGGCATAGGTATAGCCTTTCTGGAGGCATTCCATCGACGAATACTTCATCTTCAGCCCAACCCGATCGCCGCAGTGATCGCAGAGTGGCACTTCAATTTTTTTCATCGAGCCGCAGTAAGGACAAATTTCTTTCTCTGTGAGTTCAACATCCAGAGGAAGAAGTGTTCCACAGCTGTTGCAGCGAGGCCGGGAGTTTTCGACCCCTCTCAAGCGGCCGCATTTGCACTCCCAATTGCCGATAGAATAGCTGATAAAATCCAGATGCGTGGTCTCTTTAAAATCAGAAATGGGAAAGACATCCTTGAATGCAGCTTGGAGTCCGCTATCTCTTCTTTCTTCTGGCAGAAGCTCCATTTGAAGATACTCAGCATAGGACTGTCTCTGGATAGCCAGCATGTCCGGCATAGGGAAGGCTGTCTCCATTTTAGAAAAATCAACCCTTTCCACATAGATGTTTTCACGATTTACGGTCATTGCCTTCCTCTCAAAAAAGATTTACATTGTTATCGATAAAAAAATAAATAAATTTTTCAATTTGAGCTTACTGAATCTCGATCACAGCCCCGACTGCCTCAAATTTTGCCTTTATGTCTTCAGCTTCTTCCTTGGAAGTCTTCTCTTTCAAGGGCTTAGGTGCGCCATCGACCAAATCTTTCGCTTCTTTGAGGCCAAGATTTGTCACCTCTCGCACGGTTTTGATGACGTTAATCTTCTTATCACCAACGCTCTTCAAGATAACTGTAAACTCAGTTTTTTGCTCTTCCGCCTTTGCATCCGCTTGAGGAGCAGCAGCACCTGAAGCCGCGATGGGCATGGCGACCGAAGCGGCACTCACGCCATAGCGGTCTTCAAACTCTTTGATGTAGTCTGCCAGCTCCAAAACCGTTAAGCTATCCAAGTGCTCAAAAAACTGTTCCTTGGTTAACTTAATCTTTTCTTTTTTTTCTGTTGCAGTTTCGCTAGCTTCTTTTGCTTGTGCTTTGGGCATTTTTACCTCCAACACTATTTTTTTGTTTTTAATTGACTCAACAACCGACCTAAACTATTTATTGGGGCTTGCCAAGTCCTTAATAATTTTATTAATGGCACAGCCATTAAACTTCCGAGTTTTGCCAACAATTCTTCTCGAGAACTCAATGAGGCAATCTCATCGAACCTCTTCGCAGGAAAAAACTGTCCCTCAAACAGCCCCGCTTTTACCGTCAAAACCTTGTTCTGCTCTGAATAATTTTTTATAATTCGAGCCAAAGCGATCGGGTCATGAGAGGCAAAAGCAATGGCTGTCGGGCCCTCGAAATATTCTTTTAAATCTTCGGGAACGTCTTTTCCTAGAGCTCTGAGCGCAAGGCGATTCTTGATGACTTTGAAAGTGTAGGAATGCTCTCGAAAAAGCTTTCTCAGTTCTACAAACCGGGAAACAGGCATCTTTATAAAATCAACCAAATAGAATGTGCCGTTCGCCTTGAAGGCTTCACTCAGTTCTTTGACCAGCTTCTCTTTCTGTGTTCTTATCACTTTTCTCTCCTATATCTCTAAAACGGCCTCAGAAAGCTTGAGGGATGGTCCCATGGTGGATGAGATATGAATGCTTCTGACATATTTTCCTTTTGCTCCAGGGGGTTTTGCCTGGATAACCGCCTGGATAAAGACTTTGATATTGTCCTTAAGCTTATCTTCCGCAAACGACACCCTGCCCACAGGAGAGTGAATGATTGCTGTCTTGTCCACTCTGAATTCGATGCGGCCTGACTTGATCTCTTCGACGGCTTTCTTGATATCAAAAGTCACGGTTCCAGCCTTGGGATTGGGCATGAGACCTTTTGTCCCGAGGATACGACCCAGTTTGCCGACATTCCTCATCACATCCGGAGTCGCAACAACGGCATCAAAATCAATCCAGCCGGCAGCGATCTTCTCAATAATCTCTTCCCCTCCGAAATATTCCGCTCCGGCCTGCTCCGCCTCTTTTATCTTTTCTCCAGAAGCGATCACGCAGATCTTCTTGGTTTTTCCCGTTCCATGGGGAAGAACAACCGTCCCTCGGACCATCTGATCGGAATGTTTCGGGTCCACTCCCAAGCGGAGAGCGATATCCACAGACTCATCGAACTTAGTGAAGCTGAGTTTTTTAACAAGACTCACGGCTTCTTCCAACGAAAACTCCTCTTTGTCTTTGAGTTCTCTGGCTTTAGCGTATTTTTTGCTTCTTTTAGCCACTGACGATCTCCAATCCCATATTTTTGGCTGTGCCTTCAACAATTTTTTTTGCTGCCTCTAGGGTGTAAGCATTGAGATCCGACATCTTGAGTTTGGCGATCTCCTCAATCTGTTTTTCGGTCACTTTACCCACCTTCTCTTTGTTGGGCGCTCCAGACCCCTTAGCTATTCCTGCAGCCTTTTTCAAGAGGTAAGAGGCAGGAGGAGTTTTAATGACAAAATTGAACGTTCTATCTTTAAAGACGCTAATGACCACTGGAACAACAGTCCCGGGCTCCATCTTGGCTGTCTTGTCGTTGAACTGACGGACAAAGTCCATGATGTTCACGTTGTGCTGACCGAGCGCTGGGCCTACCGGAGGAGCGGGGCTTGCTTGGCCCGCGACTATCTGAAGCTTAATCGTTGCCACAAGTTCTTTGGACATTGTTCCTCCTAAATCTTTTCCACCTGAAGAAACTCTAACTCAACAGGGGTAGAACGACCGAATATTGTGACCAAGACTTTTAAAGTGTTTTTCTCATGATTGACTTCTTCGACGATCCCGTTGAAGTTAAAGAACGGCCCGTCGATGATCCGAACCGCCTCGCCTTTCTCAAAAGAATGCTTTGGCTTGGGCTTCTCAGAGGTTGTCTCCATATGCTTCACGATCTGGCTGACTTCCTCTTTGTTCAAAGGAGTAGGTCTTCTCCCTGATCCCACAAAGCCTGTCACCTTGGGGATCTCCCGAATCATATGCCAGTTCTCATCGGACATCTCCATTTCAACCAGAATGTAGCCCGGGTAAGACCTTTTCGTGGAGATAACCTTTTTGCCAGCTTTGATTTCAACAACACCTTCGGTGGGAATGATGATCTTTCCGATCTTGTTCTCGATGTTCAGCTCAATAGCCTTCTGCTGGATAGACTCCGCCACAAATTTCTCGAATCCCGAATAGGTGTGAACAACATACCAGTGTTTTTCCATTTTACTTAGCCAAACAGGGATTTGATATGTGAGATAATCCAGGAAAAAATGATGTCCATGAAATAGAGATAAAAGCCAAAGAAAAATGTTGCCAGGAGAACAACGATCGTCGTGCTGTAGACTTCGTTTCGAGAAGGCCAAGTCACTTTTTTTATCTCAGCCCTGACCTCTTTGAGAAAGGTGAATAATCTCCGGTGCATTTTTTCCTTTTTGCTCATTCTCCATTCCTCATTCTCGAGATTCTCGAGCAACTCGTTGTTTTGGCTATTGCTCTTTTCCTGGAAGCCTCTCGCACTGTATTCCTGCTCTGGCAGGTGAGGCAGGACTCGAACCCGCAACCTTCGGTTTTGGAGACCGATGCTCTAACCAATTGAGCTACTCACCTGCTTTCTCGATTTTTTTCTAATATTGCCAAATGCTTTTTTACCTAACTTCCTTGTGAAGGGTATGTGCCCTGCAAAACTTGCAGAATTTTTTCAGCTCAACTTTATCCTTCTGGAGCTTTTTGTTCCGGGTGGTTGTGTAGTTTCGCTGCTTGCATTCAGAACATTGGAGGCTTATGATCTCTCTCATCTTTGAACCTGATGGCGACTTATCTCAAACGTTTGATTTGCTTTTGTCAATCCGGCCTTTTTACTCTGCGATTTCGGTGACCGAGCCGGCTCCGACTGTCCGCCCTCCTTCTCGA
>CAZJYC010000061.1:0-14135 GCA_964550165.1 uncultured Eubacteriales bacterium
CATGGGCTTCGGAGGAACGGAAACCAGCGCTTCCGCTCCTCTCTCTATCAAATCTTTTTTCTGATCAAGGAAAAAAGATGCTTCCTCGGACAATCGAGTCAATAGTCAATTTTAGAAGAGAGAAGGGCTTTGTCCTTAAATGAAATGGCCAGCGGCAGCGTTCCCCTTGAACGGGGAGGCCTTCCGCTTTCGGCGTGAAACACAATAGCGAAATGCCTCAAGATCCAGGAGGGCTCAATGTCCAACTCACTGAGGACTTCAACAGGCTGATACTCAGGTGCATGGAGCAGGAAGAGTGAATGGGTTTCTTTTAATTTTTCGATTGAGGAGAAGAACTTGGATTTCTCTCGCGAGTCTTATTCACGAATTCAAAAGCTTTTTGACGCTCTCCATTCTTCATCAAAACAGCGAATTTATAGTTATAGGCTCTTTCGTATTGTGGGTTGACCTCAATGGCTTTCTCAAAATATTCGACAGCTTTCTGCAGATGGCCGAGCCTGTAAAACGCAACACCGGTGTTGCTGAAAGCCACCGCATAATTGGGATTCAGAGCAACAGCTTGCTCATAATAGCCCATCGCCAGATCCAATTTTCCCTGCCTGGCGTAGGCCGCGCCCAAATTGTTAAAAGCCTCGGCATAGTTTGGGTTTAATTCAACGGCTTGTCCAAAAAATTCCGCAGCCTTCTTATAGTCCCCTTTGTCAAACCAGGCTGCGCCCAGATTGCAGAACTGAATGGCCTCGAACTCATTCTCGCTCAGAATCTTTGGATAGCCGCAGTCGTCCGGGATATTAAGCCATTCTCGGTAAAAATCATCATCCTTTTCTGCTCCCAAGGTCGGCTCCCAATAAAACCTTGTGCTGTCATCCAGCCTGCAGACCAGGAAAAGGTGATTGGAGGCATAAACCGGCGCCAGGGACAGGCCTAAGCGCTCGCCAGCAACGAGATAAAGAGAAGAGTAATCATCGCAATCGATAAGCCGTTTTCCGTCTTTCTGCCTCTTCAATCCTTCGATCAGAAGAATGTTTTTTCTGTATTCAAAATTGCCTTCTTTCTTCAAGACACTGCCGATTGTTTTCAGCGTTTCAATCGCCTCTTTTTTGTTGTATTTGGACTTGGGCTTGACTTTTTTTTCTATCTTTCCGTACAAACGGTCGAGGGTGCGGTAGGAAAGGGCCGGATTCCCAAAATCCTTCTGGAGCTCTAAGGATTTACGGATATTAACTTCATACTTGAACGGCTGGCCGGCCTGGATCTGCCTGGACATGTTTTCCAGGGCACTCTCTTCAGCATAAGCAGCTTGGGGCACAAGAAAAATTTCTGAGGCTTGCTCAATGAGAATTGTTACGAAGAATAAGAAAGAAAATCTGGCCATCACCTCCAGCGTTTTTTTTATCCTCCCGTTACCCTCTTTGTGCCTCATCTTGCTTTCTTCCCCAATATAGAATTTAAGCCCAGAAACCGTTCTGTAAATCGCCTGACAGGATGAATCTTGGAATGATTTTTCTCCCTCCCGGCCCTACCCCGGAGGAGGATTGACAGTCACCGTTTCTGACAATGTGGTGTTGAGTTAAGGCGCGGAGATGAGGATTCAGGACAACGGGCATATTTCTTGCATGTTGAAAAAATGAATCCTCTTCAGGGGATGATCGGCTTGTCAGGAGGCAAAGTGTTGTGTTAGCATTATTTCAAAATGATAAATCTTCTATTTGTCAGCAACATCTCCTGCCGATATTTCGTATGATGAATTGGAGTGAAAAATGCCTTTTTTGATTTTGCAGAAGGATGAGGCTCAAGTCAGAAGCTTTCCGCTCAATAAACCCAGGACAACCATCGGCAGAAAACCCGCCAATGATATTACCCTCATCGACCCGTTTGTCTCCCGCGACCATGCTGAGATCATAGGCCTGGAAGACGGAAGCTACGAGATCCACGACATCGGCGCCAAATATCCTGTGCGGGTCAACGGAGAGATCATCTCCCGTCATAAACTCGAAGAAGGGGATGAGATAAAAATAGGGGACTGCCTGCTAATTTTTAGATCCGAAAATATCTGTTCCGCCATTCAGGTCGAGTTTCTGAACAACGAGGAATTGCCGCAGGAACCGATGGAAGTCGCTTCCTTTGAAACAAGAAAAATTGTGCCTTTCTCCCTCAAAGAATTGACCACCGGGGACCTCTTGTCGCTCCAGAGAGACCATCAGAGGTTGATGATCCTTTATGAATTCAGCAAAGCAGTCAATTTGAGCCTGGAAGATCCAGATTATCTGTTGAACGAAATTCTGAGCTCAGCCTTCAGAACTCTGGATGCAGAAAGAGGTTTTATTGCCTTGATCAGCAAAGACACAGGGGAACTGACCTGCGAGCTCGCCCGCGACAATTCCGGCGCCCTTGAGATGGAGAAGCTGCAGGTCAGCCGAACGATCGTCCATAAGGCGCTCAAGGATGGCATTTCCATACTGACCCGCAATGCCCTCAAGGACAGCCTTTTTGGCCAGGCGGAAAGCGTCAAGGAATACAACATCCGCTCAGCGATGTGCGTTCCCCTTCTTTTTCAAGATAGTATTCTGGGAGTTGTCTATTTGGATAACCGGGCTTCTACAGGAAGCTTCTCTCAAGAAGACCTGATTTTCCTGACAGCCATGTGCAACCAGGCAGCCATTGCCTTAGGAAATGCTTATCTCCACCGGCAAGTCGTTCAGGAGAACATCCGCCTGAAAGATGAGATGAAGCCGAAGTTCCAAATCGCCGGAGAGTCAGAACAGATGAAGACTGTTTTCAATGCGATAAAAAAAGTTGCGCCCTCAGACATAACGGTTCTCATCCAGGGTGAAACAGGAACAGGCAAGGAGCTTTTGGCAAAAGCCATCCATTCTCTCTCCCCGCGCAGCGATAAACCTTTTGTCGCTGTCAATTGTGCGGCCATCCCCAAGGAGTTGATCGAGAGCGAACTGTTCGGTCATGAAAAAGGAGCCTTTACCGGTGCCATCAGCGACCGGATCGGGAAATTCCAGATGGCGGAAGGCGGCACAGCCTTCCTTGACGAGATCGGGGATATGAGCCTGGATACACAGGCCAAAGTGCTCCGGATACTCGAGGACAAAGAACTTCAGCGTGTTGGCGGCATCAAAACCATCAACGTGGATGTCCGGGTTATTGCGGCCACAAACAAAGACCTGAAAATGGAGGTCGAGCAGAGGAGCTTCCGCGAGGACCTCTATTACCGGCTGAACGTGGTGCCGATCGACCTTCCGCCGCTTCGCGACCGCAAGGAAGATATCATCCCCTTGACTGAATACTTCATGGCAGGCCGGATGAAAAAAATCTCGTCCAGAGCAAAGCAGCTCTTGCTGTCTTATCACTGGCCCGGCAATGTGAGAGAGCTGAAAAACTGCATAGACCGTGCTCTTGTCCTGGGCGATGGTGAGGTCATCCAGCCTGAAGATTTGCCCCACAACATTCGAATCGGAGGGAAGGCAATTCCCGCCCCTCTTGAAGCTCTTGAGCATGTGGAGGCAGACCATATTGTCAGGATGCTCAGGCATACCAGCTGGAACAAGAGCGAGGCTGTAAGAATTTTGGGGATTACCCGCCAGACTCTGGATAACAAAATCAAGAAGTATAAAATCAAGAAATAAAGAGGACAGTTTTTCCAAAGCGTATGAAAATTAGACATTCCATCTTTTCTTCCTTTTATTTCTTTTCTTTTTAATAAGTTCTAACTCGAATCTTTTTCGCTCTGCAACCATTTGTCTAAAAATTAGACGAACGGACTTTTTCTTATGTTTCTGGGCCTCTTTAGGAATCTATAATACATAAAAACGTCTTCATCCCATTTCCAGGGGAAATTACAGCTTTTTCAAGAGTAAAGGGCTATTTTTTGGCATTTCTCGGTGATTTTATTTCCGTAAATCAAGATGGCACTGTTCTTGCTTAATAAAGAGTTAAAAAGTTGAAAACCATGAAGATTGAGACGGTCGAATGAGCAGAGCACAAGAAAAATCACTCCTGAAAATCACATTTATGTGTGACGACAGGGGCAGGCGGGCTCCATCTATTCGGACTGAGACAATGCCAAAAAAATCCACGGCCAGCGGTTATGCGGCGAAAAAAAATTTTTCTAAAGGAGGTGAGAATCGGGACGAAGCCATAAGAAAAATTGATTGGGAGGAGGAGCTAAGATATTTGCTCCTGAGCGAGGGTTATTTTTTCGCAATAAGGAGGTGGAATCAATGAAAAAAGCGATAATCCTCATCACGATTTTACTCTGCTTGTTCTTCCTGACAGGAATTTCCTCGGCTCAAGAATTTGGCGCGATTAGAGGCATAGTTAAAGATACAGGCGGCGAGCCTCTTCCTGGGATCAACGTCACTCTGAACGGATCCAAGATTGCTCCCATGTCAGCCGTCACCTCGCAGGGAGGAAATTTCCGCTTTCTAAACCTGCCTGTGGCAGATGATTATGTCCTGAAGCTTGAGCTTCCTGGCTTTAAAACCTATGTCCGGGAAAATCTGAGCGTGTCTTTCGGAAGAGACGTCAATCTGGATATCATCATGGAGCAGACAAAGCTCAGCGAAGAGGTTACGGTCGTGGCCGAAAATCCGGTCATCGACACCAAAAAAGCTCAGGTGGGTGTCAATATCACCCAGGAAATGATCATGGACCTGCCTACAGCAAGGAACCCCTGGGTGATAATGTCCATCATCCCCGGAATGCTGGTCGACAGGGAGGACATCGGAGGAAATGAAGGCGGACAGCAGTCCTCTTATTACGGCCATGGCTCTGCTGATGACGATAACACCTGGAATATCGACGGAGCCAACATCACCGACAATTCGGCCCTGGGGGCAGCTCCCGCTTATGTCAATATCTCGGGCTATGAAGAGCTGCAGATCAACTACGGCAATAACGACATCAAGTCGCAGACAGGCGGAGTCCAGATCAACATGGTTTCCAGGCGCGGCGGCAACAACTATTCCGGAATGTTCTACCTCGATGTCGAAAGAAAGGCCTGGCAGGCCGATAACGTTCCTGAGGAGCTGAAGGAACTCGGCTACACTGCAGCCGGTGTGAACAGGCTGTATCTCTATGGCGCCAATTTCGGCGGGCCTATCATCAAGGATAGAGCCTGGTTCTATGGTTCCTACGGGATCCAGGATATCGATGCTCTGACCCTGGCCGGGACATCGGATAAGACCTGGCTGGCTTCCGCATACCTCAGACTGGATGTCCATCCCACCGGCTCCACGCGGCTCAATGCCTTCCTCCAGTATGACAACAAGCAGAAATGGAACAGAGCTGACTGGGGCTATACCGTGCAGGCGCCTGAGACTTACTGGAACCAGGATGGCCCTGGCTACATCTGGAAAGGTGAAGCGGAGCAGATGTTCGGAAACCTGTATCTCAACGTAAAGGTCATCTACACCGACGGAGGATTTTACCTCCATCCGGTTAATGAGCACACGGCAGACGGGTCTGGAGACTATGAGACATTCCTCTATTACCCCACTTTCCGTTTGACTGGAAACATTGACGACTACGGAACCGACAGAAACCAGCTCAACCTCAGCTTCATGGGCAACTATTTTATGGAAAATGTCCTGGGCGCAAACCACGAATTCAAGTTTGGAGTCGATTATGTGACGGCTACGGTCACCACCTATGATTACTATGAAAGCAATTTAGTTCTCAACTACTACGGCCCCTCTGATTATCCCGTCCCCAACGGAGAATGGTGGGAAATCTGGCTCTTAAGGGATTATGTTGTGAATTATTCCTTTGCCCGCTATTCCGCATTTGTCCAGGACACCATGACTTTTGGCCGGTTGGCTCTCAATATTGGGTTGCGCTATGACCAGGAGCAGTCTCGTGGAGCAAAAAGCGATATTCCCGCTTCACTCTGGCTGCCGCAGTACATGCCTGCGCTCAGCATCGACGAGTTTGACCCTGGAGTGAAATGGAAGGTCTTCTCGCCCAGGTTCAGCCTTTCCTACGACATCTTTGGAACAGGAAAGGATGTCATCAAGCTTTCGGTCGCCCGCTACGGCTCTCAATCTGGATTCAATCTGGCAGACTTCAATAACCCGCTGGGCTGGACAGAGATCGATTTGCTCTGGCAGGATTTGAACGGAGACGGCCGCGTCACTTCGGATGAGATTTTCGGATATGACTATGACAATGAGCAATTGGTGGATCCGAACAATCCCGATTACTGGCTGTGGAGCGCGAATGTCAATCCTGATGACCCGACTTCTCTTGAACCCGTAAACAAGTACGACCCTGATTACAACTCTCCGCTTCTCGATGAAATCAGCCTTTTTTACGAGAAAGAGCTCTTCGCAGACTTTGCCGCACGGCTGGAACTCTTCTACAAAAAGAGACACCGCCAAGCCTGGACGAGGTTCATGGCTCCTGACGGAACCCTGGATTCAGAAGACAACTATTATGTCGCCGGTCACGATGATACAGTCGACTATGACTATTACGGCCGCTATCAGAGTTATCCTTATCAGTACAGGACCAACCACAAGGAACGATATGACCGCTACCTTGGCGCCCAGCTTGTGTGGACAAAGAGGCTGTCGAACAAGTGGATGATGAGCGGCTCGTTCACCTATGCGGATTGGAAAAGATTTTACAAGGGTGAATATCTCGGCTATATCGGGGACATCGAGTACCGGCCAGTCAATGTCGGCTTAAACAATGCAGAGTACTATGAGGGAGGAGTGGTTGCGCCTGAAAGCGGAGGTTCAGGAGTCAGAGGCATCTTTGTCAACTCCAGATGGCAGTTCAAGCTCTCCGGCCTCTACCAGTTGCCCTACGGAATCAACTTCAGCGGCGTGTTTATCGCCAGAGAAGGCTATGTCAAGCCGACTTACGTTCTGGTGAATATGCCCGGGATGGGAGAGGAGCAGCTTTACGGAAGTCCGATCGGCGGAGGAAAGTTCGGAGATGAGCGGCTGCCGGCTTTCTGGGTGCTCAACCTGAGACTGGAGAAAGCCTTCAAGGTCTCAGAAACTTCCTATGTCACAATTTCTGCCGACGCCTTCAACCTCACCAACTCGGCTCATGCCCTGAAGAAGGAAACACAGATCGGCGCAGACAACTTTGACCAGGATCTCAGAATTCTTAACCCCAGAGTCTTCAGGTTCGCAGTCAGGTTCGATTTCTAGTTGAAAATGCAGGATCGGGGCCCCTTCCACAACAAGCACGGAAGGGGCCTTCGATCTTTGGAGAAAAGAACGATCTCGTTGCCCAACACGAGGAGGAACCATGGCCATCGCGTGTCCTGAGTGCCATTATGAAAACGCGGGAGACAGCCGTTTTTGCGGCAAGTGCGCCACATCCCTTCAGACAGCGGTAACGGACATTTCTGCCCGAAAAGAAACTTACTCTTCGGCCAAAAAAGAATTGACCTCCGGCTCCAATTTTGCCGGGAGATATCAGGTCATCGAGGAGCTGGGCAAAGGCGGTATGGGCAGAGTCTACAGAGTTGTCGACACAAAAATCGATGAAGAAGTGGCCTTAAAACTCATCAAGCCGGAGATCGTAGATAAAAAGACTCTCGAGCGGTTCAGCAATGAGCTGAAATTAGCCCGCAAGATCTCCCATAGGAATGTCTGCCGCATGTTTCATCTAGGTGAGGAAAATGGAACCAACTACATAACCATGGAGTATGTGCGCGGGGAAAGCCTGAAAGATATAATCAAGATGATGGGCCAGTTGAGTCCATCTCAGGCTGTGTTTATTGCCAAGCAGGCCTGCGAGGGACTCGCAGAAGCTCATCGGCTGGGAATCGTCCACAGGGATTTGAAGCCGAGCAATATCATGGTCGATAGAGCAGGGAACGTCCGAATCATGGATTTTGGGATAGCGCGCTCGCTCGACACTAAAGGCATCACCAGGGCAGGGGCGATGATCGGGACTCCTGAATACATGTCACCCGAGCAGGTTGACGGGAAAGAGGCGGACCGACGCTCCGACATCTATTCATTGGGAATCATTCTCTATGAAATGGTCACAGGCCAAGTTCCCTTTCAAGGAGATAATTCTCTGATGATTGCCTTCAAGCACAAGAGCGAAGAGCCTCAGAATCCCAGAAAGCTCAATCCACAGATTCCTGAGGAGCTCAGCCGCGTCATTCTCAAATGCATAGAAAAAGACAAAGAGAAAAGATTCCTGGGCACAGAGGATCTCTCTTCTGAGCTGAGTGAGATTGAAGAAGGAATGTCGACGACAAGGCTCGTAATCTCCGAGAAAAAATCTACAGTTTTGAATCAGGTTAACAAGACGTTCCGTAAACACTGGGTCACAGTCGCTTCTTTCTTTCTGATCTTGGTTGTGATCGGAATCTCTATTGTATATTCCGTCAACAACAAAAAGCCTGCTTTTTTCCCCGGTCAAAAAATGCTCGTTGTGCTTCCCTTCCATAATTTGGGTCCCCCCGAAGATGAGTATTTTGCCGACGGAATTACCGACGAGATCACCAGCCGCCTTGCCTCGTTGAGCGGAATTGGCGTCATCTCCCGGACCAGCGCGATCCAGTTTAAAGATACAAACAAGACAACAAAGCAGATCGGAGAAGACCTTGGCACTGATTATATCCTCGAAGGATCTGTGCGCTGGAACCGAAGCCCTGCTGGAAAAGGGAGAGTGCGTGTCAATCCGCAGCTCATTCGGGTCTCAGATGATACCAACCTCTGGTCCGAGACATACGAAGAGGTCATTGAAGATATATTCTCTGTCCAATCCAAGATTGCTGAACAGGTTGCCAGGGAACTGGATCTCACAGTCCTTGAGCCGGAACGCAGGGCTCTTAACGTTAAGCCCACGAATAACCTTGAAGCTTATGACCTCTTTTTACAAGCAAGAAATCACGAAATGCGGGGATGGTCATCATCGGATAATCAGGAATTTGAACGCTCGATCGAGCTGTTGGATAAAGCGACTCAATTAGATCCAGAGTTTGCTCTGGCTTACATCAATAAATCCATTCTCCATTCCAGGATGTATTTCTTCGGAATCGACCGCACAGAGCAACGGTTAGCAAAGTCAAGGAAAGCGGTGGATAAGGCTTTAGCCCTGCAGCCTGACCTTCCGGATGCTCAGATGGCTTTAGCTTTTTATTACTATTGGGGGCTTCTTGACTACGACCGCGCTGTGGAAATATTTAAGTCCGTTCAGAAAGCCCGTCCAAACTTCTCACCGGAGTTGCTTGGCTATGTCGAGAGGCGCAAGGGTAAGTGGGAGCAAGCTCTGGAAAAACTGAAAAAGGCATTTAAGCTGAGCCCTCGCTTTCCTCAACTCGCCTACGAAATTGGCTTAACCTATTTAGGTTTGCGCCAATACAAACAGGCTGTGGAATGGTTTGACCGCACACTGTCTATCGAATCAGGTCATTTTGCAGCCCAATTGGGCAAGGTGACAGCTGCCTTTCTTTCCCAAGGGAACACCCGGGAGGCGCGCATACTGCTGAAAACATTGCCCCCACACAGGCTCAGCGATTATACCTGGTTTGTTCTCGATATGTTTGATAAAAAGTACCAGGAAGCGCTCAAGAGGCTTGATTCCATGCCTTACGACTCTTTCAAAGAACAACATTTTTATTTCGAGAAGAATCTCGCCTATGCTTTTATCTATCACGCTAAGAAAGATATAAGACTGATGAGGAAACATGCTGAACTCGCGCTCATCGCTCTCGAAAAGGCTGTCGGCGAGTATCCCAAAGACCCAAGATATCATGCTGCCCTTGGCCAGGCCTTAGCCTATCTGGGCCGCGAAGAGGAAGCCATCCAGGAAGGAAATCGAGCTGCGGAAATTTATCCTGCATTCAAAGACGCAGCCAATGGCCCTGTCTATGTTTTGAATTTGGCCAGAATTTATACCGTAGTCGGTGAAGATGACAGGGCCATCGAGCAGCTCGAATACCTCGTTTCTATATCCAGCTCTGAATTTATCTGGCAAATTGTTACTGTTGCTTGCCTGCGGACCGATCCGCAGTGGGAATCGTTAAGAAAGCACAAAAGGTTTCAACTCCTGCTGCAGAGGGAAAAGTAAAAATTTTTTTTAAAAAGATGTGTTAAATATTTTATATGCTCTCTGAGAACTCTCTCCAGGATGGCCTCGCTCCCCTTCAGGTTTTTCACGCCGTTCCCTCACAGCCCTTCTCGGCGGCTGCGTAACTCGCTCCGCTCAGACATACTCGCCGCCCGGCAGGGCCGGGTTCCCTCGAAGGGCAGCTCGGGAAGGCTAAACCTTCAATGGTCGCTTCGGCCATCCCAGAGAGGCATTATTGATACCTCACTATCATACCCACACAAATTGGAAGAGATCTTTTAAAAAAAAATTTTTGTAATAGAACATGAAAGTCTTTAAGATAAACAAAAACAATTAACCCTTAAAGGGGAGATCAAATCCCTTTTTCAGATTAGCCCATCCAAGGAAAAATCACCCAACGATTCATCCTAAAGGGGCATTGATAAGTCAGAAACCAAAAACTAATAATTATACAAATGTTTACCACAACTATTTTTATGGGCTTTATGGGGCTCACAGAACAGAATGCGGGCATCCCTGCTGAACAATGGCAGGAAATCTTGAGGATCCTTCTGCTGCCTATTTCCTGGATCCTTCCCATGCAGCGGGCGCTTTTCAATTTCTTTCTGTATTCCTCCTCAGGTTGGGTGGCTGCTGGAAAATATCTCTTCCTCCTCTTTCCTCTTCTGCTCTGGATTGGCGTTATCTGGTGCAACCAGCTTTCCCTTTACACGATTCCCTTCCGTTCAAAGCGGATCAACTTCATCCAGACGCTGCTCCTTGCCTGGTGGGATGCAGCGAGGGCTGTGTGGCTCTTCTGGGTCGGGCTGTTTCAGCTCGTGGTTGTTCTGGTTGGATGGATTTTCTCGATTGCACGGCTCATCGTGAAATTCATCGTGGAGGTCATCCGGCAGTTGGTGACCGCTCCCTTCCGGGCGACAGGCCGGATGACTCGCAGTTTCTTCAGGCCCGGTGTTCCGTGGGTCGCCATGCTGATCCTTGTTTTCTGGTGCGTGCTCGAAGCCGCTATCTTCACCTATGTCCTCTTCCCGACAATCTCAGAAGTGCTCATGGACCTCATCGGCACGGAAAGGCTATCTCCGCTCACCACACCCTTACTGTTCATCTTCCTGCTCATCATCATCATGGGAAGCTTTGCCGCCCTCCAGGCATTGACAGAGGCCGTCCGTTCCCGAAAAGTCAAGGTCATCATCCAGATGGTCATTGTTGAGCTGATCGTGATGGGCTTTGAAGTGATGTTCCTCTACCGCGAGCTGGTTGATGCCATTACGCCCTGGATCACCCAGCAGACAGGCGTCCGGATGGGGATCACCTTCACCCTGACGATTGCCGGCCTGGGATGGATTGCCATACGCGGCATGACCTGGTTCCTGTTTGCCCAGTTTGGAACACCGCCGCTTCTGGCTTTTATCTCGCGGCGGCCGGTCGCACAGGCTGAAGGGCAGGGAGTGGTCACTCCTGAGGTCACAGAAACAACACGATGGTGGCAAAAACCTCTCCAGGATTTCAAAAACGAGATCGACTGGCTCCATAAGAAGTTTGGAGAGCTTATTGAATTCCTCACTCTGCCGGTTCTCCAGGTTCTGGCGGTCATTATCAACTTCTGCATGATCCTGCTCACAGCGCGTCCGATTTTTAACCTGCCGTTCAAAAGTATGAAAGACGTGATGGACACACGGGAGCTTCTCATCGTCAGAAATCTGATCACCAAGAAAGGAACTAAGTTCGATGCGGAAACATAAAAATCTCCCCATTTTCATCGGCGTTGCGCTTTTTGTGTTGCTCGTTGTGGCCTGCACGCCTCCAACCCAGCAGCAGTCGGCACGGCTGGTCATGTTTGTCGGCGTGGACGTCAGCGGCTCCTTTCTGAAAGCTGGCTATTATGACGATGCCATGACCTTCCTGGCCCACTACATCTACGGCCATCTCCATGGACTTGGCCAGTTG
The DNA here is from genome assembly GCA_964550165.1 of uncultured Eubacteriales bacterium. Lineage (GTDB taxonomy): Bacteria > Acidobacteriota > Aminicenantia > Aminicenantales > Aminicenantaceae > CAZJYC01. Next base: position 12,004 of record CAZJYC010000061.1, read on the forward strand.
CACAAGTTACGAGCGCTGTTTGTAGGCTCGATCGGAGGCCAGGCTGCAGGGGAGCCCAAAGCTTTCTATCCCATTCACGATTTTGAAGGCAAGGATGTGGCGCAAATCGAGGAAGCACTCAGGAATTGGTTCCCTCCTAAGGACACGATTACGGATTTCAACGAATTCTTCTACGAGGTCGCCCGCTACACCAAGGATAGAAACCTGGCCCTGGCGCCGATCTCCATCCTGATTGTGACCGATGGCATTCCTGCTCTGGGAAACGCAGAAGGGAAATCCGCCTACCAGCAGGTTGACCTGGACCCTCTGGAATATCTATCCCGGCAGGTCATCGTCCGCCTCCTTTACCTGGATCCGAAAGCGGCCAAGCGCTGGCATGACGATGTGCCGGCGAGGCGAGTCCGGATCTGGACTGTTGCCGGAGAGGTCATGACAGGCTGGAAAAATCAGGTGAACTCTGAAGCGGAGCCTGCCCAACAGGCGAAATTGTGGAAGTGGATCAAGGATAACGTCGATTTCCGTGCGCGTGCCAGAAGGTTTTAAAACGCTCTGTTGAGCGCCCATCTCCCGAGAAGACGCGAGAGTAATCAAGAAAAGAGAGTGACCTCTCTACGTCTTTCCAGAATATCTCCTTCCTTCCCCGCACCTGCTTGAAAATGTAGCCGAATTTCCGACCACAAACAACAATCCCTTCTTTTTTGTCATTAACATAAGCAGCGTTTTCCTACATGCGAAGCCCGAAGTGAGCTTGGCACACCTTATGTCATTGCAATCCCGGAGCGCCGCGGCAATCAGGCTGTCATTGCGAAGCGCGAAGGGCGCGGCAATCTCTTTAGATATACGAGATTGCTTCGCTAAGCTCGCATGACACACAAGAAATATTATGCCTTATTAATGGTGTGCTCGTTCAGATAGATGATTAACAGCTTTGGATCTGTTAAAAAGGTGTAAAACCTCGTCAAAATGTGCTAAACTTTATCCTTTAAATTTCGTAAATGAAAAGATAAATCCAGTAAAGGAGGGCAAATGAGAAAAAAATTCTTAGCTTTATTCGTTCTGGCACTCTTAGCTTTTCTCCCGGCCTGCCAGAGGCAGGGAGCAGAAGCTCAGGCGCAGCTCACCTATCCAGTTACCAAAAAAGCTGATGTGGTGGATGACTATTTCGGCACAAAAGTCGCAGACCCTTACCGCTGGCTGGAGGATGAGAAATCCCCTGAAGTCAAACAGTGGATCGATGAGGAGAACAAGGTGACCTTTGGCTATCTGGAGGAGATTCTTTACAGGGAAAAAATCCGGCAGCGAATAACCGAAATCTACAACTACCCCAAATATTCTTCACCCTTCCGGGCAGGAGAATATTATTTCTTCTACAAGAACGACGGCCTGCAGAACCAGTCCGTGATTTATATCCAGAAAGGTCTGGACGGAGAGCCAGAAGTGTTCATCGACCCCAACAAACTGTCTCCGGACGGCACGGTTAGGATCGGGTTGGCTGGCTTTTCCAAGGACAACCGCTATGTTGCCTTTTCTCGCTCGGAAGCCGGCTCTGACTGGCAGGAACTGGGGGTCATGGAGATTGCGTCCAAAAAAGAACTGAGCGACCGCATTCAGTGGGTCAAGTTTTCAGGCGCTGCCTGGCACGGCAACGGCTTTTATTACAGCGGCTACGACAAGCCCGAAAAAGGCCAGGAGCTGACAGCCAAAAATGCCTATCAAAAAATTTTCTACCATAAGCTGGGCGACGCTCAGGGAAAGGACAGGCTCATCTACGAAGATAAGGTGCATCCGTTCCGGTATAAGAACGTTGACATCACCGAAGACGAGAAATTCATGTTCCTGGGAATATCCGAAGGAACTCACGGCAATGAGCTGTATTATAAAGACCTCTCTGTGAAGAACATGGATTTTAAGCCTTTAATCAAGGGTTTTGAATTCGATAGCTACCCCATTGAAAATGTCGGAGACAAGTTTCTGCTTTTCACCAACGCCGATGCCCCAAACTACAGAATTGTCCTCATGAACCCGAAAAATCCGGGAAAAGAGAACTGGCAGACCGTCATCCCTGAGAAAGAAGAAGTTCTGTCCGGAGCTTCCACTGTCGGCGGACAATTGTTCTGCAGCTATCTCAAAGA
>CAZJYC010000062.1:0-14129 GCA_964550165.1 uncultured Eubacteriales bacterium
GCTCTTTGTCCCAGGATGGCTCCTGGGCAATACCATCGAATTCCAGTTTCCAAGCTTGGAAACGCCTTATTACAGGATAAGCTTTGCGTTTGAGGTCAAAAGAGCTGATACCTGGATCAAAGAAATTCAAATCAACAACAAAAAGCTCGACAGCTTTTTTGTCTTCAAACAGGGAAAAAGAGTGGACATGGCCAAAGCCCTGGAAAAGGACATCTATAACGTTCAGCTCGACTATGCCTGGAAAAACAATACGCTCTATCACATAAGCCTTTTCTACCAGGAGCAAAAATCTCAAAGAACGAGAAAATTCGATCTCAGGGCAACTTCCCCGCAAACAGGAGGAATTCCTGCAGGCGAAGAGGGCTTCTACAAAGTTTATGTCGCTGAGGAAGGCATCGGACTCGAGAGAAAAGGAGAAATTTCCTACCTGACACTCACCGCAGCCAAAAAAGAGCTTGAGCACGAAAGCTTTACCATTCTCGATGGAAATTCTTCCCTGGACTATCAAATCCTGGACGTCAAAGAATCGACTCCTGTGGAGAAGGTTGCCAAAGACCATCCTGCAACTCTCACTTACAACATCGCCTTGCCGCTGAGCCTCTCGCCCTATGAAAAGAAGATTCTCCTCGTTCTTAAGGGAAAAGAGGAAGCTGCTGAGTCAGGCGGTTTCGAAATCAGCGGTGAAGGCGTGGGCAAAATTGTCAAAAATACAAGTATCTCCCTTGAATTTCATCCCAGAAGCGGGCAGATCAATATCATCGAATATTTCAAGGAGGGGATAAGGCTTCACAACGAGGAAGGAGTGATCCACTGGAATCCTGGCTGTTTCATCCCGGGAATCGCCTGGGACCATTCCTTTAACTGGAACCCTCCTCCCAATTTCGAAGAGAATGTTGGCAGATTTCTCTACATCAATTCGAGACGCGGTCCCATGCAGACAATCAGAGATGTGACTCTCGAAGTCCGCTACACCCTCGAGGCGGATTCCCCCTATTTTATTTCTGAAACCAAGATGACTCTGGACAATGACCTCGGAGTTATCGCCTTAAGAAACGACGAAATGGTTCTCTATAAAAAATTGTTTGATATGCTGGCCTATAAAAACAAAAAAAACGAAGTCATCCAGATGCCGCTTAAAGAAAAGATTGACTATCCTGACGGGCTTGTCCATGTGGCTCCCGACGACCTGGATTGGGTTGGGCTTCTGAACACAGCCCAGAAATTCGGATTTTTCAGCCTGAGAATTAAATATATCAACAGCAACCTGAACGCTTCTGGAAACTGGCTCCATAAACCAGGAACCTACTTCTATGCTCCTTCTGAAGGTAGATATGTCTACTGGGTCAGACCTCTTCTCTATACCTGGTCTGAGTACCCGACAAGGAACTTGCTGACGTTTGTCCCGCAAGGAAGCTCCTTCTATGAAAAAAATGCCTACATCCTTCTCCCTTTGACAGAGGACTTTGCGCAGAAGCTGGATACCCTGCTTAAAAAACTCAAAAATCCGATAAGGGTCTACTGATTAAATTTGTGGATTCAAGGCGAGCCAGAAATCAAATGTACGCCATAGGAATTGACTCGGGAACGCAGGGGACGAAAGCCCTGATTGTGGACCTTGAAGGTCATGTTCTCGGAAGAGGATTTCATCCCCATCGCCTCATCGAGGGCTTAAAGCCGGGAGACAGCGAACAGGACCCAAAAACCTGGATGGAGGCTCTGGAAAAGGCACTCAAAGAGGCGCTCAAGAAGGCCGGGATTGATCCCTCCAAGATTGTTTCGCTGGGAGTTTCAGGCCAGCAGCATGGATTTGTCCCTTTAGACAAAGATAGCTCGCCCATAAGGCCCGCCAAGCTCTGGAATGACACCTCGACCGTCGAAGAAACAGAAATGATAGTCGAAAAACTCGGGGGGCCAAAATCTTTTATTCAAAAGCTCGGCATTAACCTGGCTGTCGGCTTCACCGCCTCCAAGATTCTCTGGCTGAAGAGAAACGAACCGGAGAATTTCCGTAAGCTCAGAAAAGTCCTCCTTCCCCACAACTACATCAACTTATGCTTAACCGGCAAGCCGCAAATGGAATACGGCGATGCATCCGGAACAGGCCTGATGGAGACCCGAAATCGTCAATGGCACAAGGAGGCCATGAAAGCGATCGATTCTGAACTTGAAGAGAAATTTCCTCCTCTTTCCCGTCCGGCTGAGCCCGTGGGATACATCAGGGAGAATATTGCCAAGCGCTTCGGGATGGGAAAAGTCCTGGTCGCGAGCGGAGGCGGTGATAACATGATGGCCGCCGTCGGCACAGGGAATATCGAGCCGGGAATCTGCACGCTCAGCCTTGGGACTTCAGGGACAATCTATTCCTACTTTTCTGAGCCGTTCACAGATCCCGAGGGAGAGATTGCCGCCTTTTGCGACAGCACAGGCGGATGGCTTCCCCTTCTCTGCACGATGAACGTCACCAACACCACCGAACTTCTCAAAGCACTTTTCCGTATTTCGAACGAAGAGCTGGAGAAGCTGGCTTCCACAGCTCCAGCCGGAGCTCGAAGCTTGATCTTCCTTCCTTTTATTGACGGCGAGAGGGTTCCAGTTTTGCCCTTCTCAAGCGGAGTCTTCTTCGGTCTGACCAGAAAGAATTTCAGCTCCTCTCACCTGTCAAGATCGATTCTGGAAGGAACGATACTCAACCTTGGCTACGGCTTCTCGAGGATGATCTCCTTGGGTCTGAGACCTTCTCAAGTCAGAGCCACGGGCGGAGGAGCAAGAAGCAGGCTCTGGCTCCAGATTGCAGCCGACATACTGAAAACGCCGGTTGTGACTTTAAAAGAACACGAGGCAGCTGCTTTTGGCGCAGCCATTCAATCTCTGTGGAACTTTTTTCTGGCAAATGGTGAAAAAGTCGAAATCAAAGACATCTGCCAAAAAATGGTCAAGCTGGAAGAGCTACAGGTGGAGCCAGACGATAAAAATTTCATTCTTTATGAAGGGCTTCAGGAGAGGTTCAACTCCCTTTGGAAAACCCTGAGTGAGGAGTTTAAAGCTCACAGAAAGCCAGCAAGTCCGTAATCCCAGAATTTTTTGAACAGGTCATCTCGGTGCTAATGACGGTGCAAATCTTTATGCAGGACTCTCCGCACCTGCCGCAGGCGGACCTTCCCGGATAAACTGTCCAATCTTTTTTGCTGCCGCTCATCGTTCTCAGCTTTCAGAAGTCTGGCCACGTACTCGATGACACCAGCAGGAAAGACACCGCTTCTCTCATAGAGGTTTCGCTTCTTCAGCAGAACTCGGCTTGATCCCGCACAACTCGCTGGCAGTGCCGGAAAGGTCTTGAGGAGCTTTCTATCCGAAAAAATATTCGCCCTGGCATAGAGCTTCTTGGCCAGAGCTGAAGACCTGTTTTCCCGGAGACCCCATTCTGCGGCCATGACAACTCCTGCCAGCAGCAGATGAACCAGCGCGCTCCCGTCGGGCGTGCGCAATTCAACGGTTTGACGGCTTTCCGAGTCCTCAATCTCTGTCTGTTCATAGGGATTGATGACATTGGTCAGATGGCGCATCTTTGACCAGGCCAGAGGAACGCGGATCAGGGCATTGCGGTTTAGATCACTCCAGCAGATGCGCGTTGGCGCCTCCTGCCCCGGCACGAGCCTCAAGTAAGATGAGGAAACAGTGTTTCCAAAAGCAGTTAAAGAATCTGCATATTCACACAGACCGCTGATAAGGCAGAGGGCGTGTTCTGACAAACGGCCATCCTGACTCGTCATGATGTTTTTATTATTTTTCTTCAGCTCCAGATGAAAATGAAGTCCGTTTCCCGCCACTCCCTCCTCCAGCTTGGGCGTGAAGGTGGTAACACAGCCAAAGCGGTAAGCCACGTTGCGAATCAGCCAGCGGGCAAGCACCAGAGCATCGGCCATCTCTTCCACAGGCTTGGACAGGAATTCCATCTCGAGCTGTTCAGCTCTTTTTCCCGCAATCTCAGCAACCTCGCTCTGAATGGTGTCGATGGAACCGTTTTCGCTGTGAGCATATTTTACAGAGCTTGTGATCCGGGTCAGAAGACGGACAATCTCCTCAAGAATTTCGCCGCTTTTTATGAAAGGAGCTGCTTCTTGATATCCTTTTTGATTATGGAGCGGAAAAATATTTTTCTCTTTCTCACTGATAACGAAAAACTCAAGTTCACCCAAGGCATAAAGCTCTAAGCCTGTGTTCTTTCCGAAAAGCTCGACAGCCTTTTTCAAAATGTTATCCAGAGCAAACGGTGCACGCTCTCCCTCTTTGGTCAAATACCGGCAGATAAAATCCAGACTGCTTTGGTCAAAGGGATTGAGAAACGCTGTTCTGTAATCGGGAACGACGTAGAGATCCGAGAGAGAGGGATCGACCATCCCTTTAAACAGGGAGGATCCATCCACCCTTTCTCCTTCGGCAAGAATGGATTCCGCCTGCCTGCGGCTGGCCACAGGCAATTTCAATTCTTTGAGCTTTCCGTCCAGAGCTGTGTAATGGAAGGTGATGCGCTCAATACTTTTCTGTTCGATGACATTGAGGAAATCCTCCCTTCGAAAATCCCGGGATGGCTTATCCAGGATGACGGCCAGAGGATTGGCCAGGGCATAATCATTATCTGACATAAGTCCATTCTCCTTTGATGAATTCATCTATTATGAAGGAATAATCATTCTACGAAAAAACATATTTTCTGGCAATAAGACTGAGACCCAAGATAGCATCTGTATTTTCCTGAAAAGACCATTTAGGAAAAAACTTTTCTCCAAGCAGATTTTTGGGGGGGGAAAGTCTTTAGCCGTCAGAAAATATTCTATGGCTCACCGAGACACCGCGCTCTCTCATGGCATCCAGGAAAGGATCGAAGAGCTCAGCCTCAAAAACTTCTTCAGGAAAGAGGCTCCCCCTCATGGTGATTTTTCCAGAAGCAATCATTTGAGCGGCAATGGAGGCGGGAAAGCTCGTTGTCCTGGCCATGGAGGTGAAGCGCTTTTTGGAATCATAAAAATCTGCCATTTCAAAGATATGGATTTCTGGCTTCCCGGATTTCTCCCCAGTAACTATGATCCTGAGCAGGGTCACATCCTGCTCTTTCCCCAGCTTCATCCTGGAATCGAGGAGCGCTTCCAAAACCTGCCGGGGAACAACCCGCAGATTCTTCAACCGAACCGGCCTCCGGGCAAAGAGTCCGCAAGACTTCAAGGTCTTAATCCCCTGCGCATGGCCCTTATGACGGACTGTTTTTTCTGCGAGCTCGTCCCTGATTTTCCCTTTCATTGTATAGAGCAGAGAATTCAAGCCGTCGGTGTAAAAGCATTCCATCTCAGGAAAGCGAGGAGCAAAGCTGATGGACTCAACTCCAGATAGAGGCTGAACTTTCTTTATCTTCCCTTTTTTGAGAATTAAAGCCTCTCGCTGATAAAAATCGAGGAGGCTCTCCACAGCATAGACAATCCTGTAATTCAGAGGCGGCCCGGGATAGATAGGATTGCCGCCAACATAAATCATGGCTTTTTCCGTCTCATCCAGAAGATGAACAGCCCTCCCCACGCAAACGTTGGTGATGCCCGGAGAAACGCCGAGACCGGAAATGAGAGTTATTTTTTTCTTCTTGGCTTCGGCATCGTATTTCAGACGCTCCAAAGGCCTCTCCCCCACCAAATCCACAAAATGAACGCCTTTGCGAACCGCCGTATTCAGCGCCAAGAGGCTGTGCCTATGGAGAAGAGCGGATAAAGCCACGTCCTGATCCTCAAAAATTTCCACTCTGTGCTTTTCGTCCTCCATATCCCTTTGAAGCACGACGAGCCTTCTGCTTTGGATGAACTTTCTGGCTTTGTTCAGCTGCTCTGAACTGATATCAACAACGGTCACCTTATTCTGGCTTTCAGACTCAACCAGGTCTTTGGCCAGAACGATTCCCATCTTTCCTGCGCCCAGGACAAGAAATTTTTTCACTAGAGATCCTGATCCTTTTCAACGTTTGGAAAAAATTGGTGACTCATCTCTCTTCAAACAAATATACATTCCAGGTTTTAACATTCTATCTTTTAAGCCAATTTAAGTCATTCTACGTTAACAAGCTTAAAAACGAAATCCTATCTTACTATGGATGACTCCCTTAGTCTAAGCTCTTTCTTTTCTCAGGAGCATTCATGAATCCCGGACATAAAGGATCAGGCTGGCTGCTGAGAAAAGCAATTAAAGCCGGCCTGTTTTCGAAACATATGGCCTGATTTTGAACCCGAACTTCTATTGCGAAAAGACAATTCTCTCTTTTATCTCCGTCGTCTCGGAATACCTCCCTGTTTGAGGTATAATGTTGCGATAAGATGAACACTCTTGGGTCTATTCTTCTATGAAACAAAAACTGTTTTTCAAAAATACCAAGGGAAACAGGCTCTGCGGGGTACTCTCCAACCCGACATCCAAAAAAACGAAACCCGTCCTAATTCTCTGCCATGGATTCACCACCAGCAAAGAGGGAACGACTTATCAGAGGCTGGAAGAAATGCTCAACAAGTACGAAATCACCACGTTCCGTTTTGATTTCTTCGGTCACGGAGAGAGCGAAGGAAATTTCGAAGAGATCACAACCTCTGAAGCTATCGATGATATTCTGAATGCGCTCGAGCTTTTGAAAGATTTGGGATACAAAAAAATCGGGCTTGTTGGCTCAAGTTTCGGCGGACTGGCCAGCCTCATCGCAGCTTCAAAAACTGAAGATCTCCAGCTTTTAGCCCTGAAATCTCCGGTCTCAGATTATTCGGATCTCATCATCGCCCGGCAGGGCAAGAAAGATATTGAAGAATGGAAAAAAAGAGGATTTATCGACTTTACCGGTGCTGGTGGGAAAAAGCTTAAATTAAATTATTCCTTCTATGCAGATGCAAAAAGGATTAACGGCTATCAAGCTGCACGAAAGATCAAAATTCCCGTGCTGATTGTCCATGGCCATCTTGACGAAACCGTGCCCACCGACCAGAGCCGAAGGACAGCCCATCTCATCGCAAACTGCAGACTGGAGATCATCTCAGGCGCTGATCACAGATACACCAAACCCGAAGACTTTGAAAGGATGCTCGAATTGATCTCTGACTTCATCCTTCAGAATATTTAGAAGCCGATTGATCGGAAATATTTTGACTGCTCTGCTTTTCCGTGTTAAAAGAATTCCATCTCATTGAGGAGGTTTTTAACCATGGTTATGCTTATAGGACCTTTAATGACGGAACATCGACTTATTGAGCGTATGATTGGGTTAATGGAAAAGGAACTAGAGAAAATAAGAAGAGAAAAAAGAGCGAATTTTGAATTTATAGAGATTGCCGTTGATTTTATCCGGACTTATGCCGACAGACTGCATCATGGAAAGGAAGAGAACATAATGTTTCGAGATCTCAAAGCCAAGAAGCTCGAAAAACAGCACAGGAAAACGATGGAAGAGTTGATTGAAGAACACCGTTGGGGGAGAGAAAAGGTGAAAGAACTGGTGGAAGCTAACAAAAATCATCAACAAGGAGATGAAAATGCGATAGAGGCAATCTCAAGATGTCTGGAGGATTTAATTCAGTTTTATCCCCGACATATAGAAAAAGAGGATAAGCATTTTTTCATTCCGGTCATGAAATATTTTAGCCAGTCGGAACAAGAATCCATGTTAGAGGAAGAATGGGAATTCGACCGAAATTTTATCCATGAAATATATAAAGAGAAAGTTGACGAGATAAAAAAAAGTTTTGACTAAACATTCTCCGTGCGTTGGCCTCAAACTTGTTTGTCAGACGTTTTCTTTCCTCAAACATAATGAAAAATCAGAAGAAAGGCTGACGTATCGGCAGCGAGTCCCAAGACGTCGACCAAAATAAACAGGGCTGCTCTTTATAAAGCCCTGAGAGCTATCTTGAGATAATTCAAAAGCGTCATTCCTTCAGCGCATCAAGGCATTGAAGAGGAGCTTGAACGTGCCGTGAGTCTGGCTCCGGTGCTGTGTCCGGAAGCCGATGAGAATCACCTGGCCTTTGCCATATTTGGCAGAGACCATCGCCGCTTTTTTGGATAAATGCTGTTCTCCGATGAGCCATCCGCTTTGAAGGAGCTCTTTTTCTGCGTAGCGGACGACAGTCTCATATCTTTCATTATGTTGGCTGGGGATAATTTCGAATGCCGGACTGTTCCAGAAAAGAACCAATCCTTTCTGCGGCATCCCGTAGGCCAGCGGATGAGTGTTATCAAAATTCACTTTAATCGTCGAACCAGGACAGAAAAATTCCTTCGAGCTCAGCCCGTCCACTGCATTGCGGACGCTCAGCCCGAACTTTTCGATAGCAAAGCCGCAGGCATCGCCGAGCGTGACCAGGGTTCCCCCTTTCTCTACAAACGCTTTAAGCGCCTCGACGCCTTCCTTGCCGATGCCGCTCCGGTATTCGGGTGGATAGGCCGGCAGGGGACCGCCCCAAGACCTGACTCTCTCTCCGGCAATCATGCCCGTCGAATCGTCCGGTAGAATGATGGCGTCATACTTTGAGTTGAGCCCGCCCTTTTTTATTTCGGCATCCATAAGGGACGTGTAGGGAAATGCGAACTGTTCAAGGAGCAAACGGGTCCAGCCTTCATCCATGTTTCCGCCCCAGTAGCGCTGATACATACCAACGCGCAAACGCCTGACCGGATGAGTTCCCTCCTCCAGATCACCTCGAAACGCCGTGAAGTCAACTCCCGTCTGCTTGGCTGCATTCGCGAGAATGTCGTCTTGTCCACCTGAGATGATGAAATCCCCAGGGTTGAGTCCAGCGGCTGCCTGGTCGGCACATCGAACCGCTATGCCCTTATCGAGCAGAAGATTCACAGCCTTGAAGCTGTCATTTAGCCTTCCATCAAGGACATAGGCTGAGCCTCCCGCCTCGACCTTACCTGAAAGCGACACATCGCCTGTGAGCTTCTGGAAGTTCCCTTGAACCGGCTCGTCGACCGGGTCAACACGGACACCCATGAATTCATTCATTGTGTGGGTCGCCATGTCGTAAGGCCGGAGCGGGCAGCCATCTTTGTCTCTTGTCCAGGCGTTGTCGACATAGAGAGTCCGGCCCAGCAGGTTCCTGATCAAGCCCATCTTGGGCTGTGCCAGAGAGATGAGGAACGAGCCTTGCGGATAGATCACATGGCCGGCCGTGAACTCTTCCAGAGCCTGCTTGATCTCGATGCCGGACAGCAACAGCTTGTTGATCATCCTCACAGCGGTCAGCGGATCATGCTGATAGCTCGGAACGACATAAGCTGCCGGCTTGCCCTGAGCGCCCCGTTCTGTCTGCCTTTTGGCTTTCAGGTAGGCGTTCCAGAGAACAGTCTCCTTGTTCCTGGCTGCGAGGTCCAGAAGCGCCCAGGCCGAAATCTTCTTCTGTTCAACAATGTCCCGAAGCCTCCACCAGCCGCCAGGCCAGGGATTGGGGAAAGTTGTCTGAGCCTCGTAGGCTGGGAACTGCCTGGCCCTGCCGCGGAGCTGCTCGGGATGGATATACAGGGGCGTCGCCAGCCTTGTGCTGGCCGATTCGGTGAGCATCCCGGCGATATTGTGGAAGGGAGTGATCCAGTGCCACCCGAAATGGCCCCAGCCAGGATACTGGGCCGCGTTGAGGATGCCTGCTTTGCCTGCCTCTTCCAGTTTGTAAGCGATGTGGGCACCGTACCAGCTAAGTTCCCGCCAGATGAGTGGGTCAGCATAGGGCCGCAAAGGCTCGCCGTAGGGAGGGACGTAGAACCGGGCTCCGTAACTTCCCATGTGGTGATGGTCGATGTAGGCCTGGGGAATCCAATCCCTGAACATTATTTTGGCAGCATACACCGACTCGGTTAAGTTGATAAAATCGCCGTCCCGGTTGTTGTCATGCCCGGCATACTTGTGGTAGAGCCAGGGAAGGCTCAGGCCCTCGTACTCTGTGCCCAGTGTCTTTTCATACCAGTCAGTGACCATGATTTGACCGTCGGGATTGAAGCACGGGATCAGAAAAAAAACAACATTGTCCAGGATCCGCTGAGTCTCCTCATCTTCCCGGGTCACGAGGTCATAGGCCAGCTCAGGAGCCATCTGGGTCCCACCGATCTCGGTTGCATGAAGGCTCATGGACTGACAGATGATGGCCTTGCCCTCGCTGACCATTTTTTTAACCTCTGTCTCTGCGATCCCTCTTGGGTCGCTGATCTTGGCATTCACTTCCCGCAGCCAGCCCAGGTTGGCCAGGTTATCCGCAGAGGAAATAATGACCAACAAAAAGGGATTGCCCACGGTGGATGGCCCCATATTTACGGCCTTGAGCTTGCCGCTTTGGTTCTCCAGCAGCTTGTAGTAATCGACGATTTTGTCCCAGCGCGCGATCTTCTTGTCGCTGCCAAGCTCGAAACCAAAGAATTCTTTGGGGGAAGTGACCTTTTTTTGTCCCTCGGCGGCCAGAGCCATAAATCCCAGGCCAATAAGAAACATCAAAAGGTGGAAAATAATGGCTCGCAGGAATCTTGCGTTTTGTCTCATCGATACCCTCCTCAGTTAAGGTGTGAATTTTCGATCCAGCGGATTCTTATCAAACAGAACGGATCAATCTTTTTCATGCCTTGACCCTTCATTATTATTTTGAAATTCGCCTGCATTTCAACAAAAAATTTTATATTAAACTCATGACAGATAGAAAGAAATCTTTATTGCAAGCAGGCACCTTTTTTCCGTGAAGGCATATGATGATAAAAGCCAACTCTCACAGCGCTGGTTTCCGTCCCTCCGAAGCCCATGGTGGTGGGTGGGAGGGTCTTTGGCGAGGAGGGACGGATACCAGCGCCTCCATTCCTCACCCTATCAAATCTCTTTCCTCATCACGGGAAAAAAGATTCTTCCATACTGCAGCTAGTCTGATCAAGACGGATGATGTATCTCTGAGGTCAAAATCCTTCAATAACCAGCATTTCAATTTTCTTTCTAAAAGGAAGGGTTCTTCGGAATAAAGCTATTTTGGATGTAAAAATTAGGAAATAGAGAAAAAACGAGATAACGGCGCTAAAAATCTGACTGGAATAAGGATATTCGCGGTTCTTCCTTCTTACAATATTGCCCGGCCAGCTTGAAAGAAGAAGTCTGGTTAGAACACGTAGCCTAAGGCAAACCCGACTTCAGCGCCTCCTATGTTGACATTCTCAGAGGTTAGCTTCAAATAACAGTAGGAATAATTGAGATGAAAGTCGGCGATGAACTTCCCCTTGATTCTCACAAAACTTCCCAGCTTGCCGACATAGCCAACCGCACCTTTGCTCTCGTTGAGCGGCGGGCTGTATTCGTCATAGATATAATAGCTGACACCCAGCCCCGCGTAAAAATTGAATATTCCTTTGGCCAGATTGTATTTGACACCTATTCCAATGGGAAAAACCTTAATCCTGTTGTCCCCTTCACTCTTATAATAGTAGTTGCTGCCAAACCATCCCTGAAAGCCTTTCCAGAAAGTGGCAACGACTTCCAGCTCATAGTCTATTCCCTCATTGTAAATATCCCTGCGCGATTTTTCAGAGAACTGAAAGTAATTGATTCCCAGCTTGATGTAATCCATCTTAAATTGAAAACCTTTTTTTTCGGGTTGAGGAGCCATAAGCGGTTCCTCCGCTTCCTTGATCTCTTCAATTTCTTCGCCAAGGGCTTTGACAAAACTCCGATGGATATAGCCTGTCAAGATATTTCCCTGCTCGTCTGGAGGCAACTTCACTTTATACCACTCCCCGGCCTTCGCTGTCGAAAGAAGAACAGTTCCCAGCTGAACCTGTTGAAGGATTTCGCCGGCCACATCCGGCTCTGCCCGGACATTGGCCTGCTCCAGTATCACCTCGATTTCCCTGGAAATTTCAAACTCAACCTCTCTCCTAGCTTCCGGTTTCGCTTTTTCCGCCTCGGCCGCCTCTGGGACCACTTCAATGGCTTCAACGGCTGAAGAGAAGACAAATCCGGAAACGATGACAGCTCTCCTGCCAGAGAAGAAGGAGACGTAATGCCAAATATCCTTTATCTTTCTTTTCGAGAGAAGAGTGAGCACATCTCCTTTTTCCACGACTTCAATCACCGGACTGTTTATATCCGGGTCAACATGAATATAGGCCCTATCGGCAATCACCCTGAGCTTGCTTCCTTGCGCAAGGAGTGGCGGTGTGAGTAAGACGATAAGAAATAATGAGATAATAAAGGTCATAAACAATTTCTTTTGTTTCATGTCTCTCCCCTTTTCATTTTTATTTTTACTCCCAATTTTCGAGCACTAAGTATAACATAAAAATTCTTAGAGTCAACTTGCGAATAGAATTGCATCAATCGCAGTCCCGCTTTTCGGGCAGAGCACACCCTAATCGCCGCGACCGATGAATTCTCCATGCTCGTCCGTTAAAACCTAACATTTTTCTGAATCTTCATCAATGAATTTAGTCGGGATCAAAAGAAGAATAAAGAAATAGGTTAAAATCAGTATAAAACTTTATCTTCACCATATTTTTTGATGCGCTTCTCAATCTCCTTAAGGAGCAGATCCTTGCGCAGGACAACGGCGTTGATTTCTTCATCCGTCAGATATTCCCCGACAATGTTCTTCATCAGCTCAAAATTCAAAGTTTTTATTTTTTCGACAAAAGCACGCGGAAGCTCGTTCATGACCATTGGACTTTCCTTGTCCGTGAAGAGGAGTTTTTCGGTGAATTTTTGGGAGGTTCGGAAGGTGCGGGAATGATCAATAAGGATTGTCCGCCAATCTTTAGTGATGAGAACATTCCCGGTATGGCGGTCTTCATTGGCAATCAAGTTGTCAAAGGCCTGCTGAAGGTAGGCCGCCCTGATCCAGGATTGGACTTTATCAGGAGGAGTCTCAATGGCCTTCTGGATTTTCTCCCTCATATTCATCCGAGACTCCACCCATAACTGGCAGGAGCCGCGTTTCCCCTGGAATTCTCTCTCCACGGTCGGAGGAACCATGTTCAGGCCTAAATATTTGTCCAGAAGATAGGCCGCTATCTCGTATTTCCAGCCTTCGATGAATCCTCTCTGCTCGCCCTCTGAATTTTTCCACAGAGCATTTCTTACGATTTCATCTTTTTTTAAAGTGAGCTTCCAGGGCTCGGTGACAGCATCTCGAACTCTCATCTGTTTTTGTCCGATGATTTCCGCTGTCTTGAGAAACTCTTCCCATTTAGGCCTTTCCCGAAGCTCTTCGGTAGTAAACTGGCCGAGGGATGGAAGGCGAAGCAAGCAAAAAATGAGAAAAAAACTAAAAAATATAAATTTTCTTTTCATCGGGTGGCCTCGACATAGGCCCAAATGCGTTTTTGTATTCGATTCCCGTCCACCATCCACTCAAGAATATAAATAGGAAAATAAGAAGTCAAGCATTCAGGTCATTTTGAAATCGCCAGTAGAGAATTTCATGGCGAACGAAGCGTGGCCATCCGATGAAGTCGTTGCGAGCGAGCGGAGGGAGCGTGGCAATCTCTTTAAATTTATAGGATTGCTTCTTCGCTTTGCTCCTCGCAATTGCACGAGCGGATTGCCTCGCTCCGCTGCAATTACACGCATGAGACTGGCCACATCGTTTGCCACCACGCCCAGCTCGCGGCCTCGGCTTATCCTCGCTCCTTCGGCAATTTAGGGGTTTTCTTTGTTTCGAATACTTAACTTAAAGAAGGCTAGATTTTTGGTGCCGGAGGAGGGAATCGAACCCACACGGGATTATGCATCCCACTGGATTTTGAGTCCAGCGCGTCTGCCAGTTCCGCCACTCCGGCACTTTTGGAATCAGCGGCCAGTCGCTACGTCTTTTTAGCTTGAGCCACAATCTTTAATCAGGACAACACAGATGATGATTATATCAAAAACGTCTTCCTTCCAACAAGCTGACTTTCGATTGTGCTTTAATAAAAAAAGGAGAAGAAAATTGAAATCATAAGATTGTCACGCTCCCTTCGGGCGTTCGCATTGACATCAACCCATTCGCTCTGCAACAAAGCTTAGTTTATAAATAGCATTGAACAATTTGGCCGATGTCAGGCAGTCTAGGGACCGGGCAGGATTTTAAGGGTTGGGGAGCGGATCCTCTCCCCTT
>CAZJYC010000063.1:0-14014 GCA_964550165.1 uncultured Eubacteriales bacterium
CGACCGGAGGATAGATGCCCTTGCGGTGAATCTCCCGGCTGATCATGATCTGCCCCTCTGTGATGTAGCCGGTCAGGTCGGCGATGGGATGTGTCTTGTCATCCTCAGGCATGGTCAGGATGGGGATGAGCGTTATCGAGCCTGTTTTGCCTTTGATTCTTCCTGCTCTCTCGTACATGGACGCCAGGTCGGTGTACAGATAGCCAGGATAGCCCCTCCGTCCGGGAACTTCCTTTCGCGCCGCGGAAATCTCTCTAAGAGCTTCAGCATAAAAGGTCATGTCCATCAAGATAACCAGGACATGCATATCCAGCTCGTAGGCCAGATACTCAGCGCAGGTTAGAGCCAGGCGCGGGGTGGCGATACGCTCGATCGGCGGCTCATTGGCCAGGTTGAGAAAGAGAACGGCCCTTTCCAGCGCGCCGGTGTTGCGGAAATCCTCAATGAAAAAGTTTGCCTCCTCAAAAGTGATGCCCATGGCCCCGAAGACAACCGCAAACTTCTCTTCCTTCCCCAGGACTTTGGACTGACGGGCAATCTGGGCGGCAATCCGGGCATGAGGCAAGCCGCTTCCTGAAAACAGAGGAAGCTTCTGCCCCCGGACCAAAGGATTCATGCCGTCGATGGTCGAAAGACCGGTCTGGATGAACTCCTGAGGGTAGTCGCGGGCATCAGGATTAATAGGGCTTCCGTGGATATCGAGCATTTTTTTGGCGATGATTTGAGGGCCATTGTCCCTCGGCCTTCCTGACCCGTCAAAGATGCGGCCGACGATTTCTTCTGAAACTCCAAGCTGCTGGGAGCGCCCTAAAAACCTCACCCGTGACTTTTCGACATCAAGCCCGATTGTGCCTTCAAAGACCTGGACGATCGCCCTTTCGGTGGAAACGTCAAGGACTGTTCCCCGGCGCAGAAGCCCGTCTGCGGTCTCAATCTCCACCAGCTCTCCGTATTTCACGTCTTCAATTTTTTCAACGATGACCAGAGGACCTACGATGTTGGAAACTGTCAAATATTCCTTATGCATCTTGCCCGACCATTCTTTTCTTCTCCGAGAATTCTTTAAAGGCATTGTCCACTTCGACGTAAGCTTCAATCATGCCAGAACCATCTTCGGGAAGGAATTTCATCTTCGCAATTTTCTCCCTGACCTCAAGGGACAAAACCTCTTTCAGGCTCCAATCCTCCTCGAGCGTCTTGAGCCCCAAGCTATGAAAATGGAGAATCGTGCGCAGCATCAGATACTGTTTCCTCAGGGAGGTATAAGTGTCCTGAGGATGGAAGGCATTCTGATGGAGGAAGTCTTCGCGGATGGAGCGGGCAGACTCAAGAACAAGCCTATCCCTGGCTGAAAGCGATTCAACTCCGACCAGCCTGGCAATCTCCTGAAGCTCGGATTCCTCCTCAAGAAGCTGCATGGCTTGCTGCCTGAGGTCTGTGAATTCTTCTGCCACCTTTGAGTTGAGATAATCCTTGATGCTCTCGACATAAAGAGAATAGCTCAAGAGCCAGTTGATCGCCGGAAAATGACGCATGTTGGCCAGCCTGTCATCCAGGGCCCAGAAGACTTTAACCACCTTGAGCGTGGCCTGGACAACCGGGTCGGATAAATCCCCGCCCGGCGGAGAGACAGCGCCGATAACGCTCAAAGCGCCCTGCCTTTTATCCGAGCCGAGGCAGACCACTTTACCGGCTCGCTCGTAGAACTCCGCAAGCCGGCTGGCCAAATAAGCCGGGTATCCTTCCTCGCCCGGCATCTCCTCCATCCGGCCTGAAATCTCCCTCAGCGCCTCTGCCCAGCGGCTCGAAGAATCGGCCATCAGAGCCACTGAGTAGCCCATATCGCGGAAGTATTCGGCGATGGTCATGCCGGTGTAGATGGATGCCTCGCGGGCGGCGACGGGCATGTTGGATGTGTTGGCAATGATCACTGTCCGCTCCAAGAGCGGCCGGCCCGTATGAGGGTCTATCAATTCAGGGAAGCTGAGCAGAAGGTCAGCGACTTCGTTTCCTCGCTCGCCGCAGGCGACAAAGACGATGATCTGGGCGTCCGACCATTTGGCCAGCTGATGCTGGACAACGGTTTTTCCGCTGCCGAAAGGACCTGGGACGCAGGCGGTTCCACCTTTGGCCAGGGGAAAGAGGGTATCGAGGACCCTCTGACCTGTGGAGAGGGGCTCATCGGGCATAAGCCTGGCCCGGACAGCTCTGTTTCTGCGGATCGACCAGGTCTGGATCATGGTGATATCCTTGACTTCCTTTTTGGTCTTGATGCGGCTGACGACATCGTCGACAAAGAATTTTCCCTTTTTGATTTCAACCACCGTTCCGGCCGAGCCAGGAGGCGCCATGATTCTGTGCTTGACCAGCGGCGTCTCCTCCACTTCTCCCAGAAAATCTCCTTCGACGACATCCTGGCCTTTAGCGACCAGAGGATTAAATTCCCATTTTTTCTCCCGGTCCAGGGCTGGAGCGGCAATGCCCCTTGTCACAAAATCTCCTTCTTTGCTCCTGATGATATCCAGAGGCCTCTGGATTCCGTCATAGATGGAGCTGATCAACCCCGGGCCCAGCTCAACGCTCAAAGGCTTTCCGGTTAAATAGACGGGCTCTTCCGGGCCCACACCTGTCGTATCTTCATAGACCTGGATAAAGGCTTTGTCTTCTCTGAGCTCAATAATCTCTCCGATAAGACTGAGCTCTCCAATCTTGACCATGTCGTACATCTTGGCTCCAAGGCAGCCTGAGGCCACAACCAAAGGACCGGCCACACGAATAATTTTAGCTTCTTTCATCTCCTCCTCTTTTCCTGACCAGGGAATCCGATCCTGTAGCCTTGATGGCAATGTCTCTTAAGAGCTGCCCGAGATAATCCGTCACCTTCCTGTAATCCGAAAACCCAACCACAACAGGACAAAGTTTTTCTTTCAGAGCCTCTCTCTCCTCCCTCAAGCCTTCAAACAGGCTTTCATGCAAGAAGCAGATAGCATAATTTTCTCTGGCGATTGTCTCCATGACCTGCGTGGCCTCTGCCAGGCTTTTCGGAGAAAAGACCTTCATTCCGATGGCTCTTAAAGCAAAAACGAGGTCCGAATCTCCGACCACAGCCACTTTTTCAAACATAGGTTTCGCTTATCCTTTCTTTCAAGAAGCCCGGAGGAATCCGAGTGAGTTTTCCAACACCGAGAAGCCTTACCAGATTCAACTCCCTTTTTTTCGCCAGCCCATAGGCATAGACCGGCTCGGGTCCAAAAATGATGTATTTCGCTCTCTGCAGGTATGCCATC
This sequence comes from uncultured Eubacteriales bacterium, assembly GCA_964550165.1. GTDB lineage: Bacteria > Acidobacteriota > Aminicenantia > Aminicenantales > Aminicenantaceae > CAZJYC01. Next base: position 3,288 of record CAZJYC010000063.1, read on the forward strand.
AGGAAATCCTCGATCCTGCGCTCCAGATCAACAAAAGTCTCCCTCTCTTCAAGGACATCCGTCGCTTTCGTCCAGAGATCTTTGTAGGGAGTGGCATGAATTTTTTCCCCTATTTCTGAGAAAGAGAGCTCAAAATTCTGGAGAAAGATTTTCTCATCCAGAAAGCCGCCTTTTATTGTCAATGTCTCCAGCTTTTCTCTCGAAAAACCCGAATATTTGACTCGGCAGAAGATCTTGATATTTGCCAGGTCGATTCTGTGCCGGGTGTAGTCGCGGATAAAAGGATATCCACACTGTGCGGCCATGGACAGAGTCTCATCAGGCTGGCTCTCTTCGCGAAAAATTTCCAGAATATTTTTTTCGGGAAGGAGCTCCTCCATCGACCGCAAGAGGCTTTCTTCCTCCTTGTCGAGGTATTCATCCAGAGCATCTGAATCTTCAACCTGAATCAACTCTTCCCGAAAACTTCCCGCATCGAAAATGACTTTCATGGCCGAGGAAAAATCGGGCTCATCGGCCGCTTCCCGGAAAACAGCTTTCCCGACCAGCTTTTTCTCCAGGGCTCGCACCCTGCCGACGGCATAAGCATAGTCAAGACGGGGAAGTCTTTTCATATTTTTAAAGCCTCGATGATTTCATTTTCAAGCCTTGTGCGCAACTCCTCCTTGAGTCTTTCCGCGTCATAGGGTTCTTCCCGTTCGCCCTTTTTTGTAATGATTTTTCTCTTCAATTTGTTCTTGCTCCCGACGCTTTCCTGAAAGGCAGCCTCCAGCGCCTTTTCAACGAGCTCTTTTTTGAAGGCGAGAATTTTTATTTTTTTCTCCAGCCGCGCCAGGGTGACAATCCGGCTCGCATCCAATTGGCCCCGTCTTTCGGCTTCTTTGATCAGGGCCCCGGCCAGTCCGGAAGCTTCCTTGAGGACGCTGCCTTTTATCTCATCGGCCTTTTTCCGGCTCTCCACAATGATATTATCGGCCTCAGCCTGGGCATCATCCAGAATTTTCTTCAGAATCTTCTCTAAGCTCATGACAGAAAATTTAGAGCTTTATCCCGTTGAGCAGAAGAATGGTAATCAACAGCCCCAGAACGGCATAAGTTTCCACCAGGGCGCCCATGATAAGAGGCTTGGTCATCTCCTTGGGCTGCTTGGCAACCATGTAAATGCCAGAGGCACAAACTTTTCCTTGATGGATGGCGGAAACAAGGCCGGCAAAAGCGACAGGAAGGCAGGCGATGAGAATTTGCCATCCCTGATAAACTGTGGGAGTGGCTAATGTTCCCGTTGTCAGGCCCAGCTTGAGAATGACCAGAAAGCCGCTTAAAAAACCATAGATGCCCTGCGTGCCGGGGAGAGCCACCAGCAGAAGGAGGCTTCCGAACTTTTCCGGATCCTCGCTCATAACGCCGCTCGAGGCCTGGCCGGCAAGTCCAATCCCTATGGCCGAGCCAATTCCGCCGAGAATAACGGCCAGGGCTCCTCCAAAAACTGCCAACGTTAAACCTAACGCCATTTCTTTCGACCTCCTTACGGTCTCAGAGAGAAATTTTCTTAAATGAATTCAACATACTTGTTTTCAAGCGCAAAGGGCTTGAAGGGTTTACCTCCGGATTTGAAAAATTTATTAAAAAACTCGACAAACTGAAGGCGCATGGAATGGACAAATCCTCCCAAGAAGCTGATCGCAAGGTTGAACAGGTGGCCTCCGACAAAAATCAGAGCCGCGAACAGCCAGCCCAGCCAGGGGATGGCCAGGGCCGTTTGGGAGAGGGTGTTCACTACCATGGCCACAACGGTGGTGCTCAGACCGAGAGCCAGCAGCCGGGAATAGGAAAGGATATCCGCGACATAGCGGGAGATGTCATAGAGGCTGTAAAGGCCGCCAAAAAACCGGGCAAAGGGATTACGGCTGGGAGAAGCAAAAAAGACAATCCCGGCCGCGCCCAGCAAGGAAAGGATTCCCCAGAGAGTCTGTTTGGTCAGAGCGAAAAGCCCTAAAGAAGGCAGGAGAAGAAGCCATCCGCCCTGGACAAAAAGGGGCTGAAGGTACTTCTTATTCCTCAGGCCGTCAATCATGTTGAGCAATGTCCCAAACCAGACCTGGATAAATCCCAAGCCGAGGGAGAGATAGAGGAAGGAAAGGGGATTCTGGAGAGGGTCGATGAGCATCAGTTTCCGCAGGGGAAAACCAAACCACCCTCCGAACAAAGTGCCAAAGATGATGTTGGAAACACCCAAGAGCAGAAGCAACTTCAAGAATTGAAGCAGACCGCCCTTAGGCTTTACGAATTTGATGAAGAGAAAGCTTGAGAGAGCGACAGCCAGGCCGTACCCGGCTTCGCTGACGCACAGTCCGACGAAGATGAAAAAAAACGGTGCCAGGGGCCGGGTAGGGTCAAAGGAACCCCTCTGAGGCAGTCCATAAAGCCTGGTCACAATCTCAAAAGGCTTGCTCGGCCTTGGATTTTCGAGGATAACGGGCGGCTCCTCTTCAGGAAGGGCAGGCCGCACATAAACCTCGACCATCTCCGAATACGGCCTGAGCTTGGACTTGAGTTTCTTTATATCTGAGGAGCAAACCCAACCTTCCAGATAAAATGTCGTCTCGGTCTCTCCCAAAAGGCGGGAGGAGGAAATTTTATCCCTTTCGTTAAGAAGAACATCGTAAACACGTTTGAGCTCTTCGCTGCGGGCAGAAAGTTTCCGGCCCTCCTCCTCAAGGTCATTCAACCTTTCTCTGCTTTCTTCTATTTCCTTTTCTATTTTAACCAGGATATCCTTAACTCTATCCTGCTCCAAAGCCCTCTTCAAGATGGCTTCTGTAAAATAGAGCGGGGTTAAGTTTAAATCTTTAAGGGTTTGTTCAAAATGATCTTTTTCCTCACTGGGATAGATAACCAGGACATAAATCTTTCTTTTTTCCAGGCTGACAACCTCATGCCATAAGGCCTCCTCGTCCGCAAGCTTCTGCAAATCTTCGTAGCGAGGCGGCGGTAACGCCCCAAGAAGGACTTCAGCCGAGACTGTAGGCTTGATAGACCTTAAGGGCAGCTCTAAAGACACAAGGGGCAAGAGGAATTCCTTTTCTTTCTCTAAAAACTTCATGCGGGAGATGAGCTCGTTTTTCTCCTCTTTTTGTTTTTCAACCTTCTCCAAAATGGGCAAATAGTCATAGTTTAAGACCTCGTTTCTTTTTTGCCGCTCCACCTGCGGCTTTTGAGCGAAGAGCTTTTTCACGAAGCCTTTCTCTTCCCAGTGCGAAAGATAGGCCAGGGCATGCGATAACCGATGGAGCCGGTGCTCCAGCGCAGAGACTTCTGCAGCCGAAGACTTCAGCTCCAGCTCTTCGATGTTTGTTTTTTCAAGCTGAATCAGACCTTCTTCCTGCAGTGAGGAGAGGACATCCATCCTCAGGTTGCTGGGGGCAAGTATCTGGACTTTCTGGATTTCGGCGATGGCCATAAGCTAAATCGTCCCTTCTTCGAAAAATTGTCTTATTTTCTCAGCTGCTCTTTGTACTGCCCGAGACATCAGCTTTTCAGCCTGGAGGCGGATGGCTGCGATTTCTTCCTCAGCTTCCTTCCTGATTTTTTCTGCCTCTTTTTCAGCCTCACTGATCAGGCGGTTCCTCGTCTCTTCGCCATTTTTTTTTGCCTGTATGATGCGATTTTCTTTGATTCTTTTCGCTTCCTCATAGGTTTCACGGATGATTCTGGCGGCCTTTTTCTCCCGGGCATCCTGAACGATTTGCCGGGCTTTCTCTTCTGTTTCTTTGATTTTCTGCAGGGCGGAAAGGGCTCCCCCTTCTCCTTTTTCGTTGCTCATGTTTGACTTTTTCTCCTGGGGCCAGCCTGAATCATACTAAAATCCATTTGCTTTAAAAAGAATTTTGATTTTTCCTTCTTTTTCCTGGAGAAATTTAAAGAGCTATTATATCTAATGCCTTTTGCTTTTTAAAGATAGTCTCTCTCATAAAAAGCATCTTTTTCCCGTTACGGAGAGAGAGATTTGATCGATTAATGAATGGAGGAGCTGGTTTCCGTCCGTCCGAAGCCCATGAAGGGGGTGGGAGGGTCCTTGGCGAGGAGGGATGGAAACCAGCACTGTTAGAGTTGGCTTTTATCATCATCTGCCTTCACGGGAAAAAAGATGCTTCCTTTCTCATAATACCCAGATTTTGCTTGTGACGGAAAATCATGCTATGGATACTCTGTTTATCAGGGCAGAAAAGTTGGATAAAGGTAATAAGCCCGATAATCTGGCTTTCTTTTTCTGGCTTCTCTCTCCAGAGTTCGAAAAGGAGATTTGTAGTCGAAGGGGAAAGACGGGAAGAGGAGAAAAGCGCCTGACGCCCGAAGGTCCTGAAGCAGGGCAAGCTCCAGGCCATTTTTCAGATGGATGACCAGATGTCCTCCGGCTATAATCAGGGCCCTGGCGTGGTCCAGGATTTCAATCCCGGAGTGCGGTTTCTGGAGCCCCTGATCGGACACATGAACCCAAGTCCCATCCCTTGCCAATACCTCGAGTCCTGGCTCAAGGGCGCCATGATGATAATAGACAAGCCAGCTTCTGCCCTTCCGGCAAGCAAACGATAGTTCCCTGAGCTGGGAAATGTCTCTCCGGTGTTCTCTGTTGGTGCAGTGGACATAAATCCCGCATCGTCCCACATCCTGGATGTCGGCAAAAGAAAAAGTACTTTTATCCTTATCGGATTCGAAAGGGCCGTTATGGAAATAGGCCACAATGGCTCCGCTTTTCCTGCAGGCCCTGGCGATGAGCTCTAATTCTGAGAAAGCGGTCCTTGCCTCATCCGAGGTATAAAAGTCTGCGCCCGCTTCGGCCAGCCACTCACACTGGGACTGATCGAGCTTTCCGGAGTCGATCAAGCGGAAGCGGAATCCTCTTTGACGGCAGATTTTGACCGAATCGAGGAGGGAGGAGAAATCATACTGGTCATCTCTGACCGTTATATCTTTCCCTTTTCGGGCCAGAGACAGAAGTTTATAGACTTTTACGGAAATTTTCTCTGCTCGTTCTCTTATGCTTTCGTCTGGCATACTATTTAATGAATTTCTTTGCCTAAATTTTTGCGAGCTTTCTCCGCCTGGACAATGGCGTCCATTATACCACACTCCTGTCAAGTGAATATTCTTTTTGATGTCTCTGTTACACATCCCAAATTCCGTGATAACGGATTGCTCCCTTAGTATCCAAAGATTTTGGGAGATAGCCGCAGCGACCATTGAGGATTTAGCCTTCGGAGTTCGCTCTTCGAGGGAACCCGACGGAGTCGGGCGGCGAGTATGTCTGAGCGAAGCGAGTTACGCAGCCGCCGAGAAAAGCGAACGAAGAATGGCGTTAAAAATCCGAATGGGAGCGAGGCTATTCCCAAAATCTATTCGAATCAAGGAATTTGGGATGCTTCTCTTTTTGCAATCGCCTTGAAAAAAAAGATGTTATCTTTTATCATCTTGGCTGGGCAATGACAATGATGAAAGAGAGCGTCGTCCTTTTCTCCGGAGGCATCGATTCGACAACAGCTCTGTGCTGGGCTCGCAAGCGCTACGACAAAGTTCACGCCCTAACCTTTGACTACGGCCAGCGCCACCGGATCGAAATAGAAATGGCCCGAAAAACTGCGCGGAAGATGGGCGTTCCCTTGATAATACTGAAGGTCAACCTCAGACAGATCGGCGGTTCTTCCTTAGTCGACATGGCTCTACCCCTGCGCGGATACAAAAAGCTGGATGAAATCCAAAGTCATGGGCTGCCTTTAACCTATGTCCCTTTCCGGAACGGCATTTTCCTGGCCATGGCTGCAGCCTGGGCCGAAGTCAAAGGAATCCGGGCTATCGTCTGCGGCTTTAATGTCATCGACTCGCCGCATTATCCGGACACCAGAAAACCTTTTGTCGCGGCCATGGAGAAAGCCATAAACCTGGGCACAAAAGCGGCCTTAACCAAGGACAACCTCAAAATCATCGCGCCTTTCGTGAACATGAGAAAATCAGAAATCATTAAACTCGGGCTTTCCCTGGGTGCAGACTATTCCTATTCCATCTCCTGCTATTCCGGCAAGGAAATCCCCTGCGGAAAATGCTCTTCCTGCCTTCTGCGTCGAAAGGCGTGGCAGGAAGCCGGCGAAAAGGACCATCTCCTGCGGAGGCTTAAGAAAGAAGGAAAAATATGAGCTGGACTTTAAAAGTCAGGGACAGGTTTCAAGCTGCCCATTTTTTACGGGAATACAAGGGCAAGTGCGAAAAAATCCATGGCCATACCTTCGAGGTCGAGGTTGAAGTCGAAGCCGAAAATTTGGATAAAACAGGAATCAGCATCGACTTTACCAATATCAAGGAAAAATTATCAGAGATTTTGCCGGATCACACTCTCCTCAACGAAGTCTACGATTTCAGCCCTTCTGCGGAAAACCTGGCCCGCCATTTCTTTACCGAACTCAAAAAATTCTTTCCCGTAAAAAAAGTCACTGTCTGGGAATCGGCGGATGCCTCAGCCACCTACTCTGAAGATCGCTGAGATATTCCCTTCCCTGCAGGGGGAAGGGCTCAGGCAGGGCGAGCCGACCCTCTTCATCCGCCTTTCCGGATGCAACCTCAGATGCTCGTTTTGCGACACGAAATACGCCTGGAAAGAGGGCCAAGAGTATACGGCGGATGATATTCTCGAAAAAATCAAAAAACTCAGGCGGCAGTTCCCCGCCCGGTGGGTCTGCATCACAGGCGGAGAGCCCCTCCTTCAGGAAATCGGGCCTCTGGTCTGGGGGCTTAAAAAAGAGAAGTTTAAAGTTCAGGTTGAAACCAATGCCACGCATTATCGCCTTCTTCCCGTCGACTGGTATTCCATCTCCCCCAAGCCAGAAAAATATTTTTACAAACCCCAGTACAGGAAAAAAGCAAAAGAAGTGAAGTTGGTTGTCACGAAAAGCTTGAGCTTTGATCTGGTGCGAAAGCTCAGGGAAGAATTCCCGGAGACAACTCCTCTTCTCCTCCAGCCTCAATCCAACAGAAGATGGAGCGTGATTCGAGGGATGAAATTACTAAATCATTCTTTCAAAGCCGGCCTAAAAAATATCAGGCTCTCGCTCCAGCTCCATAAGATCTTGGAGCTGCGCTAAGGGATGACCGGGATCTGGCGAGGGCTCTCTGAAGAATTCAAGGTGCAAAAACGTCACCTTTTAAGATGAGTGAACACCGAAAAAATCACCTCAAGATTCATCACAAGAGGCGATTGCTCTCTGCTCCCTTCTTCTGTCACAATTTTTTTATCCAAAACAAGGTCTTGCTGGCAGAGCAGAAGAAATCGAATCATCTTGATGAATAAGATTTTCGACAACGAATAAATTCTCAATGAAGAAAATTTTAATCCTTCCCTGGCCGGTCATCGTCTCCGCCCTGTTTGTCTTTCTCTTTACCAATTTATTCTCATATTTCATCTTCAACCATATTCCCCGCGTCCACGACGAGATCGATTACATGTTCCAGGCTAAAATTTTTAAATCCGGAAAATTGTATGTTTCCTCTCCCTGTGCCAAAGAATCCTTCGACTTTCCCCATATGGTCAATAACGGAAAATGGTACAGTCAGTACACGCCCGGCTATCCCTTTTTATTGCTGCTGGGGTTATTGATAGGGGCGCCCTGGATTATCAATCCTCTCCTGGCCTCGCTCTCGATCATCCTTTTCTATTTCATAGGCAAAGAGATGTACGACACAAACATCGGCATCCTGGCTGCGATCCTGGGAGCTGTTTCCATCTGGTTTCTGCTGATGTCGTCGACGATGATGTCCCATACAAGCGGCCTGTTTTTTATCTCTTTTTTTGTCCTCTTCTTATTCCGTTCCGTTAAAAATCCATCCCTGATCAACGGAGTCTTAGCCGGAATTGGGCTTGGGATGGCTTTTCTTATCCGGCCGTACAATGTGGTTTTGATCTCGATTCCATTTTTAATCTATTTCACTGCACACATCGTAAAAAACTTTAAGAGACAATTAAAGAATGCTGTTGCCTTCAGCTTAATATGTTTAGCCTTCATCGGCATTCTTCTCATCTATAATCAGATAACCAACGGCCACTTCCTCACAATGGGCTATGTCGTCCGCTACGGCGAGAGGCACGGCCTCGGTTTCGGCCGAACCGGATACACAGACATTCCTCATAATGCCTTTCTGGGCGCAAGTGAAATCGGAAAAAGTCTGGGAGCTTTGAATAAGTACTTGCTCGGATGGCCTCTCTCCTCTTTTTGGGCCATTCTGCCGCTTCTATGGATAACTCGCATTCCCAGAGAGAAAAGAGTGAAAGACCTCCTTCTTGCCTCTGGATTCTTTTCTTTGTTGGTCGGCATGTATTTTTACTGGGGAACACATGTGTTTATAGGGCCGAGGATGTTCTTTGAAGCCATCCCGCTTCTTTTCTTGCTCAGTGCCCATGGGATATGCGAAATACCTCAATTACTTTTGTCAAAATTCAAAAATCTGAATCGATTGAAAGTAAAGAAAATAATGGCTGGGATTCTAATAATCTTCGTAGCTTTTGGTTTCTCTATAAGCTTCCCTCGCTGGGTCTGGCCTCCTGATACCGAATGGTATTACGATGGCTTTGCAAATAATTTTGCCGGAGTAACGCCAAAAATCCATAACACTCTCAGCGCTCTTCCGCTTGGCCAGTCCGTGGTTATCATAAAATTCCTTTATCATCCTTTCGAATATTTTCCAGACGGCTGGTGGAGCGCAGGATTTCTCCATGATGACCCTTACCTGAAAGTAAAAATCATCTATGCCAACAAAAAAGCCATAAACAACACTGAACTTTTCCGCTGCTTTCCTGATAGAAAAATCTACCTCTATTTAGGAACTCTGGAGAAAGGAATGCTCGTTCCTCTAAAGGAAGAGAAAAAAAGGATTGTCTGCGGAAGCCTTCTCTCTCTAAATCAGCCAAGGGAAGAATACGTTGATATCATCCACGACCCAAGGCAATTCTTCAAAATTTATTCTCCTGATTTCGCCAGATTCATCGACTTTATTTATAAGACGAACCGCTTTTATGACATCGATGTTGCACGGCTCATCGAGATGGGGTCAGCTTCCATGGAAAGCGAAAATTATGCAGAAGCCGCCCATTGTTTTGAGGCCGCTCTTCAGGTCGAGAAACAGCCCGAAATCAGGTATCAAATTCTGAACTTTTTGGTTACCTGCTATCTGAAAACAGGAAAAATGGCTGAGGCAAAAACTATTATAGAACGGCTGGCCAGCCGCGATGATTTAAAGCTATACAAAGTTTCGCCAGGAAAAGGCTTTTAATACAGGATAAAAGGACTGATTGCAGAAAATGAAGGTTATAATATTCGGAGCAGGGCCGGCAGGATTAACGGCCGCTTACCAAGCCTGTAAAAAAAAGCTCAGCCCGGTCGTTTTTGAAAAAGAAGGGGACGTGGGAGGAATTTCCAAAACCATTCATTACAAGAATTATCTTTTCGATATCGGCGGGCACAGATTTTTCACCAAATACGAGGATGTTAAAAAAATCTGGAACGAAATCTTGGGAGACAATTTCATCACCAGGCCCAGACTTTCCAGAATTTACTACAACAACAAGTTTTTTTATTATCCTCTTAAGCCCCTTAATGCTTTGATGAACTTGGGAATTATCAATTCGTTCCTGGTTCTATTCAGCTATATTCACTCCCAGTTCAGCCCTTACCGAGATGTCACCAACTTTGAGCAATGGGTATCCAATAAATTTGGAAAGAAGTTGTTTGCCATCTTTTTTAAAACTTACACAGAAAAGGTCTGGGGCATATCCTGCAAAGAAATTCAGGCTGACTGGGCAGCCCAGCGAATCAAGAGTCTATCCCTGGGTAAGGCCATATTGGATGCCATGGGATTCCTGAGGAAAAGCCGGGTCACAACCCTTATCGATGAATTCCAATATCCAAGAAAAGGCCCCGGCCAGATGTGGAACAAAGCCAAAGAGCTGGTCGAAAAACATGGAGGACGTGTTAAACTCAATTCGCAAGTTATTCAACTGAAAAGAAAAGGCAGCACAATCACATCAGCTCTCGTCCGAAGCAATGGATCTACAGAAGAAGTGAGCGGAGACTATTTTCTTTCAACCATTCCTTTAAGAGAGCTCGTTCACGCCCTCAAACCCGCAGCTCCCGGTGAAGTGCTGAATGCAGCTCAAAAGCTCCGCTATAGGGACTTCTTCACCGTGGGCCTGGTTATCGACAAACCCTTCATCTTTCCGGACAATTGGATCTACATCCACTCTCCTGAAGTCCAGGTGGGCCGTATTCAGAATTTTAAAAACTGGAGCCTGGATATGGTTCCTGACCCTCAAAAGACCACACTTGGACTGGAATACTTCTGCTTTGAAACCGATGAGATCTGGAAAAAGGATGATGCTGAACTGATCAAGCTGGCAACAGAGGAAGTCGAGAAACTCAATTTTGCGTCCGGGGAACAGGTCCTTGACGGTCTTGTGATCCGATCGCCCAAAACCTATCCCATATACGACGATGGATATAAAGCACGGGTGGAAGTTATAAAAAATTATCTCTCAACGATCGAGAATCTGCAAACCATGGGCCGCAACGGTCTTCACCGCTACAACAACCAGGATCACTCCATGCTGAGTGCCATCATGGCCGTGCGGAATATATTAGGCGGAAATTTTTCCGTCTGGGATATCAACGTCGACGACGAATACCATGAAA
>CAZJYC010000064.1:0-1724 GCA_964550165.1 uncultured Eubacteriales bacterium
AGGAAGCGGGGAAAATAAAATCCTGCCCCGCCGAAAAATCTTTTTAGCGAGAATTCAGGGTTTTCCTGATTGAAGGTCTGGAGGATTCCACCGGCGAGGAAGGTGTGGAGGATGATGTAGAGTATTCCCAGGATAAGAACAAGAGAAGGAAGCTCCAGAAACCGCAATTGGATGAGCGCTTCCAGGTTGTCGAGCACAGCCCCCCTGCCGATGATGGAGGGCTTGAAGGTTGTTTCCAAACCTCGGCTGCGATCCCTGAATTCTTCCCACCAGAGGTAATCGAATCCTCTGGCCATTCTTTCGCCCGCCAGGCTTTGTCCAAAAGAATCTTGGAGGGAGCGATAGAGAGGCACAGCAAGAATCATGGAAAAAACGAGGTTGATAAGGAAAAGCAAAAAGACCATCCGAGTGGTATTCGCTGTGGACCTGAATCCTTTGGCAAAATTGATGAAGATTCTCATCTCCGCTCTCCCTTTCTAGCCGCCGAGAATTGTGAAGAATTCCAGGGCATGCTGGAGCCATCCGAGCCAGTTGGAAACCCATTTTAAAGGTGCAAGGACGTTGGGCTTTCTAGTCAGGCTGTTGTTGGTGCGGTTTGTATCCAGAACAAGCTTGAACTCCGGGTCAACAACCGCTTTGATGATGCGAGAGCGGCCCCTGTAAGTGAACTTTTTCCATCGGTACTGGCCGTCCCAGGTTTCCTGGATTTCTCTCTTGTCATCGAAAACGATAAGCACATCAACCGGAATTTGGACTTCACCCAGCCGGCGCACCGTAACTTCAGAGATGTAAAGCGGCTTTTTTGATTTCCTCAGGCTCAACTTCCTGTATTTTCCGTCAAACCAGCCTTCGGGCTGTTTTTCCATCCGGTTGGTGATGCGGCCCACGGCGTAATCCAGCTGCCCTGAGCCGTAAACAAACTGGTCGAGGAACCAGCCCATGTCCCGGCCCGCATACTCCGAGACAACAGAGTAGAAATCTTGAGGCCTTGGATGCTTGAACCAGAAGCGCTGGGAATAGGCTTTGATCATCTTGGCAAAAACCTCTTTTCCCAAGTATCTCTGGAGTGTCCGGAGCATGAGGGAGGCTTTTTGGTAGGAATTGGCACCGTAGCTTTCTTGGCCGAGGAAATCCCAGGAAAAGCGCTGCATGATATCCATGTTGTAGGTCATCCTGTGTGCGGATATTCCTTCTGATTCGATCGGGATTTTTGCATTTTTGAAGACCACAGGAATCCCGAAATAGCTCTTCGAATAAAGCGGCTCTCCGTAGGCCAAATAGTAGATTTCTGTATCCAGAAAGGAGGTGAAGCCTTCATCCATCCAGGGATTTTCGAATTCGTTGCTTCCCACCAGGCCATAAAAATAGCCATGCCCGAACTCGTGGATGGTAACTCCTTCGGGCTGTGGAATTCCTTTCCACGTCAGAAAATAAGCGCCACCGGTGAAGAATGTCGGATATTCCATCCCTCCCGAACGGCTGTTGAAGGCCGGGTCGACACAGGTGACTGTGGTGTAGGGATAGTCGCCATAAAACAGGCTGCAGGACTTGATCGCATTTTTAGCGGCATTCAGATAACGGTCCCTAAGCTTTGCATGCTCAGGCTGAAGGAGCAACGTGATTTCCGTCGTTTTCCCCGGAGCAAACTCGTAATCTTCTATGAACTTGAGAAAGCGGGGACTGGCAGTCCAGGCAAAGTCATGGACGCTGTGCTGGTAGAAATG
>CAZJYC010000064.1:1824-14001 GCA_964550165.1 uncultured Eubacteriales bacterium
ACCCTTCTTCCTCTCTCTGTGGCTTCGCTGAGAAAAGTGCTCATGTTGTTCTGGAAGGCATTCCAGTAAAGATGAAACCAGAGTTCGTCAGTCGGGTCTTTGGTGTCGTTCGTCCAGGAAAGAGATTCTGTTGCGGTGATTAACTTCTTTTCGGTGTCCAGTCTGACATTCATCGTATAGTTGGCAATCTGTTTGCAGAAAGGTTCTTCAGCAAGGACTGCCAGAGGAAATAAGAAAAGGCAAAAGAGTATGGTCTGATAAAATGTTCTCTTCGCCAATGGAACCTCCATGTCTATGATTTTTTCATATTAGTCAAGTCCATTTTTTTTCGCAAGGTCAAAAAATCATTGGTTCTCTTCCGTTTGATGTGTGTTATTTGGAGAAGACCTGAAAGAACCTCGCTCCAGTCGGATTTTTCACGCCATTCCCTCACCGCTTCCTCGGCAGTCTCGAAACTCCGCACCCTTGCCCGGAGATCAGAATTCAGTCCGAGCCTTTATGTGGCTTTTTGACTTTTATCGCTCGTGCTCAAATATCTCGACCGGCCGGCTGGAAGCCGGCTTCCCTCGTCAGCAGTTCGGGAAGGCTAAATCCTCCGATGTCGCTCGGCTCCTTTCAGGTCTTTCCGAGTCCAGGGCGGGTGTTTTCCTCCTGCCGAATGGAAGAGAGTCAAATCATTTCATTAAAAATAATGTTGATTTCCTTGACGAATAGAATTAATTATTAACTTTATTAATCTCGAGTCGCTTGGTTAATGAAAGAACTGAAGTTCGAAAGCCCTTTTCAAAAACTCATCCGCAACAGGAGAAGTATTCGCCGCTATCTGGATAAGCCCGTTGAAAGGGAGAAAATTCTCGCCTGCATCGAAGCGGCCAGGCTTGCGCCCTCAGCGGACAATGTCCAGCCCTGGAGATTTCTGGTTATCGACGACCCTGAGCTCAAGTCCCGCTTTGCCAAGGAGGTTTTTTCAGGCATCTACTTTATTTCCAAATTTGCTGCCCAGGCTCCTGTTCTGATTCTGATTCTGGCCCGGCTGGACATCATTGCCAACAGAATAGGGAAGCAGATTCAGGGTATTAGCTTTTATCTCATCGACATCGGAATTGCTGGAGAGCACATCGTTCTTCAGGCAGAAGAGCTCGGTTTGGGGACCTGCTGGATAGGCTGGTTCAACCCGCGCAAGGCAAGGAAATTTTTTAACATCCCCCGCAAGTACAAGATTGTCTCGCTTCTGGCCATGGGCTATTACGAGAAGAGGCCTCCTAAAGAGAAGAAAAGGAAAACCCTGGAAGAGATTGCCTGGTTCAACAGGATTGGCGAATGAGAGCCGGGTTCTGTTTGAGACGCTAAGACAATTTTCCGAACAGCAACTTGGCTGCATTCTTTTTGATCGCCGTAATAATAAGAAGCCCAGAAGGAGAATAGATTTCATCTTGCGTTGTATATAACAATGAGAAAGCAATTTGGATTGTAATGCCTGTGTCACCATTTAAAGAAAGGAGGCGCATCATGAAAAGGGAAAAAGCAATGGCATTTGCGATTTTTTTATTTTTTCTTTTTACCGCCTGTCTTTTGGCGGATGAAATCAAAGCTAAAAGCTCTATCTCCGCCGTGACTGTTTTCCCTGACCGGGCTACCGTGACCCGGGGGGCTGAGCTATCCTTTGCTTCTGGCGTCCATTCTGTTGTCTTTGAGGGGCTTCCGGCCACACTCGTTCCCAATTCGCTGAGGGTTTCGGGGAAAGGGACAGCGGCGGTCAGAATTTTGGGTGTGGATATCACCAGCCAGTATTTTGAATCTTCCCTGCTTCCTGAGGTTAAAAAGCTCGAGAGTGATATCGAAAGCGTCCAGCTTGGGATTGACAAGATCAAGGGTAAGCTGGATGTTCTCAGCTCTCAGGAAAAATTCCTGAAATCCATCGAATCCGCCTCCAGCACAGATGCTTCCCGGGAAGTTGCGCTCGGCAGGCCGGATATCCAGAGCTGGGAGAAAGTCATCGCTTTTCTGGCAAGCAAACTCCAGGATGTCAAGAGTGCTGAGCTCGAGCTGAAAAAGGATCTTGCTGAGCAGGGGGCAAGGCTTGATGCCCTCAAAAAGAAGCTCCTGTCCATAAAGCCGCAGAAATCCCAAGAGGGGAAAAAAGTGACAGTTCTTCTAGAATCAACTCAAGCCGGCGATTTCAGCCTCAACCTTTCCTACACGGTGGTCAACGCACGCTGGCTTCCTCTTTATGTGCTCAGAGCTGTCCCTGATTCCTCGGAGATGGAGATTGCTGTTCAGGCCAACATCCAGCAGAAGAGCGGGGAGGATTGGGACGACGTCAAAGCCCTTCTTTCCACCTCTTCTCCTGGATTTGCCGCCAATCCGCCTGAGCTCAATCCATGGATTCTGGATATCTTTGTTCCCAGGCCTGTGGCCAAAAGCGAAGCCAAAGGAAAAGAGCGTGGAGTTTTAGGCGGAGTTGTGGGAGGTGTGCTCGGAGGCGTCGTCGGTGAAGTTGAAGCACCAGCGGCGGCTGAGATGGCCACAGCCGGAATTGTCGAAACCGGCCTCCATTTAAACTTTGATATAAAAAGAAACGTCCAGGTTCCAAGCGACGGCGCGCCTCATAAGATTCCTATCGATACCCAGAAAATGAGCACAGAGTTTGATTACATCGCTGTCCCCAAGCTCAAAGAAGCAGCCTTTCTCAGAGGAAAGCTGCGCAACACACTCCCTTATCCTCTCCTCTCCGGAAAAGCTGACCTCTTCATCCTCGAGGATTTTGTCGGTTCAACAGAGCTTCCTTTTGTGGCTGCGGAAGAGGAAGCAGAAATGTTTTTTGGAGAGGACAGGCAGATCAGGATCAAACATGAGCTGTTGAAGAGGGAAAAGAGCGGTCCCGGATTTTTGGGGAAAAATGAGAAGATCAGGCTTGTTTACAAAATAGAAGTCCAGAATCTCAGAAAGCATCAGGTGAACATCGAAATCCTCGACCAGCTTCCTCTCAGTCAGAACTCCAAGATCGAGATCAAAGATATTAATCTCAATCCTGCTCCGTCCAAGAAAGACGAGAAGGGAATCCTGAGCTGGTCACTCAGCCTCGGCCCGCAGGAAAAGCGGGAAATCCAGATCGACTTCACGATTGAATATCCCAAGGGCGCGATAATAAGGGGGATATAAGGAAAAGAGCCGGGCAAAAAAGCTTTTTAATAGATTGGGAATTTTTGTGAATCTTGAGCTTGATAGTGCTTGGCCTCCTTCCCATAAGATGCTCAGGCTGGGAAAGAGGCCAAGGTGTATGTGAAGCCTCCGAGGCGAAGCCTCTTAAAATTGTTTTTCGAATTTCTGCTGCCAGGATTTGACGGCAAAAGGAAAATCATCTTCTTCGACTTCGATGTTCACGCTGGCCAGAGCTTCGTCATAATGAATCCTGGCATTGGAATTTATAGTCAAGCTCTTGGCGATAACAGCGCCATGAAAATCAGAATTGCTCCTGAAATCCACGCTTGAACCCGGAACATAAACAGCGCCCCAGAATTGGGAATTGGATTTCCATTCGATCTGAGGGCTCAAGCTGTCTGTCCCGAGGATGAGTAGCTTGGCGGGATCTTTAGAAAGATTGTTGATCTGGCTGTTGCTGCGTTGGGTGAAAGTGCCGCCGATATAGATTGTGGCTGTAACTCCCTCGGCAATCTCTAATCTGCTGTTGCTGCTCAATGAGAAATCCCCGGTAACATACAAAGTGACATCTGCAGAGATGATCACAGTGGAGTTGCTGGAAAGCCTGAAAGAGCTGTATTCTCCGCTCTGGCTGATTGTATCCTGTTTGTTGCTGCCAAGACTGTAATAACCCTTATAAGGAAGTCCTGAAGGAGCAAGGACAGAGGGAAATGCTTTGGGCTGGGGAAGCGACCTTTTCTCTCCGCTGATAAAGGCATTGGAGCGAGTGATGATGACTGCATCTGGATCACTCTGAGGTCCAGAATAAGCATCGCCATAAATCCTTGCGTTCGCATTTAAAGAAATACAGCCGTAATGGGTGGCATTGGTCCCGACATTTCCGTTCTCATTCACGTTAGTGCCACCGTATTCACCCTCCCTTGAGTCATAGCTGTCGGTCTGAGCGTTTGAACTCATTTCTACTCCCTCATCTCCGAAAATTGCGAAATCAAAAATAGGAGGAGGACCGTCTCTCTTGAGTACAACTCTGGCTGTTCTGGAAATCGTCTTGGAGCCTTCGTATGTGATTCGGCCTGTGGCCTCGATGACAGGATTGTCTCCTTCGGGATTCTCAATTCTTATTTCGATATCTCCCATCACTTTGCCCTCAGAAGATTGAAAATCAGGAAGGGGCATCGTCCGTAATGAGCTATCTCCCTCCCAACCAGAGATATCTCCGTAATTCAACTCCCAGATCGCCCGTTCGACTCCGGCCTCAGCCAGAGAAAGGGCTTCAAAGGAATGGGAAGTCTTTTTTGCGTTTTTATTCTCTGTTGAAACGCGGGATAAAAAGGGGAGAGCCAGAAGAAGCAGACAGGCCATGACGATCACACTCACGGCCAGCACAAAACCTTTTTCTCTATCTTTTCTTTTTAAGCCCTTTTTTTGTTTTGTGTTCATTTTATATCCTCCTTTGTTTCTTTCATCGTCCGCCTCTTTTATAAGCAAGCAGCGTGCCAAAGCGACATTTTTTATATAAGTAATTGAAAAATAAATAAATAAACACAATGCGGATTTATGAAAAGCGTTTCAAACGTGTCCGTATTTGTTACATAAATAAAAAAGGATTTTTTCTAAAGCGTTGATATAAAATGAATTATGGTCATTTTTACCCAGATGTGTTCGCAAAAGAGACACATTTGAGGAAAATCAGACGGAAAACGAGGCCATTTTCTGAACTTTTCTCATAGCTGTCTTACAATCCTCCTTTGCTGGAATACGGCATTATGTTCATAGCAAAAATGATGCTCATCCCTCTCAAGAATGCATCCCAAATTCCGTGAAAAAAGATTATTCTCTTCAAATCGCTCAATTTAGGATGCTCGCCCCTCCTAACATGTTCTTGTCTTTTGAGTGCATCTGTGGTAGGTATCAAAGGGACAAGAAAGTCCTTAGGCCATTCGGATCAAAATGGATGTCCTTTTCCTCACTGATAAGCCCGATGCTTATTTCTCTTTGAAGAGAACCCTGTCTCAGGATAGATTCAACGCCATTCTCTTTTTAAAAAGGCATAATTTCTACTCTTTGATCAGAAAAAAGGAAATAAGAATAGTGATTCTCGAATCCACGATTGAAGAAATTTCAGATTTCGCATTGCTCAAGGCTATCAAGAATTATGACCCCCTTATTGAAGTTATCCTCATCGGACCGAGCATTACCGAAGAGAAAATCATCGAAGCCATTGAGGCCGGAGCCATGGATTATCTTCCTCAGCCGGTGAACGCAAAAATGCTAAATCCAATTCTAGACCGGATCAAGCACAAAACCCAGACCCGCAGAGAAACTTTAAGGTTAGAGAAAAAACTCGTCGAAAAATATTTGTTCCAGGGCATGGTGGGCAGAAGTCCCTCCATGCTGGAAGTCTTTTCCTTGATAGAAAGAGTGGCCAAGCATTCTGTCCCAGTTCTTATCACGGGGGAGACAGGAACAGGTAAGGAAATGGTTGCCCAGGCCATACACAATCTAAGCCCCCGCTGCAATCGCAAGATTGTTATTTGCGACTCCACATCCATTCCAGAGACTCTGTTTGAGTCCGAGCTTTTTGGCTACCTCAAAGGGGCTTTTACCGGAGCAGATAAATCCAAGAATGGACTCTTCAAGGAAGCTGATGGCGGAACGATTTTTCTGGACGAAATAGCAGAAATTCCGGTCAGTGTCCAGTCAAAGCTTCTCCGCGTTCTGGAAGAGCATCAGTTTCGGCCTCTTGGCTCAAACCAGAATGAGAAAGTGGATGTGAGAGTCATCTCTGCCACCAGCCGCGATTTAAGGGAGCTGATAAAAAAGGAAAGATTCAGGGAAGACCTTTTTCATAGAATCAATATCGTTGAAATCAAGCTTCCCTCTCTCCGGGAAAGGAAAGGTGATATCCCCTTGCTGTTCAGCTATTTTCTGGATAAATTTAACAGAAAATTCGGGAAGAAAGAGCTTGGCATCTCTCAAAGGGCAAAAAAAGTCTTGTTGAGTTATTTCTGGCCAGGAAACGTGCGGCAGCTCGAGCATGTCATGGAGAGGTCAGTCATGCTCTGTCAGGAGAGTTTTTTAGACATAAAAGATTTGCCTGATTTTCTCAAAGAGCTCGCCGAGGAAGATAAAGGTGATATGCAAGAATTGTATCCTTTTTCCGCGCTGAGCCTTGAAGAAGTGGAGAAGAGGCATATTCTGGAAATTCTGAGGAGAGCAAAGAACAACAAACGGAAAGCAGCAAAGATGCTAGGCCTCAACCGCCAGGCTCTTTACCGAAAGCTCAAAAAGCACGGCATTCCTTTTTGATTTGTTCCCCTTCTATTCTGTATAGAGGACTCATTCCGCGCCCAGAAATATCCGAATGACAGACGCCGTAAAACACAAAGAAGGTTGGATTTTTTAAGGAATTCAAGCCCAAAAAGCGTTCCATACGCTTCCCTATATTTCAACTCTGAAAACGCCTTTAAAAGCAAAGGCAAAAATGATGGAGAGGACAAAATAGACGATCAGCCAGTGGATGTGCCATCCAAAGAGGTTCATTTTTTTTGGTGGATAGACGACTTCCCATGTTTTGAGCGGAAGATTTCTGGGAAGAGGGGACTCCCCGGGATTGAACAGCTCGTCGAGAAAATCGCGAACTTTTTTTGGGGATATCCTGGCCAGAGGCTTGGCCCCGACAGCGACTTTTTTTGTAACTTTCTGACCGTTGACGCTCAATGTGAGTTCATGGAGCCCGTTTCGACTGGGCCGGATGCGCCAGCTTACCTCCCGTTCTTCTTCGATCCTGAGAGGAGGGGTCTCAACGTCAAGTCCAAGGGAGGCGGCCAGACTTATATCGATAGCCATGGGGTCGTGACTTTCGTCCAGTTTGACTTTCACGAGCGTTTTCTGAGCGGGGGATAGCGACTGATAACCAAACCAGAAGTTGAGCTGGATGAGGATCAAAAGGAGCGGAACAATCATCACCAGCAGCGGCTTGGCCGAATAGCCGATGTATGTGAGGTTGTAGCGGAAAATGTTCGCCTGGGCTTTGAGCGAAAGGCCGAGATTATCCTTGAACAGGCGGAGCTCCAGCAGATGGGCTTTTATTTTATTCTTGACCCGCCGAATCCCCTGCTGGTTGGATGTCAGCCGGAAAACAAAAAGCATCAAAAGCGCTGTCAGCAAGGAGATAAGACACATGCCGACCCAAGGGCTCATACTCCGAAAAGGGTAAAAGATGACTTCAAAGGCCTTTCCGAACAACGAGTTGAAGACCCACATCCTATCCTTCACCTAACGCAAAATCTGCAGTTCTTTCGCAAAAAGCTTTAGGATATGTAACCCAATCCTTTGAGCTTTTTCTTGATTTCCTCCTCAGAGTCAGACTCTTCGAGCTTGGCCATCTCCTTCTCCAGGCAATGGCTGATGAATTCTTCTGGGGAGGAGTAGCCTGCCATTTTGGCATATTTTTTGACCTTTTCCACGAGCTCCTTGTCCAGTTTGATTTTCGCTTTACCCATAATTTTCTCCTTAAACGGAAAATATCGATTTGCCTCTCATCTCTTTCGGTTTTTCGATGCCAAAGATGGCAAGGATTGTCGGAGCTAAATCGTGGAGCGCTGGAGATTCATGTCCAATCGGGCGGTTGGTGAGCAGGATTCCGGGAAGAATCTCCGGCGCCATACAATGGTCTCCGCTCCATTTCGCTTCATTGGTCTCGATAATTTCCTTGGGAATTCTTCCCAAAGGAGAGCCCCAGGAAACACGGTAGCCATGGTTATAGCCGACGATAATCTCCGGCGCGTTTTCGACGTAAGGACCGTGATAGACATCTTTGGCGACAAAGGCCCTGAGAACTGGTCTCTCTCCTGTCTTTGGGTCGACGAAATTTTCTAATTTATGGGCGATTTCCCGGACAAGTGCTTCCTTTTCCTGGCCGGGATTGACGATGCCTTCGGCTTCTCTTCCCCTCTGGTTGATGTAAAGGCCGTTCAGGCCGATGGCGTAGGCCTTGGTTTTGGACCAGTTTGTGTTCAGGAAAAAAGCTTCCTGACCCTGTTTCCATCTGTTGATAAGGCTGTGGTAGCCGTTTTCCAAGAGCCAGGTGTTGAGGTTGAATGCATGGCGGAAAGGTGAAAAGCCGTGATCGGACATAACGAAAAGGACAGTGTCTTTGTCTGCCTTTTCCATGGCCCTGGCCAGGAGCTTGTCCATGGCGATATAGATTTTTTCGATAGTGTCTCCGTATTTTACAGCCAGGCCCGCATCGTATTGAGGATGGCCTTTATCGATCAGGCGCCAGAACATGTGCTGCCGCTGGTCTGTGCTCGAGACATAGTAAAAAAGCAGCCCTGATTCAAACCTCTCCAGTTCATAGTCATACATCTCCTCTCTTTCCTTCAGGACAAAATCGTCCTGCTGGAGGAACTCGCTGTCGTCGAGAACATCGTTGTCCAGAGCAGAGGTGTCGGCCGGAAGGCCTTTGGTGAAGAAGGGGCCAAATCTTTTTTCCAGCTCCTCAGAATATCCCTTGGGTGTTGAGATGGGAAGGGCTGCATGAGCGGGGTCGATGTTAACCGGTGAGATATAGAGCTTGAACTCAGGCCGCACTTCCTTCAGGTAGAACATACAGATCCCGCTCACGCTTTGAGTGGGAATCATGTTGAAGTGAACTCTTATCCACGGACTCCATTCCCCCTGTTTGAGGATGAATTCCTGGTCCTGAATCGAGACCTTGGCCACAGGGTTTTCGGGGTCGAGGAAGACCTTGAATTTTATGGCGGATTTCGGCCTGTCTTTTTTGAACGTGTTTGTCGGTCCTGGAAGCTCGGCTTCGACTTTGTTGTCAAAGACATAGACTTCATGGATTTCTCCGCCGCCGATGTCTTCTTTGATCTCTCTGGTTTCGGTCGTGTAGTAGTTGAAGATGCCATAGCTTCCAAGAATATCCGGGGTTCCCATCCCGGAAAGTGTCCTCTGTTTTGTCGCAGCGGGCGGGTAGTTGGAGGGGATTTTGAAGATTGTGGCCGGGATATCATGGTCCTCAAGAATCTGCCAGAAGGCTCTTCCCTTGCGCAGCAGTTTCACCTCTCCACCGGAGAGAGGAAGCACAAGGTTTCCAAGCCGGAATGTCTTTTTCGCTTCTTCGGTCCTTGAGGCTGAAAATTCAGGAAAATAGCGCTCTGGATCCCTGTGGACAAAGTCAAAGATGCCATGGCCTCCGGGATCCATACCCGTGATAAAATTCGACCAGGCCACAGGGCTCTGGGGCGGAATGCTCGTCTGAAGAGGCCGAAAATCTCCCTGGCTGGCTAAAGCCTGGAAGTGAGGAAGCTTGCCTTCTTTCATCCAGACCTGGAGGAGATGCGGGTCCATGCCGTCAAAACCGAGGACTATGATTTTTTTGCCTGTCTCCTTCTTGCCAAAAGTTTTTGTCACCAAGTCTTTGCCGCGGCCCAAGGCCAGCAAAGACGCTGTCGTCAGTCCGAGCTTGATAAATTCTCTACGGTCGAGTGTCTTCATTTTTTTCCCTCACTTTTTTATTGTAATCCAAATTAAGATTCTGGACATCGACCAAGGAGTGGCCGTCCATGTGAGAAGGGACCTGGATTCCGAAAAGCTCGAGGGCAGTCGGAGCAATGTCCATAATGGAGGGATCGGCTGCCTTTGTTTTTTTAGTGCAAAAGAATATGCCCGGCACAATCCTGGGATCGATGCAGTGGTCGCCGCTCCAGGCTTTGATGTTGTCCTCAAGGACAGAGCGGTTGACTTTTCCCTTCACCGAATCCCAGGACACCCTGTATCCTTTGTTGTAGCCGACGATAAGGTCAGGGCAATTGTTCTTGTAAGGGCCGGCCGGAAGCTCATCCCTGTCGAAAATCTTGTTGATGGCAATCAAATTTTTCTCTTCATCCTTGAGGCCGCTCAATTTTCGGATCAGCTCCTCTTTCAGTGCTCTTGTCTCTGCGTCCTTGCTGACCGTTCCTTTTGATTCCCGCCCTTTTTGGTTGACGTATAATCCGCCCAGGCCCAGAGCATAGGCTTTTGTCTTTTCCCAGTCGACATCCTTGAACCATTCTCCGCTTTCTGTTTTTTCTTCTTTAAGCGAAAGATAGCCGTTGAGATAAAGCCAGGAATTGAGGTTGACTCCCCGGCTGAAGGATTTAAACCCGTGGTCGGACATGACGATGAGAACACCTTTGTTGCCGATTTTTTCCAGAACCTGTCCCACTAACTCATCCATTTTCTGGTAAAGCTCCTCGATAACTTTTGCGCTCATTGTGTCTTGGCCGCTGCAAAGCGCCGGATGGCCCTTATCGAGGTAGCGCCAGAACATGTGCTGGATGCTGTCTGTTGTCTCAAAAACGCAGGTGATAAGGCCTTTTTTAACTTTGGTCATAGCATTGAAGAGCATGTTTTCCCACTCTTTATGGTTGGAATAGGTCAATTCCAAAAAGGCTTTCTCGCTGAGGGCTCCTTCGTTGAGAGCCCAGGTGTCATTGGCCTCACCCAGAGTGATGTAACTTCCCAGGAGTTTTGCCAGGTAGACCGAGTAAATAAAAGGTTGGGAAATGGGCAGAGCCGGCTTTGCCGGGTCGATGTTGAGCGGAGTGAGGTACATCTTGAAGTGGGGATGAATTTGCGAAATATAGAAGCGGCAGATGGCTTTGACTTTCATCCCCAAGCCTGGCCGAAACGTGAGCCTGATCCAGTCGGAGAAAGCCTGTTTTTTCAGCTTAATCTTCTGGCCAGAGACTTTGAGCCGAGCCTCGTCCTTGTCCTTATCGAGGATGATTGTTAGCGGGAGGCGCATCTCTTCTTCTTTTCGAAGAAGCGAGTTTTCCGGGCCAGGAATGTAGGTTTCAACGCTGCTGCCGTTGACAGAGACGGGAATAGTCACTCCGCCTTCCTGATCCTTGATGTCATTCCTGTCGGAACTATAATAGGCAAAAGTTCCCTGGCTGCCTTTGAGGTCTGGAACGCACATTCCGGAGAGGAGGTGACCCCGAAATTTTTCTGGAGGAAACGTGATGGGCACCCTGAGGATTGTGCTGAAAATTCCTTTTTCCCCAAGGATTTTCCAAAAAGGTATGCTTTTGCGCATGTTTCTGATCTCGGGTTTGGAAAGAGGAATTTTGTATTTTCCCAAGGAGAGGAATTTTTTTGCTTTTCCGATTTGGGCTGAAGACAGATGGGGAAGATAAGTGCGGGGGTCCCGGCCAAGGAAATCAAAAATATTGTGTTTTGCAGGGCTGGCGCCTGTCATGAAGGACGACCAGGCGACAGGGGAGATGGCCGGCGTGGTCGTCTGGAGCCGGGTGTATGTCCCCTGTTTTCTGATTTTTGAAAAGTTGGGAAGCGTTCCTTCTGACATGTATTTCTCGACAAGGGTTGGCTCCATGCCATCCAGGCCGATGATCACCAGCCTGTTGATGGAGCTTTTTTTGTAGGCCCTTTGTCCTTTGATCACGCGGAAGAGAAAGCGGAATGGCCAGGAGAGAATGGAAAAAACTGCCAGGAAGAATGTCAGGAAGAGGATAAGAAAGGAAGACAGGAAAGCAAACCCGGCTCCAGGCCCCACATAGGCCTGAAGAGGCGGGCCGAGGACAAGCAAGAGAAGAAAAAAAAGGGGATATGCAGCTTTTTTTGCAAAAAGCTTTTTTTTCTCTTGAGCTTTCGGGTTAAAGAAACCCTTCAAAATTGTATACGACAATGAGATTCGTGTTTTATCTTTCATCGGTAATTATCCATGATGATTTTGGCTAAGTCAGAGATGGAGAGGTCCTCTTTCTGCTGGTCTTTGGCCAAGAAAAAGGCGTCATCCCAGGTATGCATTCCCTGAAGATTGGAACGGTCGAAGATATTTTTTTTCCTGACCGATCCTTTCATGTCAAAACCATATTCAGAGAGCACGACAAGGTCCGGGCCATCAGGAAGGCAAGGGCCGGCGTAAATCTCTTCGGCATCGAGAACTCTCCTGACAACTTTCTTTCCTTTGTATTCCAGCTTTTCTAATTTTTTGCTAATTTC
>CAZJYC010000065.1:0-13727 GCA_964550165.1 uncultured Eubacteriales bacterium
AGAAAAGCAAGGATATCTTTTTTGATGACGCTAAATCATGTGATAGATCAGGCTGGGCGTCTCGAAAACACTCATTCTTTCTGTACCCGGGCGAAGGCGGCGTGCCTTTGAGCCGCTCCGCCTGAGCCTGTTATCATGATTTTACGAATGGTTCGATGAGAAGAGTATCAGTCATTGTTGTCGCTGCTGGAGAAGGGAAGCGCTTCGGGTTTTCCAAGCAGTTCGCGCGACTCAAGGGAAAACCGGTTTTGGACTGGTGCCTGGAGACGTTTGAGGCTCACAGGAAGGTTACGGAAATCGTCCTGGTTTTAAGGGATGAAAACCAAAAAGGAGAGTATATCAGCCGCTACAAAAAGATTGTCGCTGTGGCCAAAGGCGGGAAGAAGAGGCAGGATTCAGTCCTTCAAGGATTGCGGCAGCTTGGTTCTGAGACGGCTGATGTCGTCCTTGTCCACGACGGGGTCAGGCCATTGGTGAGCGAAGATTTGATCGACCGGGTCATCGAAGCCACGATCGAAAGCGGAGCGGCAGTTCCGGCCATTCCCATCGAAGACACTGTCAAGCTGGTTGAAGGGAAAAACGTAATTCGGACGCTCGATAGAAAAGACATTTTAAGGGCTCAGACCCCTCAGGGTTTTTTCTATGGCTTGTTGAAGGCGGCGCTGGATAAGGCCAATAAAGAGAGTTATTATGGGACAGATGAAGCTTCCTTGGTGGAGAGAGCCGGGACGAGAGTGGTTGTTATCCGGGGAGATCCAAGAAACATAAAAATCACCGCCTCAGAGGATCTGAAAATTGCGGAGGCATTCC
This sequence comes from uncultured Eubacteriales bacterium, assembly GCA_964550165.1. Classification (GTDB taxonomy): domain Bacteria; phylum Acidobacteriota; class Aminicenantia; order Aminicenantales; family Aminicenantaceae; genus CAZJYC01. Next base: position 811 of record CAZJYC010000065.1, read on the forward strand.
TTGAAGATTAAAGCCGGAATTGGCTATGACATCCACAGGCTGGAAAGGGGAAGGAGACTCTTTTTAGGCGGAGTGGAGGTTGATTTTCCCAAAGGGCTCAAGGGACATTCGGACGGAGACTGCTTGGTCCACGCCATGATCGATGCCCTTCTGGGTTCAGTCGGAGAGAAGGATATCGGCCAAATTTTTCCTGATTCAGAGCCAAGATACAAAAATATCCGCAGTACAGAGCTTTTAAAGGACGTAGTGGATAGGCTGAGAAAGAAGAATGTGGAAATTGTCAACGTCGATTCGGTTATCGTCGCCGAGGCGCCCCAGCTGGCGCCTCATATCCCGCGGATGAAAGATGTGCTCTGTCCGATCCTTGGGATTGGCAGCGCAAGCCTCGGAATAAAGGCGAAGACAAACGAAGGCCTGGGGGATATCGGCCAGGGAAAAGCGATCGCAGCCTGGGTTCAGGCCCTGGTGAGGGAAAAATCGGAGGGATAAAAAAGAGGCTGCAGTTTTATTTTTTGGATAGAAACTGCAGCCTCTTAGAGAAGGGAAATAGGTTGAGTTTGAAGGCTTAATCTGCCTATGAGAATGGAGAAAATAAATATCTCCGCATCGAACACCAACCATTCCCAAATTCTTTTGATTCTGCTCTTCATTCCCATTCTCATCGGGTCTTAATCCCTCATAATTGGGAGTGAAGGCGGGGCGCCTTTTCTTTTGCCAGCACGTTAGCTATGATTTCATAGCCCGCCTGCTTTCCGACTTTTAGCATTTCGAAAGAAGGAGAAGCGATCAGGCTAAAGCCGACAAAAGTCAGGAGCGCTGCTGCGATAAGAATTGCTGCTTTCGTTTTGAGTTTCATTTTCGTCTCCTTTCTTCTCATTTTCCTTTTCACTAATATATACGCAACGATCTGAAAAAAGGTTTCACCCGACAGGTCATATTTCGATTTGAAGACCGTTACACCAGCCCCGTGGGAAATTGGATTTTATTTGCGAAGGATAGGGGAAAAAATGCGCTTGAAGGCAGAGCGAACCTCCTTTTCTTGACTCCTTCTCCCCTGGCAGATAAGATGGATTCTGATGGAAAAGGTCAGAGTCCGTTTTGCTCCCAGCCCGACCGGGTTTCTCCACGTCGGCAATGCAAGAACAGCGCTCTTCAACTGGCTTTTTGCCCGCCAGAAGAAGGGAATTTTTATCCTGAGAGTCGAGGACACGGATGTTGAGCGGTCCGCCGAGGAATACGAGAAGCGACTGATCGAAGATCTCCGTTGGCTGGGCCTGGATTGGGATGAAGGGCCTGACATCGGTGGAGAGCTGGGCCCTTACCGCCAATCGCAGCGGCTGGAGACTTACGGAAACTATAGCCGGGAATTACTGGAAGGGGATAAGGCTTATTACTGTTTTTGCCCTCCTGAGGAACTGGAGAGAGAGAGAGAAGAGGCTTTAGGCTCGGGGAGGATGCCGATTTATAGCGGCCGATGCCGCTCCATTCCTTTGAACAAGGCTCGCCAAAGGATCGATTCCGGGGAAAGAGCGGCGATCAGGCTCAAGACTCCTGATAAAGGGACGATCAGCTACGATGACCTGGTGAGGGGAACTCTCACCTTTGATTTAAAGCTGATCGGCGACCCCATCCTTGTCCGTTCCAACGGACTTCCTGCCTACAACTATGCAGTTGTCATCGATGATTACTTGATGAAGATCAGCCATGTCATCAGGGGCGAAGACCACATCTCCAACACTCCCCGCCAGCTCCTGGCTTACAAGGCTCTCTCATTTACACCGCCTCAATTCGCCCATCTGCCGATGGTTATGGGAAAAGACAACACCAGGTTGAGCAAGCGTCATGGGGCCACGGCTGTTGATCAGTTTGAAAAAATGGGATTTCTATCATCAGCCCTTTTTAACTATTTGGCTTTTCTCGGATGGGCTCCACCAGAAGGGAAGGAAGTCTTGACGAAAAATGAGCTGGTTGAGCTCTTCGACTTAAGCCGGGTCAGTCGCTCGTCAGCCATTTTCGACTATGACAAGCTGAATTGGATTAACCGCCAGCAAATCAAAAAACTTGCTTCCGCAGAACTGGCCGGACGCGCCTATCCTTATTTGAGAGAAACAAACCTTTTGCCCGGGACGATGACTGAGGCTCACTGGAAGTGGCTGGAGAAAGCCGTTCGGAGTCTGATCGAGGGCGTTAACCGGTTTTCCGAACTTCCTGCCGCTTTTTCTCTGATTTTTGAGTTCTTCCCATCGGAGATGGACGAGGAAGCCAGGAACATTGTCCAGTCGGAAGCGGCAACGAAGGTCATCTCGCTTTTCAAAGAGAAGATAGAGAGCCTGAAGGAATTGAGCTACGACCGGTTCGTAAGCATCACCGAGGAAATAAAAAAGGAAACCGGTTACAAGGGCAAAAACCTTTACCATCCACTGAGAGTTGCTCTGACCGCCAGAGCCTCAGGGCTGGAGCTGGATAAGTTCATTCCCCTGGTCGAAGAAGGGGCAAAACTGAGCTTTCCGAAAAAGATAAAGAATTGTTTGCATAGGGTAACTGAGATTTTGAACGCCCTAACATGAGTTAAGCATCGAGAGGGCTTTGTTATGGAGAAGATCAGCCGTCTTAATCCTCTTCTGGAAGTTGTGAAATCCTCTCCCAATCGCGTCAACAAAATATTCATCCAGAGGGATAAGAGGCAGAAGAGAATAGCTGAAATCATCCATCTGGCTCGAGCCGGCCGCATCCCGGTCCTTTTTGTCCCCAGACAAAAGCTAGACCGGCTGGAGAGAAACCATCAAGGCGCTGTGGCCTTGGTCTCTCCGAAAGAATTTTGTTCCCTCGAAATCATTTTGTCTTCGGCCAAGATTCCCTTTCTTGTCTTGCTCGACGGAGTGGAGGATCCCCAGAATTTGGGAGCGATTGTCCGCAGCGCGGAAGGCGCAGGGGCGGACGGCATTATCCTTGGGGAAAGGAGGTCAGTGGGCTTGTCGGAGACGGTTTCTTCCGTTTCCGCCGGAGCGCTGGAGCATGTCAGAGTGGCCAGAGTGAAAAATTTGGCCAGGACCATGGATGAGCTCAAAGATCGCGGCCTATGGCTGGTGGGAGCTGAAGGCGGGGGCAAAGAGTGTTGGTTTGAATTTGATTATAAGCTCCCTGTGGGCATAGTCTTCGGCTCAGAAGGGAAAGGGTTGCGTCCCCTTATCAAGAAGAAATGCGATAAGATTCTCGCCATTCCTCTTTTGGGAAAAATCACTTCTCTCAATGTCTCAGCCGCTGCAGCGATTTTCCTCTATGAGGTTGTGCGCCAGAGAAAAAATTTGAAGAAATGAAAGAATTTGAGGAGGTGATGAGCAAGGTGAAGCTAAAAAAACCGCCTGAGGAGGCATGGCAGCTTTACTGGGCCTCAGTGTACAACCGCCTGGAAAGGAGAGTCGGCTGGATTTTGCTTTCCATCGGTGCCATCATTCTCGGTTTTTATGGGCGAAGGCTTTGTGTTTTCGAAGCATCCCGGCCGAGGCCTGCTTGACATCAATTCAGGCAAGTCTATAGAATAAACAGGTACATAAAATCTTCTATGAATCATGAACGAGCAGAAAGATTTCTACCAGCTCGAGAAAAAGATCGTCCAGCTTAAGGACAAGATCGGTGAACTCCAGACCAGCGAGGATGCTGAACGAGAAAAGAAAGTTGCTCAGCTCAGAGAGCAGATCGAGAAAGAGTGGGCAAAAATCGCCCTTCGTCTGACATCCCTCCACATCGTCCAGATCGCCCGCCACCCCAAAAGGCCCTACACTCTAGATTATATCCGCAATCTGACAGAAGATTTCACGGAAATCCATGGCGACCGCCGCGCTGGAGATGACCCTGCCATCGTGGCCGGATTTGGCTTTTATCGGGGAAACAGCACGGCCTTTATCGGTCATCAAAAAGGCCGGACAACACGGGAGAGGATCGAGCGCAATTTTGGCCAGCCTAACCCGGAGGGATACAGAAAGGCGCTCAGGGTGATGAAGCTGGCGGAGAAGTTCGGGCGGCCGGTTGTGACCCTGATCGATACTCCTGGAGCTTATCCTGGGATTCAGGCCGAGGAACGAGGCCAGGCCGAAGCGATTGCCTACAATTTGAAAGAGATATCAAAGTTAAGAATTCCCGTCGTCAATGTGGTCATCGGCGAAGGCGGAAGCGGAGGTGCGCTGGCGATCGGCGTTGGCGATGCGATTTTGATGCTTGAATATTCTTTCTATTCTGTCATCTCTCCTGAAGGCTGTGCGGCCATCCTCTGGAAAGACCAGGAAGCCGTGGCCAAAGCAGCCGAGAATCTGAGGATGGGAGCCAGGGATCTTTTTGAGATGGGAATCATCGATAAGATTATCCCTGAGCCTGCCGGCAGTGCGCACATCGACTATGAACAGACGTTCAAGAATGTGGATAAGCACTTGAGTCAGACTCTGAAGAAGCTGGAACAGATGTCTCCTGAAAAAAGACTGGAAGAGAGATACCTGAAGTTCAGGAAAATCGGGGTGTTCAGCGAACGATGAAGAAGCGGATTTCAGCCATAAAGGGCACCCAGGATATCCTTCCTCAAGCGGCCAGAGCGTGGCAGAGGGTTGAGGGGACACTCCAAAGAATTTTCGAACGCTACGGCTACAGAGAAATCCGCACTCCTCTGTTTGAAGCCACAGAGCTCTTTGAGAAGGGAACAGGCCAGACCTCGGATATCGTGATCAAAGAAATGTATACTTTTAAAGACAAAGCAGGCCGTTCTTTAACCCTTCGTCCTGAATACACGCCTTCGGTTGTGCGCTCGATTATCGAGAACAGGCTCTACCTGAAGCCCGAGCCCTTGAGGTTCTACTACACCGGCCCCATGTTCCGTTACGATAAGCCTCAAAAAGGGCGCTACCGTCAGTTTCATCAGGCGGATATCGAGGTCTTCGGCGAGGAAGACCCGGCGGTGGATGCGGAGATCGTGGAGATGGCGGATTATCTGCTCAAAGAGCTCAGGGTCTTTGAGAAAGAAGTCCTGGTCAATTCTGTCGGCTGCAGGAAATGCAGGCCTGCTTACATCAAAGACTTAAGAAAACACGCCCAAAAAGTCGAAGAAAAATTATGCCCTGACTGCCAGAGAAAAATCATCACCAATCCCTTGAGAATCTTTGACTGCAAAACAGAGACCTGCCGCGAAGCGGCCCAGGCCTTTCCTAAGATCACCGATTATCTCTGCCAGGAGTGCGAGGAGCATTTCCGTCGCTTCTGTGATTATCTGAGCTTCTACGGGATTGAGCACAGAATCGAACCGCGGCTGGTGCGAGGGATCGACTATTACACCAAGACAACATTTGAGATTGTTTCCTCCAGGCTCGGCGCCCAGGATGCCATCATCGGAGGAGGACGGTACGACGACATGATGAAAGAGTTTGGCGGGCCAGACCTGTGCGGGATCGGTTTTGCCCTGGGCATGGAAAGGCTGATTTCTCTCATTCCTCGTGCCAGCGATCAGGAGAAATTCCTTTATCTGGCCCACTTAGGAGAAGAAGCCAGGAGAGAAGGGATGCGGCTGGTCAGGGCTTTGCGCAGCAAAGGCGTGGAGTGCCTGGTGGAATTCAAAGAAAGAAATCTCAAAAGCCAGCTGAGCCGGGCCAACAAGCTGGGAGCGAGCTGGGTTCTGATTATCGGCGAAGAGGAAGTCAAGAAGAGAAAATACCAGCTTAAGAACATGAAAACCGGACGCCAGGATGAGCTGACCCAGGAGGAAATCATCAAGACATTACAAAAGGCGTCTTAGGGCGTTGCTCATCCGAGAGAAAAGGAAGATGGCGGCAAAGACATCATCCGAATGGAGGAGGACAGCCTACTGCGGAGAGCTCCGGCTGGAGCATTCCGGCCAGGAGGTGACGCTTCTTGGCTGGGTGAACCGGGTGCGGGATATGGGAAATCTGGCTTTTATCGACCTCAGGGACAGAGAAGGGCTGGTTCAAGTCATTATTCCCCCAGGCAAGAAAGAGCTCCTGGAGGCGGCCAAGGCATTGGGGATGGAGGATGTGCTTGGCATCAAGGGAGTCGTCAAGAAGCGTGAGGAAAAATCCAGGAATCCCCAGCTTCCCACCGGAGAAATCGAAGTCCAAGCCGAAGAGCTGGCCGTCTTGAATACCTCCAAGGTTCCGCCTTTTGTCATCGCCGACCCGCCTCAAGCTTCGGAGGAGCTTCGTTTCAAGTACCGCTACCTGGATATGCGGCGGCCTTCGATGCAGCGCAACATCAAGCTGAGGCATGAGGCTGCCCTGCGCATCCGCAACTACCTGAGCGCGAACGGCTTTCTTGAAATTGAGACTCCTTTCTTGACCAAATCCACGCCTGAAGGAGCGAGAGATTACCTCGTGCCCAGCCGGATGTACAAGGGCAGGTTCTACGCCCTTCCTCAGTCTCCGCAGCTTTTCAAGCAGATTCTGATGATCTCCGGCTTTGACCGCTACTTCCAGATTGTCCGCTGTTTTCGAGATGAAGACTTAAGGGCTGACCGCCAGCCTGAATTCACCCAGATCGATATCGAGATGAGCTTCGTCGAGCGGGAGACTCTCTTCCAGCTCGTTGAGGGGATGATGGCGTTTGTTTTCGAGCTCAAAGGCGAGAAGATAGAGCTCCCTTTTCCCCGGTTGACGTATGAAGAGAGCATGGAGAAATACGGCACAGACAAGCCGGATTTGCGCTGCGAAACAGAAATCGTCGACCTGACAGATGTTGGAGCAGGGCTTGATTCAGAGCTGATCAGGAAAGCCCTCGGAACGGGCGGAGTCTTAAAAGGGCTGGTTATCGAGAAGGGAGGGGCTTTCTCCCGCAGCCAGCTGGAGAAAATAGACCAGAAGGCCAGGGAATTGGGCGGAAAAGGCGTCATCTGGGTCAAGAAACAGGAGGGATTGAAGTCATCGCTGAAGCTCAGCGAGAAGGATTTCGCCCGCATCTGGGAAAAATTAAGAAGCCAGGAAACAGACCTGGCGCTTCTGGTTGCTGACGGGAAGAAAACGGCCTTAAAAGTTTTGGGAGAACTAAGAAGAGCTTACCCGACTGAGCCCAGAGAAGACAGAAATCGACGGCAATTCACCTGGGTCACAGACTTTCCTCTTTTTGAGTGGAGCGAGGAGGAAGGGCGGCTTGTCTCCGTGCACCATCCCTTCACCTCACCCCATGAGGAAGACCTGGCTTTTCTGGAGACAGAACCTCATCGTGTCCGGGCCCAAGCCTATGATCTGGTTCTTAATGGCGTCGAGATTGGCGGAGGCTCGGTTCGAATTCACAGCCTCGATCTTCAAAAAAGGATATTCAAGATTCTCGGTCTGAGTCCGGAGGAAGTTGAGCAAAAGTTTGGCTTTTTCCTGGAGGCGCTCCAGTATGGCGTTCCCCCCCATGGCGGGATTGCCCTCGGGTTTGACCGGATGGTGATGATTCTTGCCGGAGAGGAGTCCATCCGCGATGTGATCCCTTTCCCCAAGACAACAAGTGCCTTATGCCTGCTGACCGGGTCGCCTGCCGGAGTGGACCCGCGGCAGCTCGAAGAGCTGGGCCTGAAAAAGAAATAGCAGCCAGAATTCATTTTTGGTATCACGGATTTAAGGATGCTTCCGAAGATAAACAGCGGTCAAGGCCATAATGCTCGACAAGGCCTGTGGTTTTAGCTGATAAACGATCCGGTGAACTTCTGTTCATCTTGCTCGTATAAATCAATAAACAAAAAAGGAGGTCAGCATGCCTTTTAAGAAAGGATTATTCTTGAGGCTGGTTCTCATCCTTGTCCTTGCAGCCGCGTTCAGCCTTTCGCTCCACGCCCAGACTTTTGAGGCCGTCAAGAGCCAGGTCAAAGTCCATACCTTGAAAAACGGGATGAAGTTCATCGTCCTCGAACGCCATGAAGCACCCGTTGTTTCTTTCCATGTCTATGCCGACGTGGGCAGCGCCAATGAATCCTACGGCATAACCGGAATTTCGCATCTTTTAGAACACATGGCGTTTAAAGGAACAAAGATTGTGGGGACAAAGGATTATGAGGTAGAAATCAAAATACTCCAGGAAATGGATGCCCTTTATGACGAAATCAAAAGAGAAAAAGCCAAAGCCAAGCCTGACGCTGAAAAACTGAAGGAGATGGAGAAGAAGTTTGAGGCTTTGCGCCTGAAAGCCAAGGATTATGTGGCGACCAATGAGTTCATAGACATGATGACCAAGGAAGGAGACCGGGGCGTCAACGCTTACACCAGCAATGATGCGACTCAATACATCGACAGCCTCCCCTCGAACAGGGTGGAATTCTGGATGTCGATGACCTCTGACCGGTTTCTCAATCCCGTTTTCCGTGAGTTTTTCAAGGAAAGGGATGTCGTCATGGAGGAGAGGCGACTGGGCCTGGAGACAAGGCCCATAGGCAAGCTGGTTGAGGATTTCCTGGCCGTAGCGTTTAAAGCCCATCCCTACCGTCATAGTGTTGTGGGGCACATGTCGGATTTAGAGTCCATCACCCGGAAAGATGTCGAAGACTATTTTAGAAAATTCTACTCTCCAAGCAACCTGACCGTGGGAATTGTCGGCGATGTCAAGGCGGCAGAGATATTCCAGATGGCCGGACTCTATTTCGAGCGTATTCCCAGCGGCCCCAAGCCAGAGCCGGTCAGGACCGTTGAGCCGGAGCAGTGGGGGGAGCGGCGGGTTGCGGTGGAGGCAAAATCCCAGCCGATGTTCATCGCCAGCTACCACCGCCCGGACTTTCGCCACAAAGACAGTGCCGCCCTGGAAGCTTTAGCCAACATCATGGGGCAGGGCCGCTCTTCAAGGCTCTATGAAGTCCTGGTCAAGGATAAAAAGGTCGCTGTTCAAGTTTCAAGCTTCAACGGATTTCCAGGAGAGAAGTTTGCCAACCTTATCGCTTTCTACGCTGTTCCGGCCAGAGGACACACTTCGGCCGAATGCCTTGAACTCATCGATCAGGAGATCGAAAAAGTCAAAAAGGAATCAGTAACTCCAGAAGAGCTGACAAAGTTCAAACGCTCTGAAGTTAAGGGATTGCTCGACCAGATGAAGTCCAACTCCAACATGGCCGCGCTTCTGACTTTCGCCGATGTTGTTCTCGGAGACTGGAAGCTCCTTTTTGACCGGGTGGAAGAGATCAAAGCCATCACAGCCGAAGATGTGAAGAGAGTCGCCAACACCTGTCTGGTCAAGCAGCACAGGACCATTGGCGAGATTATTCCTGAGAAATAGGCCTGAAATGGGCACCAAACAAGGAAAGGGGAAATAACGATGAAAAGAGTGAAATATTTCAAGGTTTTCCTGGTTTTCTTTCTACTCGTCCATTTCTGCGGATTTTTTGTCTTTGCCCAGAAGGGGCCCAAAGACAAGTTCGTCTTCGGGCCGTTAAATCCGATCAAGATGCCCGAGGTGGAGAGAGTCGAGTTGAAAAACGGGTTGAAGCTCTTTCTGGTGGAGGACCATGACTATCCGACCATAGACCTTCGGGCCATGGTCCACGCCGGCGCAGTCTTTGAGCCATCCTCAAAAATTGGCTTAGCTTCGGTCGCGGGGCAGGTTCTTCGCACCGGCGGAACCACATCCCTGACCGGCGATGAGATCGATAAAGAGCTGGAGACTATGGCCGCGAGCGTTGAAACGGGGATAGGCCCGGCATCGGGTTTCATCATGATCTCTGTTCTGAAAGAGGACATCAACAGGGCGCTGGAGATTCTGGCGGACATTTTGATCAACCCTGCTTTCCGGGAAGATAAAATAGAGCTGGCAAAAATCATGCAGAAGTCAGCCATTTCCCGGCGGAATGACGACATCGGACAGATCACATCCCGGGAGTTCAGAAAAATAATCTACGGCAAAGACAGCCCTTATGCCCGCCACCCCGAATACGCCACCATCGAAGCCATAACCCGGCAGGACATCGTCGATTTTTATCAAAAGTATTTCTATCCCAATAACACTCTGGTGACTGTGTGGGGCGATTTCAAGGCCAAAGACATGGCGGCCAGGATAGAGAAGACTCTGGGCCGATGGAAGCCCGGGAAAGTTTCCGTTCCGCCGTTGCCAAAAGTTGATTACGAGTACAAATACACGGTGAATTTCATCCAGAAACCGGATGTCAACCAGTCCAACATCATGCTCGGCCACATCGGAGGGCTGTTGAGCAACCCCGATTATCCGGCTTTGAGCGTGATGAACAGCATCCTATCCTACGACCGGATGTTTAAAAAAATAAGAACAGACGAAGGCCTGGCCTACAGTGTCTGGGGAAGCTACGGCGCGGATTATCAGAATCCTGGAACTTTTAGCTGCGGAGCCCAAACCAAGTCTGAGTCCACCGTCTATGCCATCGAATTGATGCTCAGGGAGCTGGAGAAAATACAGAAAGAGGAAGTCAGCGACGAGGAGCTGGCCAAGGCGAAAGACGAATACCTGAATTCCTATGTCTTCAATTTCGACAGCCGGGCCAAGATCGTCAACCGGATAATGACCTATGCCTACTTCGATTATCCGCTCGATTTCATGGAAAAAATCAAGGAAGGAGTGGAAAAGGTGACCAAGGACGATGTGCTCCGGGTTGCCAGGAAATACCTTCATCCGGACAGAGTCCAGATTCTGGTTGTCGGAAAGCAGGAAGATTTCGACAAGCCCCTCTCGACTCTGGGAGAAGTTCAAACGATTGATATCACCATCCCGCCGCTCAAGACCGAGAAGAAGCCCGGCAGCCCGAAATAGAAGCCAAGATTAGAGATTTTCTAAAAAATATTTTCCTCATATTGCTCAGCTCATTTTCCAGAGCAAGTTCAAGGATATTCCTGACGCTATAGACCTCAATAACTGCCCTGTTTGTTGCCTAACAAAAATCATTGATGTATATTCAGTTAAAACAAATCAAGAGAAAACGGAAACAAGATGGGGAGTGCTTCTTTTCTATCAGGGTATTAACCTCGTCTTGTCATAAATGGCTTTTAACAGAGGAGAACGTCAATGAGAAGATGCAAGGCTTTAATCGGGATGATTCTTTTGGCTTCATCTCTTGTCATGAGCAGAGAAAGTGCAAAGCCGGCCCATACTTATTCGATAGTCGCCTTTGACAGAGAGACAGGAGAGTTCGGTGTGGCCGTTCAATCGCACTGGTTTTCTGTGGGCCCGATTGTTCCCTGGGCAGAGTCGGGTGTGGGCGCGATTGCCACTCAATCCTTTGTCGAGGTTTCCTACGGCCCGCTCGGCCTTGAGCTGATGAGAGCGGGGAAGAGCGCCGAGGAAGCTCTCTCTGCCCTTGTCAAGGCCGATAAGAGCGAATCGGTTCGCCAGGTGGCGATGGTCGATGCTCAAGGAAGAGTCGCTGCCCATACAGGAAAAAATTGCATCCCTGAAGCCGGGCACTTTACCGGAGACGGATTTTCCTGCCAGGCCAACCTTATGCTCAAGAACACGGTCTGGAAAGCCATGGCTCAAGCCTATCAAAGCACAAAGGGAGAACTGGTTGACAGGCTCCTGGCTGCTCTCGAGGCTGCGGAGAGGGAAGGGGGCGACATAAGGGGAAGGCAGTCAGCCGCCATCGTCATCGTCAGGGGAAAAAGCTCAGGAGTCTGGTGGAAGGACAGAATCTACGACTTAAGAGTCGAGGACCATCGAGACCCGGTTGGAGAGTTGAAAAGGCTGGTCAGGCTCAATAAAGCCTACAATCATATGAACAGGGGAGATGAGCTTCTGACAGAGAACAAGGTCGAGGAAGCCATGAAATCCTACACAACGGCCATGGAGATGTATCCTGAAAACGCAGAGATGACTTTCTGGCCAGCGGTGACGATGGCAGCCTCAGGAAAAGTCGAGGAAAGCCTGCCTTTATTCAAGAAAGTTTTTGCTCTGGATTCCAACTGGGCTCTGCTTGTTCCCAGGCTGCCCAAAGTCGGTCAGCTCCCCCAGGATGAAAATCTCATCAAAAAAATTATTTCTTTAGCCGCAGAAAAAAAATAAATAAGCGGCCTGCATTGCGATGCTCATCGAGGTGCCGCCGCTTCCCTCCCCAAAGAAGGGGTTGACGGCTTTGCTCTGCACAGACCCGAAGGTGTAGCTCGGACGCACAGAAAAATATCTTCCCATAGACCAGTGTCTGCCTGTGTTTTTCACCCCCAAACCGTGTAAGCTTTGACCTTCGGATGAGCTCTTTTCTACCTGATTATCATGAGCGGGTCTATCTGTAGAGCAAACTATGATTTGACAAAAAAAATCCATTTATCTAATCTGATAGGACTGTAAATGGACAGTATTAAGGTTTGGAAAGGAAAAAATTGCTAACCAAGGCTAAAAGAGGCCTTTTCTCTGAAAAAAATGATTTGGTCCGCCAGCCAGATGGGTGTGGACTGTTTAAAAAAGGGCATGATTCCCGGAGTAGAAAAGAGAAGAATAATACGTTTTTTGAGTGCCTAACGGAGAGAACGAAATGAAAAGAATCATTTGCGGCTTACTATTCTTATTATTTTTGACTTCCTTTATTAATCTCCATGCCCAATGGGCAAGGACTTATGGAACATTTAAACATGAATATGCTTATTCCATCCAGCAGACGAGCGATGGGGGATACATCGTTGCAGGCAATGTTTTTTCAGAGGCCTTGGTCATAAAACTTTTTTCAACCGGAGCCATCGAGTGGCAGCGCTCGTTTGGGGCTGGAGGGCTTCCAAATGAATATATTATTAAGTGCGTTCAACAAACGGACGACAGTGGGTATGTTGTTACGGGTTACACTGAGAAAGCTGGTGTTGAGTGGCCGGATGTTTGGGTATTAAAGCTAACAGCAACAGGAGATATTGAGTGGCAGAAGACATATGGAGGAAGTGAACGTGATTATGCTTATTCTATCCAGCAGACGAGCGACGGTGGGTATGTTGTTGCGGGTTACACTTGGTCATATG
>CAZJYC010000066.1:0-13658 GCA_964550165.1 uncultured Eubacteriales bacterium
ACTCTCCCAACTGAGCTACAGCCCCACCGAAGCTTCTCAATATTACAAAAATATCAATTTTCAGTCAACATAAGAAAGGTCCGGCAACGTTCTTTTTGAATGGGAGACTTAAATTTGGATCTCAATCGCTGAAAGCTCGAAACCTTTAATTTGAAGGGCATATCTCAAGCAAATTCCCCAATCGTTTTGCTCCCTTTAATAGGCTCTGGCAAAAATGTCTGCACTTAAATATGGACTTCTCTCGCTACAGTTTGAGAGTCAGCCGGTACCTGTATCCCAGGTCCTTCAATTTAAACTTCAGAGACCTGATGACTTTGATTTCGGGAATGTTCCATTTGGCTATGCAGGCATAAACTTCCTTGTGCCCCTGCTTTTTTGCGTACTTGATCACTTCTCTATGCAGTCTTTTGGAAACTCCCTGGTTCCTGAATGGCTTGGAAACGAAGGTGATCTGGAGAAAGAATTCCGGTGGAGTCCAGCCGGAGGAGACCGGCAGGATATCATACATGTTGTCCACCTCAGGGGCGCCGAGCGAAGGATAGCCCATGAGGTACCCGACAATCCTTTCATCCACAATCGCAACGAATGTTTTGTACTTGTTTCCCGGTTTTAAGTAGCGATTCCTGTAGTCCTTCAAGCCGGATTTTATCTTAACATCCTGAAATTTCTCCGCCAGCTCGGACTCAAGCTCCCTGACCAGCTCTAGAACCTGCTCCAAATCATCCAGACAGTATTCCCTGATTTTCACTTCTAAAGCCATTTTTTAAACCTCGAATAACAGCGTCATTCCATTTCACTGAGAAGCACCACGATTTTCTATGGCCAATATAATAGTAAAGATTCGGCTCGAAGGCAAAAAAAAGCGAATAGATTTGTTAACAACAGAGTAAAAAATATGTTAAAATATAAACTCAGAAAAAGGAAAAATTCATGCCAGCACCAAAAAAGCCAGTCAGGTCATTGAAAAACCTTATTTTCTGGATTGCAGCCGGAATCATCATCATCGTCCTCTGGAGCCTTCTCCAATCCTCAGGGGCGGCGAAGAGGGAAATAAGCTTCAGCGAATTCCTGACAGAGGTCGAAGGCAACAAGGTAAAAGACGTCACCATCGCCGGAAACGAAATCAAGGGCAAATACTACGACGACACACCATTCAAGACCATCGCACCCTCCCAATACGACGATCTGGTCAAGATTCTCCGGGAACACAACGTGGACATCAATGTCAAAGACACCTCCAGAAGCCCCTGGTTTTCCTATCTCTTAACCTGGTTTCCGTTCCTCCTCCTCATCCTCTTCTGGGTATTCTTCATGAGGCAGATGCAGGCTGGCGGCAACAAAGCCCTCTCCTTCGGGAAAAGCCGGGCAAAGCTTTTCTCGGCGATTCAGAAAAAAGTCACTTTTAAAGATGTAGCCGGTGTCCAGGAAGCCAAAGAAGAGCTTCAAGAGATCATCGGATTTCTGAAAGACCCCAAGAAATTCCAGAGACTGGGAGGCCGAATTCCCAAAGGCGTCCTCCTGGTTGGAGCGCCGGGCACGGGCAAAACCCTCCTCGCCCGGGCCGTCGCCGGAGAAGCCGACGTTCCCTTCTTCTCGATTAGCGGCTCTGACTTTGTGGAAATGTTTGTCGGCGTGGGCGCTTCTCGCGTCAGAGACCTCTTTGACCAGGGGAAAAAGCATGGACCCTGCCTGATTTTCATCGATGAGATCGATGCTGTCGGACGGCAGCGCGGTGCAGGTCTTGGAGGCGGCCATGACGAGCGCGAGCAGACCCTGAACCAGCTCCTGGTAGAGATGGACGGCTTTGACTCCAACGAGGGAATCATCCTCATTGCCGCCACCAACCGGCCAGACATCCTCGACAGCGCCCTGCTCAGGCCTGGCCGCTTTGACCGGAGGATCGTGGTCAACATGCCAGATGTCAAAGGCAGGGAGGAAATCCTCAGAGTCCATGTCCGACATATTCCCTTGTCCAAGGATACCGACCTGAGCGTGCTTGCCCGCTCGACTCCAGGATTTTCTGGAGCCGACCTGGCCAACATGGTCAACGAAGCCGCGCTCCTTGCAGCCCGCAACAGCCAGGACAAGGTCGCCATGGAGGATTTTGAAAATGCCAAGGATAAAGTCCTGATGGGCGTGGAAAGAAAGAGTATGATCATCAGTGACGAGGAGAAAAGGAGCACTTCTTACCATGAGGCCGGCCATGCCCTGATTGCGGCGCTGCTGCCCCAGGCCGATCCCATCCACAAAGTGACCATCATCCCCAGAGGTCTGGCTCTGGGCACAACCCAGCAACTCCCTCTTGACGACCGCTACACATATTCCAAAGACTATCTCGAAGCGCAGCTCTCTGTGCTCATGGCAGGGAGGGTTGCTGAAAATCTCGTCCTCGGAAAGACAACCACAGGCGCTGCCAACGACTTTGAGAAGGCGACGGAAATTGCCCGAAAGATGGTCTGCCAGTGGGGCATGTCCGACCTGGGACCACTCACCTTTGGCGAGCGGGACGACCTGATTTTCCTCGGACGCGACCTGACCACCCATAAGAACTTCAGCGAAAAGACAGCGGAGATGATCGACGAGGAAGTCAAAAAAATCATCAACCGCAACTACACCAGAGCCAAAGAGCTTATGGAGAAGAACAAAGAGAAACTCGTGAATCTGGCAGAGATACTCCTCGAGAAAGAAGTCCTGGGTTCAGAAGAGCTCAAGGATATCATGGAAGGCAAAATCAAGCCCAAGAATAAAAAGGAAGCCGCAGCCAATAAAAGCGCAGCTCATAAAAGCAAGGAAACAAAGCCAACCGAGAATTCAAAGCAAGCTCAACCTTTAAATAAATAACAAACAAAGCCGGAAAAGCCGGTTTCGAATAAAGCAGACAAGGTGAGAAAAGAGTACATCATCCAGGTTAACGGAAAAAGTCACACACTCGGCCAAAGAACCTGGTTGATGGGTGTCATCAACATCACCCCTGATTCTTTCTCGGATGGTGGGCTTTATCTCGAAAAAGACAAGGCTGTAGCGAGAGGATTGGAGCTTTTTGAAGAAGGAGCTGATATCCTCGACATCGGAGGAGAAAGTACCAAACCTGGTTCAGAGCCCATATCCGTAGAGGAAGAGCTCAAACGCATCATCCCGGTCATTTCCGCCTTGAGAAAAAGGACGGACTGCATGATTTCTGTCGATACGACCAAATCAGAGGTGGCCCGGGCTGCCCTGGATGCTGGCGCCGATATCATCAACGACATCAGCTCTTTCAGCTTTGACCCGAAGATGATGCCTCTTGCCGCCCAAAAGGATGTGCCTGTCATCCTGATGCACATGAAAGGCGTTCCCAAGACGATGCAGGATGATCCTTATTATGAGAATGTCCTCCTTGAGGTCAAATCCTTCCTTAAAGAAAAGATTGAGGCTGCTCAGGCGGCCGGGATAGCGAAAGGAAAAATCATCATCGACCCCGGCATCGGATTCGGCAAAAGGTTAAAAGACAACCTGGTCCTCATCAACAACCTCCATTCCCTGGATGATCTCGATTGCCCGATCCTCATTGGAGTCTCCCGGAAATCGTTTATCGGAAAAATCTTAAACCTGCCTCCTTCAGAGAGGCTTGAAGGGACCATCGCTTCTTCGGTGCTGAGCATCCTTAACGGAGCCCACATCCTGAGAGTCCACGACCTCGCCGCGGTCAATAGAGCCGTTCAGGTGGCTGAAGCCATTATGAACGAAGATTACTCCCTCGATGCTTTCGAGGAATGCAGGGAGAAAAAGAGCCGCTATGTTAGCTAATATCATCAATGCTCTCTCGCGCTTTACAATCGTCGACCTCATCGACATTCTCCTCGTCACCTTTATCCTTTATTCCCTTTTCCTTCTGATCAGAGACACCAAGGCCTACCAAATGGCTGTCGGCATCGGGGTCGTCGCGATCTTCTATCTGGTCACCCAGTGGGGAAAGCTGGCTGTCTCCAACTGGATTATCAAGATCTTTATCAACTATTTGATCATTGCCATCATCGTCCTCTTCCAGGGAGAGATAAGGCGTTTTTTAACGTCGATCGGCTCACGCTCCTTCCGCAAGCCCATGTTTATCAAAGCCTTTCAGGAAAAACTGGAAGATGTCTTTCTGGCCGTCGATTATCTTTCTTCGAAGAAGATTGGAGCTCTGATTGCCATCGAAAAGGAAATCTCGCTCAAAAGCTACACGGACCGGGGGACAAAGATCGATGCCATGCTTTCCAAAGACCTTCTGGTGAACATCTTTTTCCCCCATTCCCCGCTTCATGACGGTGCGGTCATCATCCAGAACAACAAAATCACAGCAGCAGGCTGCCTCCTCCCCCTGCCGCCCACGCACAATCTGGACCCGGAGTTCCTCGCCCGCACACGCCATCTCGCGGCCATAGGTCTCTCGCAAGAAACAGATGCTGCTGTGGTTGTTGTTTCCGAGGAGACTGGAACAATCTCCCTGGCAACTAAGGGGAATCTGGAAAGAGGATTGGATAAAGAAGAACTCAAAGACCGTTTGTTGAATTATTTAAAGAACAGATGAAAAAATTTCTCAAAAATCTATTCATAAGAAACTGGGAGCTAAAACTTTTCTCTCTCCTGATCGCTCTTGTTCTCTGGTTCACTCTGATTCCCGAGGAGAAAATATTCTCGGAAAAAAACCTGACAGTTCCTCTTGAGCTCTATAATACCCCGCCGGGAATGGAGCTGGTGGAGAAGCCTCCTGCGACTGTGGATGTCAAAATCAGGGCTTCAAGAAGCCTGATCGATCAGATTACTCCAACCAATGTCCATGCTGTGCTGAACCTGGAGAAAGCACGCCTCGACCAGAGAGAATATCCCATCAACGAGAGCATGATCAGCCTTCCTGCCGGCGCTGAAGTCAAGGATATTTTTCCCAGCCAGGTGAATCTCACCTTAGAAAGAACCAAAGAGATCCAGGTGGATATCGAACCGAACATCATCGGGCAACTGAAAGAAGGCTACGAGGTAGAAGCGGTAAGGATTATTCCAGCCAAAGTTCTCATCCGAGGCCCGGAAAGCAAGGTCAAGGATAACTCCAAGGCCAGAACGAGTCCGATCGATATTACCGGCCTCGACGAGACCACCGAGTTTGAAGTGGCCATCATCCCACCAAATCCTGAGGTGAGATTAGCCTCCTCTCAATCCAAAGTCAAAGTCACAGTCCTGGTCAGGAAGGCGGCCGCTGAGCCTCGAGAGAGCGCCAGGAGAAAAAAACCAAAACTCTGATCATCCTCCTTGTATCCGTCTCATTTTTAGCTATAATTGACTCTTAAAAAAGCTGCTCCTAAGATGGAAAAACTTTTCGGAACAGACGGCATAAGAGCCATTGCCGGCGAGCCTCCCCTTGATTACGCCACAGTCTATAACCTGGGGAAATCGCTCATTGCCCTTCTTCGAGATGAAGGAGTGGAGCCGCGGGTGATTATCGGCCGTGACACCCGGGAATCCGGAGCATGGCTTGAAGAGGCTCTTTTTCAGGGGATAATTGAAAGCCAAGGGCAAGTCCTGTCTGCGGGCATCATCCCCACCTCAGCCATCTCTTTCTTGACAAAAAAACATTCTCTGGCGGCAGGGATCGTCATTTCCGCTTCTCATAATCCTTATCAGGACAATGGGATCAAAATATTTTCCTCGCAGGGTGTAAAAATTCCTGATTCCTGGGAGAATAAAATCGAAAAAGCCATCGCCGAAGCTCCAAAACGCGTTAAAAAAGAAAAGCCCGGGATTAGGCCTCAATCCTCCTTTGGCCAGGAATATGTCGATTTTCTGAAGGATAGATTTTCCCAGCTCAAGCTCTCAAAAAAGATAAGAGCCGTCATCGACTGCTCGAACGGCGCCAGCTCCTTTTTTGCGGAGCGAATCTTCCGAGATTTAGGCTATGAAGTCACCGCCCTCGGCAACTCTCCTGATGGGAAAAACATCAACGCCGGCTGCGGCTCTCTTCATCCTGAAAACTTGGCCAAAAAAGTTGTGGAAAACAGGGCCGATATAGGAATCGCCTACGATGGAGATGCGGACAGGGCTATTCCGGTCGACGAAAGGGGCAAAATTCTTAACGGCGACCACACGCTTTACATTCTATCCCGCTTCATGATGGGTAATAAGCGTTTGAAATCGAATTATGTTGTGGCCACAATCATGAGCAACATGGGACTGGAGAAAGCGCTTGAAAAACTTGGCCTGAAGCTTTTCCGGACCAAAGTCGGCGACAAATACGTTCTCGAGCAGATGGTCCATTTGAAAGCAAACCTGGGAGGAGAGCAATCCGGCCACACCATTTTTCTCGACGACTTTCCGACAGGCGATGGAATTCTGACCAGTCTGAAAATCCTTGAAGTCATGGCGGCGAACAACGCAACTCTCTCCCGGCTCGTTGAAGATTTCGAGGAATTTCCCCAGATTCTGGTCAACGTGAGAGTTGCGAGAAAAGAGAATTTCAGTCGGTTCCCGGAAATTATGGAAAAGATAAAAGAGATAGAAGGAATTCTTGAAAATTCTGGTCGTCTCAACGTCCGCTATTCAGGAACCGAGCCGGTAGTGCGCGTCATGATTGAGGGCCAGGAGAGGGAAAAGATCCAGGATTACGCCCGGCAAATCGCCAGCGTGATCGCCAAGCATCTCGGATAAAAAAGCGGATAAAAAAGGGGACAGGCCCCTTTTCTATAAAAACGGAGGATGAGATGAAGCTTGCCGTCAACATCGACCATTTCGCAACCATAAGAGAAGCCCGCCGCCATAGCGAGCCTGAGCCGGTTCTGGCAGCACTGCTCGCAGAACAAGCAGGGGCGGAGGGAATCGTCTGCCATCTCAGAGGGGACAGACGCCACATCAAAGAAAGGGACCTGAAGCTGCTGAGAGAAGTTGTCAAAACAAAGCTCAACCTGGAAATGGCTGCCACGGAAGAGATGAGAAAGATAGCTCTGGAGGTGAAGCCGGATGTTGTTTCGCTCGTCCCGGAGCGGCCGGAGGAGTTGACCACAGAAGGCGGCCTGGATGTCATCGCCAACGAAAAGAATCTGGCTCGTTTCATCCAAGACCTGAAAAAGGCAGGAATAAGAGTCAGTATCTTTGTTGACCCTGATCTAAAGCAAATCGAGGCCTGCCGCAGAGCGGGAGTGAACCTCATCGAAATCAACACCGGAAAATATGCGGACCTGAAACCAGGCGAGGAACGCCAAAAGGCCTTGGACGAAATCAGGAAGGCTGCTGAACACGGCCATAAACTGGGCCTGGAAATCCATGCCGGCCATGGGCTGGATTATAAAAATGTGCGTTCGATCGTCGCCATTCCCGAAATAACGGAACTCAGCATCGGCTTTTCTATCGTCGCCCGGTCGGCAATCGTCGGCGTCGAATCGGCAGTCAGGGAAATGGCAACCTTGATTGAATAATCGTTCGGGCCAACAAGGGAGCCGCCATGGATATCAAAATCAACTTAGACCGGCTGAGAAAAGATATTGAGGGGCTTGCCCTGATCGGACAAGACCTTTTGGGCGGTGTCACAAGGCCCTCTTTCAGCAAAGCTGACCTTGAGGCAAGGAGCTGGCTCAAGGAAAAGATAAAAGAAGCCGGCCTCTCCCTCCGCGAGGACGGAGCCGGGAATATCTTCGGCCGGATAGAGGGCGAGGGAAAGACAATCATGGCCGGCTCCCACATCGATACCGTCATCAACGGCGGAAAGTTTGACGGCTCGGCCGGAGTCCTTTCAGCCCTGGAATGCTTGAGGAGCATAGCGGAAGCAGGCCTCCGCCTCGGAAAACCCCTGGAAGTGGCTTCGTTCACCGACGAAGAAGGGAATTTGGTCGGAGACTTCATGGGGAGCCGAGCATTTATTGGAGCCCTCGATAAGGAATTGTTGGAGAAAGGATTCACTCAGTTTGGCCCCCCTCTTAAAGAGATACTGCAGGGAACCGAATTCACCCTCGAAAGCATCCTGGAGGCTCATAAGCACCGGCCCGAAATAGAAGCCTTTATCGAACTCCATATCGAGCAGGGGCCTGTCCTGGAAACTGAGGGAAAGCCCATCGGCATCGTGAACTCCGTTGCGGGAAAGCACTATCTTGTGTGCACCTTTCTGGGAGAGGCAAGCCACGCCGGGACCACTCCTCTCGAGCTCCGCCGGGATGCCTTTTTGGGGTTGGCGGATTTTGCGCTAAGAAGCACGCGGTTTGTTGCCACCCAGCATTACGGCAGCATGGTGACCGTAGGAAAAGTTCATGTGAAACCCGGAGCGTTCAGCATCGTTCCCGGCCAGGTCGATTTTTCTTTCGAATACAGAAGCACCTCCAGGGAAACCCTCCAAGAGCTAGAGAAGTCACTCTTTGCTCTTGCCAATGATGTTGCTTCGACCCGCGGCCTTGAGTTTGCTTCAAAATTTATGGACAAAACTGAGCCCGTGAATATATCTCCCCGAATCACCAGTTTAATGAAAGAAGAGTGCGAAAAATTCGGCTATCCCTTCATGGAGCTTTCAAGCGGCGCGGGCCATGATGCGCAGATTCTGGCCAGTGTCGCAGAAGCCGGGATGATCTTCATTCCCTGCCTGGACGGCATCAGCCATTCGCCGCAGGAGACGATCAAATGGGAAGACCTGGAAAAGGGCGCAAACCTTCTGCTTCATGTTTTGCTGAGGCTTGCGGCTTAGCAAAATCAGGATTTCCTAATAATCATCCGGCGAGGGACGGAAGGTTCTCTCTTTTTTCTTTCGAGAGTGTTTCCTTTTCTCCTCGAGCATTTTGAGCTTGGCTCTCTTGGAGCGTTTTCTTTTCTGGCGCCGGATTTTCTCAATCCTCTGCCGCTCTTCACTCTCCTTGCCCCGGATCATGGCTTCTATCTTATTGGCAAGAATGCGGCGCGCGAGGAAGCGATTCAGGGTCTGGGAGCGTTCCCTCTGGCATTTCACTTCAATCTGGGTAGGGATGTGCTTCAAATAGACACAGGTCGAAGCCTTGTTGACTTTCTGGCCGCCTTTGCCGCTTGAGCGGACAAATTTTTCGATGATATCTTTCTCAAAGATACCCAGGCCCTCCATCTTTTTGCGCAGGGCATCTCCCTTTTCTTTGCTCACGCTGAAAGTCATCATCTTAAATTAGCACTCAACAGACAAAAAACACAAGCTCTGTCCCCTTTTATTTTCCGCTTTTTTTTCGTTGACGGGATATTTTGATTTTTATAAACTCACTTCTCGGAAAAAGGGGCCTGTCCCCTTTTTGAAAGGAAAAACATGATACACAAGAAAAAATATTTGATTACGAGCTTTGCCTTGAGCGTCTTTGTCTCAGCTTTTCTTATTTTCTCAACCCCGTCTTCTTCTCAAGACAAAAATGGTCCCCTAACTGTTGCCGAAACGAGCGGCTTCAGCGCAACATCAAGATACGCTGACGTGATTAACTTCATCATCGAGCTCGAGCAGCTAAGCCCGTTGATTCGCACGGAAACGCTCTGCACGAGCGCCGAAGGACGGGCTGTTCCCCTCCTTGTCATCGGCAAACCAGCTCCTTCCTTTCCCTCAGAGCTTCGCCATGACGGAAGGGCGGTCGTCTACATCCAGGCCAACATCCACGCCGGCGAAGTCGAAGGGAAAGAAGCGTCCTTGATGCTTGCCCGGGATATCGTTCTCAAGGAAAAACCGCCCTATCTGGACAAGCTGGTGATTCTCATCGCGCCCATTTTCAATGCAGACGGCAACGAAAGAATCAGCCCGGAAAACAGGCGCAATCAGGCTGGCCCGGAAAAAGGAGTTGGTGTCCGCACCAACGGCCAGAACCTTGATCTGAACCGCGACAGCATGAAGCTGGAAAGCCCGGAGCTTCAGGGCCTTGTCAGAAATGTCCTGATGCGCTGGGATCCCGCCCTTCTTGTCGATTGCCACACAACCAACGGTTCTTACCACCAGAATCCGGTGACTTACTCCTGGCCCCTCAACCCCAACGGTGACTCCTCAATCATCACTTACATGAGGGATAAGATGCTTCCAGAGATCTGCAAGAATCTGGAAGAAAAATACAAAACATTTTCAATTCCCTACGGAAACTTCGGCAGAGAGCCCGAAAAAGGCTGGCACACTTTTGACCACCTTCCCCGCTACGTCAGCAACTACACCGGCTTGAGAAACAGGCTCTCGATACTCGATGAAAATTACTCTTATGCTGACTTCAAAACGCGGGTCGCCGGCTGCTATAACTTCCTGCGGGCTATCCTGGATTACTGTGACAGCCACAAGGATGAAATCCATCAGCTCATCGCTGAAGCAGACCGGAAAACAATCCTCAGGGGGTTTAGTCCTTCCTCGAACGACACATTCGGCGTGGAATTTGAAGTGAGGCCTCTCAAAGAAAATGTCACCATCCGCGGCTATGAAATGGAGATTACGCCGAGGGAAGGCACCTGGCCCCTGGTCAAGAAAACAGACAAGGAGAAAATCTATAACGTCCCCTATTACGCCGATTTTTTCCCAAAAAGAAGCATCTCATTTCCGTATGCTTATCTTATTCCTTCTCCCGACTCTGAAATCATAAAAAAACTGCTTCAGCACGGCCTTCTGGTGGAGAGGCTGACAAAACCTGTAACCTTAGAAGTAGAATCGTTTCGCCTCAAAGAAATCAAAGCGAGCCAGCGGCTCTACCAGGGACACTACATGAACTCCGTGAAGGGCGAATACTTTGTCGAGCAAAAAGAATTCCCTGAAGGGACTCTTTTCGTCCCGACAGCCCAGCCTCTGGCCAATCTGGCTGCTTACCTCCTTGAGCCGGAGAGCGACGACGGGCTGCTTGTTTGGAACTTCTTCGACCGCTATCTTGTCCCCCAGTGGAGCCGGGAGCCTCAGACCTATCCCGTCCGAAGGCTCTTAAAGCCAGTGAATCTGGCAAAAGAGGCTGTGAGGTAATTATTTCTTTTTTTTCTTCGAAGAGACAAGGAATTTGCCGCAGTTTTCGCAGATGTAGATATCGTTACTTCCCTCTATGGCTGAGCCCATTCCAGTAGCCACGTTGATATTGCAACCCTGGCAAACTCCGTCCTCCACTTCAGCCACAGCAAAGCCGTACCTTTCCATAAGCCTGTCGAACCTGTCCAGCAAGGCCGCGTCGAGTTCCTGGCGAATCATATTGGCTTGATTTTCAAGCTCCTTGAGCTGTTTCTTGTCTGCTTTCTTCTTCTTCTTAATCTCTATGGACTGGAGCTTGTGGAGAAGGCTTGCCTGGCTGATGATTCTATCCTCTTGAGGAAGATGCAACTCAACCTCTGAAAGAACCTTATACAATTCGGCTTTATTCTTGGCGTCGAACAGCCTATGCCTGAATCCTGGCTGCCTCAGGAACTGGGCCAGGCCGGCAAAAAGATGGTTAAAAAGGCCGGGGATGGACGGATTCCAGACAACAAGGATGACGAGATGGACTTTTTTGTGATCCACGGCTTCAAAGTCGACCCCTTTGACTGATCTCCCCACGGCAACAGCCATCTCTCCATCGGTGTCCACCCGGGCATGAGGAAGGGCGACACCATGCCCGATCGCGGTCGATTCCAGACGTTCTCTATCGATGATGCGCGTCAGGATGAGTTTTTTGTTCTTGATAAGCTTTTGTTTGTCTAAAACATCCAGAAGCTCTTCAAAAGCTTGAATCTTTTTTGTGGCTTTAAGTTCGAAAATGACTTGAGAGGGTTTGAGGTATTCGGAAAAATTAGATCCTTTCAGATGACTGCTCATCTCAGCAATTTATTATTCTAGCATAAAACTCAACCTCTAGAAAGAGAGAAATTTAACCCAAAATTGACGTTCTCACTTTTATCGGCTATTTCGGAAATTAAATTTAAGAACAACAGGATTAGCGGTCTTTTCTCCGGAAAGAACTCGACTCCTTGAACTGGGGAAGACCTTTAGCTCCAGAGAGCAGGGAGATAATTTCCCGCGCCCAGCGGGCGATCTGGATTGTCCCCTGGAGGTCCCAATCCTCCTCTATCTCATCCGTGACCTGGTGATATTTATTTCTCTGATATTCATCGCGTTTGCTCACTATATAGCTCTTGTTCTTTCCTTTTGAGGTAATCCCTTCATGAAGCCAGACTGCCGGAATGCCTGCCCGGGCAAAGCTCAGCTGATCCGAGCGGAAGAAAAACCCGAAATTGCCGCCTCTTTCAGGAATGTACCGAAGACCCAGATTCTCTGCAGCCCGCCGGCAGTAATCATCCAGGTCTGAATGCTTTGCGCCGATGGCATAAACATCCTCTGTCTCACCCCAGACATTGGTCATCTCAAAATTAAGGTTGGCCAGGACAGATGATTGAGAAAAAGGAAGGTGGCGGGCAAAATAATCCGAGCCAAGAAGACCTTCCTCCTCGGCTGTTGCAGCCAGGAAAACAAGGCTGGCTTTGAGCTTCTCCGGTTGCCCGGAATAATAGCGAGCCAGAGCCAGAAGCGTTGCTGTTGCCGAGCAGTTATCCACAGCGCCGTTGTAGATTTGGTCCCCTTCCTTGTTCGGGTCCTTCTCCAGATGGTCATAGTGAGCGGAGAGAATGATGTAGCGGTCTTTGTTTCGCCCCTTTTTGGCCCTGATGAGACCTCCCACATTTTCCACAGAGACAGGGCGGAAGGATGGCTTCTGGCGCACCCGCACTTTCAAGCCAAGAGGAATCGGCTTAAAATTATCATTTTCTGCCCTGGCGAGAAGCGCCTCATGGTTGAGTCCAACCACGGTCAGCGCTTTCTCGGCTGCTCTTTCATGGAGCCAACCCTGGAGGAAGAGCTTAGTTTCTCTATCAGGAAGAAAAAACCTTTCGCCAGACCAGGAGTTCCGGACCACATCCCAGCCATAAGAGGCGCCTTTGGTGTTATGGATGATGAGTATTCCCGTTGCTCCCAGCTCAGATGCCTTCTCAAATTTATAGGTCCAGCGCCCGTAGTAGGTCATCTCTTCGCCGTCAAAGATTCCGCCCGGATAATTGCCTGGCTCGTTGATTTCCACCAGAAGCACCTTTCCCTTCAGGTCTGTGCCTTTGATATCATCCCAGTTCCTTTCAGGAGCCTGGATGAAGTAGCCGCAGTAGATAAGCTCGCCCTCAACGCCTTCGGGACAGTCTTCCCGCTGAGAATTGACGACAAAATCTTCATGGATTCGATAGCCAATGGTCACTTCATCCGAAAAAACTTCCAGGCTGGCATTCCTGTCCGGCTGGCTGCCTTTGAGGTCGAAAGCCTGGCGGAAGCTCTTTCCAAAAAGCGGCTCGAGCCCCAGGCCTCGAAAGAAATTCTCCTGGTAAAGCGCGGCCAGAGCCAAACCCTGAGTCCCGACAGAGCGGCCTTCGAGAAGGTCATCGGAGAGGAAGCGGATATGGGCTTCGATTTCCTCCGCGGTTATGGGCTTGACCGCAGTTCCGGAAGGTTTGCAGCCCCAGACCATAAACAGAATAAGCAAACCGATGATGCTGACCTTAAGACTTCTCATTTGGTTCATCCTTTCGTCGTTAATAAGTCCATCACACAAATTTCATCTTAGATTTTATTTAACGAATACACACACATCGCAGATTCATGTTAATGTCACTAGAGTTTACACACATCATAAACCCTGGATGACAAGTTTATATACATCGTGAACTCAAAAATATCAACACATCGAGAACCTTAATGGAGG
>CAZJYC010000067.1:0-13631 GCA_964550165.1 uncultured Eubacteriales bacterium
CCAGGTAGGAGGAAACCCGGGCATAGAGGTCCCAGCAGTAATAGTCAAATTTCTCTTTGATCTTTTTGATCTCGGACAGGTCTTTTTTCTCCAGCTCCATAAAGCCAAAGACAACATCCGCGACCTGAACGCCTGTGTCGTCGATATAATTCTGGATTTCGACGTTTTCTCCTTTGTATTTCAGGCAGCGTCCGAGTGTATCCCCAAGGCAGGCATTCCGCAGATGGCCTATATGGGCGGCTTTGTTGGGATTGATGTTGGTATGCTCGATGATGATTTTTCCCTCTTCGGGGGAGAGGGACGTCTTTTCGATCGAGCGGAGCTGTCGAGAAAAGAATTTTTTCCTGTCTAAGAACAGATTGATATAGCCTGCTCCTGCGACCTCAATCTTGTCCACCCCGTCCAGAGGAGAGAGGTGGTTAAGGGCCTCTTGCGCAAGCTCCCTCGGCTGTCTGTGCATTTTTTTTGCCAGGCCGAACGCAAAGTTCAAGGCAAAATCCCCCATTTTCTGCTGCGGGGTATAAGCTATTTCAAACTCTGATGCCTCAAGGGGATACTTTCCCCTCAGCTTCTCGAAGATTGTTTCCTTTGTTTGAGCTTTGAAGTCGATCATGACTGGCCTTTAATTATAGCAAATTTGGCCTTACGGGCAAGACTGGATTGGAGCTTTTCAAAATTCTTTTTCATCTTGAATGTCAAAATGACTGGATTTTTTCGAAACAAGCAGCTTTTGTCTCGATGGGACAAAGGCTGCGTGCTTTTGAATCCACTAGCCTGAGCATTTTAAAGGATTTTTCTTGCATAAGAAAAATTTCTATGGTAGTAAATTAGTTTCACAGAGGAGTTCCAGAATTGAAAAAAACCCGCCTGAATGCCGCCCATAAAAAGCTTGGAGGCAGAATGATCGAATTTTTCGGCTGGGAGATGCCGGTCGAGTTCAGCGGGATCATCGAAGAGCATATGGCTGTCCGGCAGAAGGCCGGGCTGTTTGATGTCAGCCATATGGGAGAGATACTCATTTCGGGAAAACAGGCTCTTGATTTTGTCCAGTATTTGACTCCGAACAATGCTGCCCGCTTGACTCCGAACAAGGCTCAGTATTCAGCCCTGACCACTCCCCAGGGAACTTTTGTCGATGATCTCCTCGTTTATTGCCTGGGCCAGGAGCGGTACCTTCTGGTTGTCAACTGCGCCAATTCTGATAAGGATTACGAATGGATCGTCAGCCATAAAAAAAGCTTCGATGTCGCAGTCGAGAACAAAAGCGATGATTATACCCAGCTTGCGCTCCAGGGGCCAAAAGCCCTTGAGATTCTTCAGCCCTGGATCGAGGTTAGCCTCCAGGAGATGAAACCGTTTGAAGCTACGTGGGGAGCGATAGAAGGCGAGGAAGTGCTTGTCTCCCGCACAGGCTACACAGGCGAAGATGGCTTTGAGATTTACACTCTCTCTTCTCAGCCGGAAAAGATCTGGAATGTCCTCTTGGAGAAGGGAAAAGGCTCTGGCTGTCTTCCTGTCGGTCTGGGAGCAAGGGATACACTCCGTCTGGAAGCAAGACTCATGCTCTACGGAAACGATATCGATGATACGACAACGGTTCTGGAGGCGGATCTGGGCTGGCTTGTTAAGTTTCAGAAAGGAGAGTTTTTAGGGAAGGAGGCGCTCCTCAAGCAAAAGGAGGAAGGCATAAAAAGGAAGATTGTCGGTTTTGAGGTCATGGACAGGGGAATAGCCCGCCCGCATTATCCGGTTTTCATCAAGGGGCAGAAAGTTTCCGAGGTCACTTCAGGCTCTTTTTGCCCTTACTTGAAGAAGAACATAGGCTTGACTTATCTCCCCGTTGAATCTACAGAAGTAGGAACCGAATTTGAGGTTGGAATCAGGGACAAGAGCGTCAAGGCCCGGGTCGTTCCTGCTCCTTTTTACAAGAGAGGCGAGAAAGCCTAGTCTCGCTGGATAACACAGGATTTAGAGAAACAAGACGGTTAACTTTGAATGTTGACTGCTTAATAAGCAAGGCTTTCTACTCCCTAGACAAGGAGGCGATGCATGTATCCTGATGACTTTTATTACTCCAAAGACCATGAATGGATTCAGGTGAAAGGCAACCAGGGAACTGTCGGGATCACAGATTTTGCTCAGAAGCAGCTCGGAGATGTTGTCTATGTCGAGCTGCCTGAGGTTGGAACCAAACTGGAATTCCATCAATCCATCGGAGTCATTGAATCGGTGAAGGCGGTTTCGGATATTTTCTCACCTGTTTCTGGTGAGGTGGTGGAGGTGAACTCTGGATTGAACGATAATGCCGAGCTCGTGAACAAGGACCCGCACGGAAAGGGCTGGATTGTTCGTTTGAAGATAAAGGATGAAAGGGAATTCGAGAAACTGATGTCTGCCAGCGAATATGAGAAATTTCTCGAGGGAATCGAGGAGTAAAGGTTCAACTGCTTGAATTGAGGAATACCAACCTATGAGTTACATGTCTTTGAGCGATAAGGATAAAAAAGAGATGTTGGCCAGGGTTGGCGTCTCCTCAATGGAAGAGCTCTTTCGAGCAATCCCTGTGGAGATAAAATTAAAAAAGGAGCTTAATCTTCCCTCTCCGCTTTCAGAAAATGAGTTGATTCATCAGTTTGAGCAAATTGCCAAAAAGAACACCTATCCCGATCTCCTGTCATTCTTAGGAGCTGGAGCCTATTTCCATCTTATTCCTTACGTGGTGGATTATCTGAGCCTGCGAGGGGAATTCATGAACCCCTATACCCCTTACCAGCCTGAAGTCAGCCAGGGCACCCTCCAGGTCATCTTTGAGTTTCAGACTCTGATCTGCCAGCTAACAGGCATGGATATTGCCAACGCCTCTCTCTACGACGGAGCTTCCGGTGCGGCGGAAGCGGTTCTGATGGCCCACCGTTTGAAAGGAAAGCCTAAAGTGCTGGTTGCCAAGACACTGCACCCGCAATACAGAAGTGTGATCAAGACGTATGTCAGAAATTTAGGAATCCAGATTGAAGAGATCAAGTATGCAGAGGACGGAAAAATCGATTGGCAAGACCTCAAGAAAAAGCTGGATGATAAAGTCTCCGCAATCGTCGTCCAATCTCCCAATTTCCTGGGAGTGGTGGAAGACTTCAAGGCAGTTTTTGACCTGGCCCATTCTTTTCAAGCATTATCCGTGGCCGTTGTCTCTGAAGCTCTATCTCTGGGAATTTTGGAGGCTCCGGGCAAGCTCGGAGCGGATATTGTCACCGGAGAGGGACAATCTTTCGGCTTACCCTTGAGCTTTGGCGGCCCTTACCTGGGGTTTATGGCCTGCTCGAAAGATTTCATCCGTCAGTTCCCGGGCCGCATCGCAGGTCAGACAGAAGATGTGGAAGGAAAGAGAGGGTTTGTTTTGACTTTATCCACAAGAGAACAGCACATCAGACGGGAACGAGCGACATCCAACATCTGCACCAACCAAGCCTGGTGTGCCCTTAGGGCGACCATATTCCTGGAGACACTCGGCCGTGAAGGGCTAAGGGAACTTGCCTGGCAGAATATCCAGAAAGCCAATTATGCCCTGGAAAGGCTAACCGGCATTAAGGGAATAAAACGAAAATTCCAGGGAAGTTTTTTCAACGAGTTTGTCCTTGAATTCTCAAAGGACTTGCCCAAAGTTGAAGAAAGCCTCAGGAAAAAAGGGATTATCCCCGGCCTGAGCCTCGAAGGGCTCTACCCGGAACTTCGGAACAGCCTCCTGGTTTGCGTGACAGAGATGTACAGGAAAGAAGAGATCGATAAGCTCGCATCAAGCTTGGAAGAAGTTTTGAAGGAGAACTGAGATGATTCGGGAGCCGTTGATATTCGAGATCAGTGAGAAAGGGAAAAGGGCTTTCTGGCTGCCGAAGCTGGATATCTCCGCCAAAGAAGACATCCTTCGAAATCTTCCTCTGAGGGATGAAATTGAAGGCTTCCCCCGGGTTTCAGAGATGGAGGTCGTCAGGCATTTTACAAGACTCTCGCGCACCAATTACTGCATCGATGAGGGCTTTTATCCGCTGGGCTCGTGCACCATGAAGTACAACCCGAAGATCAACGAGAAAGTCGCCTCGCTGCCGCAGCTCGTCGTCTCCCATCCTTTGGCGCCTTCAGATTTAATCCAAGGAAACCTTGAGATTCTGAGAACACTCGAAGAGCTTTTAGCTGAGATTACAGGAATGGATGCCTTCAGCCTTCAGCCTTCAGCAGGAGCCCAGGGAGAGCTGACGGGTATGATGCTCATCCGGGCTTGCCTTGAAGAAAGAGGAAATCCGCGGAAAATAGTCCTCATTCCCGATTCGGCCCACGGAACCAACCCTTCAAGCGCTCATCTCTGCGGCTACAGCGTCCGGGAGATCAACTCCAACGAGATGGGAACGATCGATGTCGAAAGTCTCGCCCGGAGTATGACCGAGGATGTGGCAGCTTTGATGATCACCAACCCGAACACGCTGGGTGTTTTCGAGGCAGATATCAACAAAATCGCTGATATCGTCCATTCCAAAGGCGGCTTCATCTACATGGATGGAGCCAACATGAACGCTTTGGTTGGAATCTGCAGGCCCGGAGATATGGACGTCGATGTCATCCACCTCAACCTCCATAAGACTTTCTCCACACCCCACGGCGGCGGTGGTCCTGGAGCAGGGCCGGTCGGTGTGAAGAGAGTGCTGGAACCTTTTCTCCCTGTCCCAATTATCGAACGGAAGGGAGAAAAATACAGCCTCAACTTCAACAGGCCCAAGACGATCGGCAGAGTTCGTAGCTTTTTCGGAAATTATTTGGTCGCTGTTAAAGCTTTGGCCTATATATTTTCCCTGGGAGCAAAAGGATTGAGAGAAGTCGCAGAAATCGCCGTCTTGAATTCCAACTACATCCGCAAGAGTCTGGAGCAGGACTATCATCTGAAATACAAGACTTCAACGCTTCACGAGTGCGTTTTTTCGGATAAATTCCAGAGAGAGTACGGCATCCAGAATATCGATATCGCCAAGAGGCTTATCGATTACGGGGTTCATCCTCCGACCATGTCTTTTCCCCTGATCGTTCAAGGAGCGCTGATGACCGAGCCGACTGAAACCGAGAGTAAAAGGGACCTGGACATTTTCATCGAAGCTATGAAAAAAATTGCTGAAGAAGCCAAAGCAAATCCTGAGATGCTGAAATCTGCCCCGCACGCATCGTATGTCAGGCGTTTGGATGAGACGGCCGCTGCCCGCCGCCCCATTCTGAGGTGGAGTGGAGAGAAACGATCAGAGTAAGACCGCAGGAACCAAGGCTTGAGGAATTGAAATGAGTCTTCAAAAACTCATCATGAATCTTCAGAAATTCTGGAGCGACCAGGGATGCTATCTTGCCCAGACCTATGACCTCGAGGTTGGCGCTGGAACAATGACGCCCGATACTTTTTTCAGGGTACTGGGTGACAGGCCATGGAAAGTGGCCTATGTCCAGCCTTCTCGAAGACCGACAGACGGGCGGTATGGAGAGAATCCTCACCGGGTCCAGAAACACTTTCAATTCCAGGTGATCATCAAGCCTGCTTCTCCTGACATCCAGCAGCTTTACCTCAAAAGTCTGGGCGCTCTGGGGATTCACCTCAAGGAGCACGATATTCGGTTCGATGAAGACGACTGGGAATCGCCGACGATCGGTGCCTGGGGAGTTGGCTGGCAAGTCTTGCTGGACGGATTAGAGATCACGCAATTTACCTATTTCCAGCAGGCCGGAGGCATTGACCTTTCCCCAGTGCCAGTGGAGATCACTTACGGGCTGGAGAGACTGGAGATGTTTCTGGAAGGAAAAGACAACATCTATGACCTCGACTGGTCTGATGACGTGAGCTACAGAGATTTGCGATTTACGGAGGAGAGGGAGTTTTCTGAATTCAATTTCAGACAGGCTGACATCAAAAATCTCCAGGAATTTTTCCTTACGAACGAGAAAGAAGCCCAGCAGCTCGTTGACAGAGATTTGCTGCTTCCCGCCTACGACATGTGCCTGAAATGTTCTCATTATTTTAATCTTCTGGATTCCCGGGGCGCCATAAGCGTGACTGAGAGAGTGAAGCTGATTGCGCAGATAAGAGCGCTGGCGAACCAGATTGCACAAAAATTCATAGCCAGGGAGAGCGGAAACTGACGGAATTTCTTTTGGAAATTAACACCGAGGAGATGCCATCTTCTCATGTGAAGGCAGGTCTTTCCCAGCTTGAAGAAAAAATCAAAAGAGAGCTCTCTGCCCAGAAAGTGGAGGTGGCAAAGATCGAGGCTTTCGGAACCTGCCGCCGTTTGATTGTGGCTGGAGATTTTGCTCAAAGCCAGAAGGATAAAGAAGAGGAGGTTATCGGCCCACCAGAAACAGTTGCTTTTGGAAAGGATGGCTCGCCTTTGCCTGCGGCCAGGGGTTTTGCCAAGTCGCAAGGAGTGAGCCTAGAGGAGCTTCAGATTATAAAAACAGAGAAAGGAGAGTATCTGGGCCTGAAAAAAATTGAAAAGGGAAAACCCACAGAAGATATTCTTGTTGAAGTTCTCCCTCAAATCA
The DNA here is from genome assembly GCA_964550165.1 of uncultured Eubacteriales bacterium. GTDB lineage: Bacteria > Acidobacteriota > Aminicenantia > Aminicenantales > Aminicenantaceae > CAZJYC01. Next base: position 6,565 of record CAZJYC010000067.1, read on the forward strand.
TATCTTCTCTCTCTTTTCCTAAGATGATGAGATGGACAGAGAGTCCTTTTCGTTTTTCCCGTCCGATAAGGAACATTCTTTGCCTCTTTGGCGAAAAAAAAGTGGAATTTTCTGCGGCTGGAGTCACATCTGGGGATACAACCTGCGGTCATAAAATCTATTTTCCCCGGAAGAAAGTTAGGGTGAAGACCTTCGTAGAATATAAAGACTCTTTACAAAATATGAAGGTGATTGTTGAGCAGGATAAAAGAAAAAAGACGATTATGGACGAAATCGAGAGAAAGCTCTCCTCCCTCAAAGCCCAGCTCCTTCCGGATGAAGTACTCTTAGAGAGGCTTGCCTACGATGTGGAACATCCGTATGTTTTTCTCGGGTCATTTCCGGAAAAATATCTGAGTTTGCCTTTGGAAGTCCTGAGCACAGCCATGAGAGAAGGCCAAAAACTCTTTTCCATAGTTAAAGATAAGAAGCAAATGCCCTGCTTCTTAGGAGTGGCGGATGCCTATCAGGACTCAAAAAATCTCATTCAAAAAGGAAACGAGCGAGTCCTCAAAGCTCGACTGGAGGATGCAAAATTTTTCTGGGAGCAAGACCAGAAAGTCCCTCTCAAAGAAAGGGCAAAAGGATTGAGCCAGGTTATTTTCCAGGAGAAGCTGGGAAGCTATGAAGATAAAACGGCGAGAATCAAAAAAATTGCTTCCTATCTTTCGGATAAAATCGAGGTGAAAAAAGATAAAGAGCAGATTGTTCAAGCAGCTGAACTGGCCAAGATCGACCTACTGACAGAAATGGTCAGGGAGTTTCCCAGTCTTCAAGGCGAAGCTGGGGGGCTTTATGCCAGCAGAGAAGGATATCCGGTCCAGGTCTGGAAAGCTGTTTATGAGCACTATCATCCCCTCAGTCTGGAAGATGCCTGCCCCTCTTCGCTGGCAGGGGCAGTCCTTTCCATCGCGGACAAAATCGATTCTATCGTGGGCGTCGTTGGCATTGGAGTTGAGGTGACAGGTTCGAGAGATCCTTTCGGTTTGCGGCGCAATGCCCAAGGTATTTGTAAAGTCATTCTCGAAAAAAAACTTTGTTTTTCTTTCTTGAAACTCCTGGATAAAGTCCTGAAAGTTTATGGCGAGAGGTTGACGAAAACAAGAGATTATGTGAAAAATTACTGCCTGGACTTCTTTTCAAACCGGCTTCGCTATATTTTCGAGAGACAGGGTTTCCGGTACGATTTGGTCAACGCAGCTGTTGCCGCTGGCATTGACAATATCTACTACTGCTATCTCCGACTCAAGGCTCTGGACAGTTTTAAGGAAACAGCCCATCTTGAGCCCCTGGTCACGATTGCCAAGAGAGTGAACAACATCATCCGTGATCAGCCTTGCTATAAGGTCAATCCAGATTTGATCGCCGAAAAGCAAGAAAGGGATCTTTATGCCACTTTTTCTATAGTCAAGAAGAATGTTCTTCCCTTGATTGCCAAAGGAGATTTTATCCAGGCACAGAAGATTATCTTCAGATTGAGGTCATCGATAAATGACTTTTTCGATAAAGTCCTGGTCATGGCCGAAGAAAAGAGGCTGAGGCAGAATCGGCTGGCGTTGCTTCAGTCCATAAGCAAGCTCTTGATCATGGTTGCTGACTATTCTCAGGTTGTCATCGAAGGATAAATTTCTGTCCTCTTGACATCACTCTTTACCTAAAAACTCGATTTTTTTACCGCAATAATTTTTCTTACAATTCTAGGGCAGAGTGCCTGAGGGGATGGAGTTAGAGCGAAGATTCCAATGGGATGGAGAAATATAGGCTAGCCTTCAGTCAACTTCATACTTCTCAACGTCTGATTTTTCCTTCGGTGCAAATTTTTGCTCTAAGGCAATGATTTTCACCAGATTTCCAGGATAATTCTGACCTTTCTTATCCCCATAAGGATGGAATTGAATCCCGATCCGGTATTTGCTTTTTGCTTCGTCGAAGAAGGTCCATCTGACCACACCGCTCAATGCCAGCGGAACCGTTTCCCCTGGGATGGAAATCTTTAAGGTGACCTCTGTATTGAGATCAATCGATTGTATCCTCTGGAATTTAGCTCCACCCCGGCTTATATCCAAAAGCGGAGAGGACTCTTCAGAGTGACCCTTAATCTGGAAGCTGACAGTTGCTCCGGGGATTCTAAAGCGCAAGCAGGTTCTTTGTTCGATCCCCCTCTCTTCCATCCGTAACCTCCTTATCTCTCTAAGCCAGGATTAAAGGAATACGAACAATTCCAGAATGAGCTGAACTTCATATCTTCTTTAGTGCCTTAGACTATATCAAATCATTCTGAAAAGTCAAAAGGTAAATGAAGTAAGTAAGCATCTTTTTTTCCGTGAAGGCACATGATGATAAAAGCCAACTATAACAGTGCTGGTTTCCATCCCTCCTCGCCAAAGACCCTCCCACCCACCACCATGGGCTTCGGAGGGACAAAAACCAGCGCCTCCATTCCTCACTCTATCAAATCTCTTTTCTCATCACGGGGAAAAAGATGCTTCCATGAAGGAATTTAGCATTTCCAATTCTGTGATTTGAAGCAATCTTTTATTGCGGAATTGGTAATGCTGACATGAAGGAAATACTTAAAAAAATTGCCTTTCCCTTGAGCTTCTTAATTGAGTAAAATGTCTGAAAAAAGATTATTCGAGATGGAGGTCACCATGATTTGCAGGCTCAGGACAAAGCTATATTTTTTATTATTTCCATTTATATCAGGATTCTCACTGGCTGGGGTCTCTGATCTGCCTTCAGGGCCACAGCCGCCATCCGAGCTTCGCTCGGAGTATCTGGCAAACCCGCTGGGAATCGATGTCAAGAACCCGAGGCTTTCCTGGGTGCTGGGGCACACTGAAAGGGGTCAGAAGCAATCTGCTTATCAGATTATCGTCTCGACAATGCCGTCTGCAGAAAAAGGAGATATATCGGATAGTGGTAAGATGAAGTCTGAACAGTCCACGCAGGTCATCTACAACGGAAAGCTGTTAGAGAGCGGAAAGACTTATTATTGGAAAGTCCGCTACTGGGATAAGAATGATAATCCCAGCCCTTACAGCAAGGTCGTGAGTTTTGAGACAGGGCTTTTTTCCCGGGAGGAATGGAAAGGGGAGTGGATCGGCGGCGGGAACCAGCTCCGGAAGGAATTTGTCCTTAACGGCAGGGTCATTCGCGGACGGGCTTATGTTTGCGGCCTCGGCTATTATGAGCTTCGGATTAATGGACAGAAAGTCGGTTCGAACGTGCTCGACCCAGGGTGGACAACTTTTGACAAGCGGGCACTTTACACGACCTACGATGTGAGTCATCTTCTTCGCTCCGGAGCCAATGCTGTTGGCGTCATGCTCGGAAAAGGCTGGTACGGCTCAACGGTTCTGCTCTTTCAGATGAATATCGAGCTTGAGGGAGGCGGGAATGTCCGCGTCGTCAGCGATACTTCATGGAAAGGGACAAACGGCCCAGTTGTTTCCGATAGTATCTACAACGGCGAAATCTACGACGCCCGGCTTGAAACCCCGGGCTGGGACTATCCAGGTTATGAGGAAGGCCAGTGGAGCAAAGTTGAATCGGTCAATGGCCCAAAAGGAACACTCTCTGCCCAGATGATGCCGCCAATCCAGGTCATGGAGACAGTTGTGCCTTTCAGAATCACTAACCCAGAAGCCGAAGTCTATGTCTTTGACATGGGGCAGAATCTCAGCGGTTGGGCCCAGCTTTGCGTTCGCGGGGAGCGGGGGACTGCGGTCCGGATGCGCTTTGCCGAGCTTCTTTACGAGAACGGAATGATCAATCAGGAAAACCTTCGCAGTGCAAGAGCCGAGGATGTTTATATCCTGCGCGGAGAAGGAGAAGAGGTCTACGAGCCACGCTTCACCTACCATGGTTTCCGCTATGTCGAACTCACAGGCTTCCCGGGCGCTCCGACGACAGAAACAATCCGGGGGAAGGTTGTTCATACAGCCGCCCGGCAGACAGGAAATTTCTCCTGCTCCAGGCCAATCCTGAACCAGCTCCAGAGAATCATTGTCTGGGGACAGAAGACCAATCTCCACAGCATCCCCACCGACTGCTGCCAGCGCGACGAGCGGATGGGATGGATGGGCGATGCTCAGGGAACTGCAGAGGAAGCGATGATGAACTTTGACATGGGAGCTTTTTACACCAATTTCATCCGCGATATCCGTGATGTTCAGGATGAGACTGGCACCGTAACTGACACTGTGCCCCATATTTGGGGACAGCGGCCTGCGGACCCAGCCTGGGGGACTGCCTATCCGCTGCTCTGCTGGTACATGTATCAATATTACGGCGACAGACGCGTACTCGAGGAAAACTACGAGGGCTTAAAAAAATACGTGGAATTCCTTCGCCGCCAAGCCGAGCATGGTCTTGTCAAATACAGCTACTATGGAGACTGGGTGGCCGTGGAGAAAACACCGGGCAGCCTTGTTTCCTCTTTTTATTATTATTACGACGTCAAAATCTTGGCAGATATGGCAAAAGTTTTGGGAAAAAACAAGGATGAGCAAACATACAGAGCCTTGGCCGAGCAAATCAAGTCGGCCTTCCATGAGCAGTACTTCGACCCACAAACGGGGAGTTATGCCAACGGGACACAGACGGCCAACACTCTTCCTCTTTTCCTCGAGATCGCTCCAGATTCTGTGCGCGGATCTGTTTTTGGCAATTTAATGTCTGATATTATATACAAGCACAACACCCATCTCACAACCGGCATCATCGGCACCAAGTACTTGATGGAATTGCTCACGCGCGGCAACGCTTCCGACCTCGCCTATGAACTCGCGACTCAGACAACTTACCCGAGCTGGGGATACATGATTGAAAACGGCGCCACAACGCTCTGGGAACTCTGGCAGCCTAAAACAGGGCCTTCGATGAATTCTCACAATCATCCGATGTTCGGGAGTGTCGGCGCCTGGCTCTATAAAGCTTTAGCCGGCATCAACCCGGCTCCAGATTCTGTGGGATTCCAAAAAATTCTCATTCAGCCTCAGATGGTCAGAGATCTTTGGTATGCGGCCGGCTCAGTCTTCACTCTGCGGGGAATGGTCTCTTCCTCTTGGCATCGTTCTGAGCGGCAAGTCCGCCTTGAGGTGAGAATACCGGTCAACTCTGAAGCGGAAATCGTCCTTCCCAAATTGAAGCTTAGAAATATCGTGATCAAAGAAAACGGCCAGTTGCTCTGGGATTCAAAGGGATTCCACCAAGGAATTTCTGGCATAAACAGCGTCGAGGAAAAACGGTCGGCTTTTATCATCAAAGCCGGCTCAGGCAAGTATGTTTTTGAGCTTGAAGGTGATTAATCCCTCAGGCGCTTTTTCTTTCCCTGGCCCAGAGAGTGGCAAGGATAAACCAGGCTAAAGAAGCAATCAGGAAAACGAGCTTGTAGCTCCGAGCAGAAAATTTTCCCAGGAAACAAAGAATAGATGAGGCAAGACAACTCCCCAGGCTAAGGAGCGAGAGCACGGCCAAGAGTACGGTCCGCATCTTACTTTCTCTGAAATGCCATAAGGAGAACATAAGAAATGAGGGCGATGAAATAGCCAGGCAGCCAGCGGAAGAAAAGATGGATGGGCATAAAAAAACAGGCAACAAGAGTACCCACCCAGACAATTAAAGCTCTCCAGTTGAACAGCCATTTGTGCTTTTCGGCTTGGAATTGTTCTATTTTGAGAAGAGGAAAAATCCAGTGCTCGGCAAAGACTACGGCTCCCATAGGCATCAGAATAAGCCCATAGATGGCCACATAATCTAGCAACTTCATGAAGAACACAGGAAAGCAGGAAAGGACAGTTGTCAGAAGCCCGGCGAAAAGGGTGATTTTCCAGCGCGGCCAGTTGGGCGTTATGGCCTGAAGAGCAAGGCCTGCCCGGTAGAGGGTTGGGTTGGCAGTTGTCCAGCCTGCAAAAAGGACTCCAGCTGCCCCAGCGACTCCTAAAGCCTCAAAGGCCATAAGGCCGGGGTCCATCTGACGACCCACTGCGGCGACCATGATTCCCGAACAGATCCAGGCCAGCATATGGCCGGGATACATCCCAAAGGCCGAATAGAGCCCGTATGTCCATTTTTTGGCATAGCGAAAAAGGGCCATGTCCGACAGCCCGACATGCATGGCTAAATTGCAGAACCAGGCAAAAAACATGATATGCCAAAACGAAAATTTTTCCTGCCCCGAAACAGGGATCCCGTCCCATATTTTGGTCCTGCCTATTTCCCAGAGATTATCGAGTCGGGGATGAACGCCTAACCTGGGAAGGACGGCGATGGCTCCAGCGACAAAAACGACAAAGACCCAGGGCGAGCAGACCTCCGCGAACCGGCTGAGCTTTTCAAAGCCGAGAATGGCCAGGACGATGAATAAAATACCTATGGATAGAGTGATGAGCACCCAGCCCAGGCTGCTGGGAAAGACATCGGCCAGGGAGGGAGTTTTGACACCAAAAGCCAAGCCGACAGCCGTGGCAGAGACAGCAATCATCGCTCCAGCCAGGACGCAATAGAGAGCGGCATTGGCCAGGTTGTAGAGAAAAGTAAGGCCTGGGCCAGCAATTTTTCGAAGATACCAGTAAAGGGTCAAGCGTGTTCGGGTTGCTATCGGTGCACAGATGAAAGTCCAGGAGAGGACGGCGAGCAGGTTTCCGATGAGCAAGCCGAGGAGCAAATCGCGGACACTAACGCCATGAAGGACAAAGAAGGCGCCGATGACAAATTCGGTCGCAGCCACGTGCTCCCCGGCAAAAAGCCCTGCAAATTTTCCTCCCTTCTGAAGTTTCGAAGGCATAACAGGCTCTCGGTCGAATTCGTAAAGCTTATCCATTCGGGAGGCGAGGGAGGATAATCTGTAAGTCATGGTCAGACGTATAAATCAGATTTTATATAACAGCAAAAAACCGTTGTCAAAACAAGCGATAAACAACGTAAGTATCTTTTTTTCCGTGATGGCCTATGATGGAAAAAGCCAACCCTCACAGTGCTGGTTTCCATCCCTCCTCGCCAAAGACCCTCCCACCCACCACCAT
>CAZJYC010000068.1:0-1729 GCA_964550165.1 uncultured Eubacteriales bacterium
CCTCCGACACAGCCTTCTCCGCCGCCTCCACCTGCCGATGCAAAAATGTTCAATATCAAGGTGGGCAGTCTATTTTCTCTCATTCGGGCAGGCTATGATTATGACTATTCATTTATTATTTATGATGAAACGTCTACTATTTCTGATTCAGTAGAAAATAGTAATGGTATCGGCTTTGATTTAGGGCTCGGTGTTTTCGTCACAAAAAATATCGAGATCACAGGGAGTGCCGCTTATTTTTCAAAAAGCCTCACAGGCAAATTCGGCTGGAGTCTTCCTAATCCGCTCTTATATAACGATATCGCCTATGATGATATCGCAACCAGTCCTTCTCTTAAGGAAATGATATTCAGTTTTGGAATCAATTTTCATCCTGTAACGAACGGCATGATAAGGCCCTACATAGGCGGAGGTGGAAGCTATATCAATGCCAAAATGGACCTCATAAAAGATGCGACATTTACTGAATTTTTCTATCCTGATGACACACATTCTATTGAAATCAACGAAGTCCAATTTGAAGAGACAAAAATTAACAAATTGGGATTCAACCTAAGGGCCGGCCTCAATTTTATGATTAGCAATAATATTTGTGTCTACGCAGAAGGAAAATATATTATGGCTAAAACTGAGGTTCCACATCCTCTGACCTCTCAATTTGATGAGGGAGAAATATTGAGTATTGATTTGGGCGGAGCTTCGGGTTGTTTTGGAATCAAATTCATCTTTTGAGCAGCGGGCATTAGGGGAACACATTTAGAGGACATAAAACTTAGTTCCGCAAAAGATCGTGAGTTTCTTTTAGATTGAACATCTTAATCTCTTCCTGATTAATTAAATTTCTCAGATCCGTGGCTTGAACCGCAGAGAGGCTCAAAGTTAAAAGATTTCCTGAACTGATATTTAGAATCTGAATAAAGGCCTTCCTGGACTAATCACAGGGGTGATATGCTATCTTTTGCTCTCTTTGGCTTAGAATTAGGCGCATTATTTCCCAATAGGGAAGATACTTTTCAGTTTGGCATGGGATTGGGATTCATCCTTCCGCCCAGCCATTCCCTCTGGGGAACTTATCTCCATTTCACTCCTTCTCCCGCGTTTGGATTCGGTGTCTCGGGGGGAATGGAATTCCTGTTCATGAAAATGCTATTTTCAAGGCATCTCATTTAGTGTAGTTTCGCTAAAGTATTATCTTCTGGGAGGGGTGGTCTTTATGAAGATTTCGTTACAGACTAAAGCGATATCGTCTGCGCGTACACCTTCGGCTCGATAGCCAACGCCGGTTTTTAATGCTATTTCCTCGCAGCGCGTCTCGACGGCTGCGGATCGCTCCAGTTAAGTGGTTCGAAAACACGCTGGCTTTCTATAACCCACATCTCCTTCATCCACATAGAATGGAAGATCATTAGTTAAGCTAGTTGTCTCCCTAATTGTGGTAGAATAGGCGCGTGCAGCCGCAGAAAGAGGACATACGCAATCTCAGCCTGGACGAGCTGAAGGATCTCTTTGCCGAATGGGGAGAGCCCTCCTTCCGGGCAGAACAGATGTCCAGGTGGCTTTATCAGAAAACCGTGCGCGATTTCGCCCAGATTACGGATTTTCCTAAGAGTCTTGTCGAGAAGATTGGACAGAGATACCGCATCGGCTCGCTGAAGTGTTTGAAAACATTATGTGCAGAGGATGGGGCCGTAAAATTCCTCTGGCAGCTGCAGGATGAGCATTCCATCGA
>CAZJYC010000068.1:1829-13587 GCA_964550165.1 uncultured Eubacteriales bacterium
ATTCAGGCTTGTCGTTTTTGATATTGACGGGACTATCACCAGGCATATCTCCAGCTGGCAATTCCTCCATGAGAAATTGGGCCAGTGGGATAATCAGGCGATCCGCTATCAAGAGATGTTTTTGGCCGGCAAAATAAGCTACCGGAAATTCTGCCGCCTTGATGCGGCTCACTGGAGAGGGATGGATGTCCGGAGGCTTTACGAAATCTGCCAGGAAATTCCTTATGCCAAGAATGCGGAGAAAGCGGTTCAAGCCCTCAAAGATAAGGGATTCAGACTGGCTGCGATCTCGACCGGAATCCAGTTTATCGCGGAGCGGGTGAAACGCGAGTTGGGTTTTGATTATTCAACGAGCAATCGGCTGAAGGTCCGCCGGGGCAGGCTCACAGGCGGAGTAAGGATTCAGATCAGCCATCTGGGGAAAGGAAAAGTGCTGAGGTCAATCCTCGAAAGATTCCGCACTCCTGCCAGCCAGACGATTGTTGTCGGAGACAGTGCTGGAGACATCCCAATGATGAGGATGGCTGGATATTCAATCGCCTTCAACAGCTCCAATCCGGCTGTGCGCCAGGAAGTAGATTACTGCTGCCGGACCGATGACTTCATGGAGGTCAGTGAAAAAATCCTTGAAGTCTCTGAACTTGTGTCTTAAGGATTTTTCTTTCCTTTGACCAGGCTAAAGTGTATAATTTTTTTCCATTCCAGGAAATGCTAAAACCAGACACATTTCGTTGTTCCTTATGGTTCTGTCAGCAGGACGTTCGCAAAATTACTATTGGCAGAGGGTGAACCATGAACCAGAAGATTAATTATGATGAGGTGATCAAAGTCCCTGAGGAAGGCCTTATCCTTCCCGGCAGACCCCAAGAGAAGATTCCACTCACCATGAGGGACAGGATCGATAGAATCATTATTCCGGAGGAATGCATAAAGAAAAGGGTGAATGCCCTGGCGAGAAAGATTTGCGATGATTATCGTGGGATTAAAAAATTATATTTTATTCCTGTCTTGAAGGGTGCATTCATTTTCGGCTCAGACCTGGGAAGAGAGATCGACAGGCTTGGGGGGCCAGAGCTTGTCTGCGATTTTTATGAGGCGAAAACCTATGGCCTGGACATCAAGAGGCCTGAGGAGAGGGAAAGGGAAGTGAAGATCCTGAGGAGGCCAAAATATATGGAGGGAATAGATGTTTTGCTGGTGGATGACCTCAACGACACGGCTGTGACCCTCATGGAGCTGCGGAGGGATTTGATAAAAAATGTTGGCTTTGATCCCTCAAAATTGAAGATTTGCATTTTGCTGGATAAAAAATTGAGGAATCCCTCGGAAAAAATAAAAGAATTGAAAAAACTACTGCATATTGATTATGTCGCGTTTGAAGGTCCTGACAGATGGGTGGCTGGCTACGGCATCGATGCCGGAGAAGAATTACGGCTTTTTCGCTCGATTATTGCCGTTAATGAATCGTTCTATCTGAACAGAAAGAAGCTGTGGGTTTAGAACTTGCGTTAAACTTTTCGGTGAGATGACCCATGTATGATCTTGTTTTAAAAGATGGCAGCGTCATGGATGTCCGCTCAAAAAGGATTCATAAAAACGATATCTTCATTAAAGACGGAATTATTGTTGGGATATGGCCCTCTCGAGATAAGAACGCAAAGAAGGTGCTCGATGTGTCTGGAAAATATGTTTTGCCGGGATTCATGGACAGTCACCTCCATATTGAAAGCAGCCTGCTCAGCCCGATCGAGTTCTCGAAGGAAGCCGCAAAACACGGCACCACTGGCATTTTCGTCGACCCGCACGAGATCGCCAATGTCCTAGGCAGAAAGGGTATCGGTTTGTTCCTAAAGCAAGCTGAGCTGGTTCCTCTGGATGTGCACATCGGGATTCCCTCCTGTGTGCCTGCAACGGATCTGGAGAGTGCCGGCGCTTCGATCTCAATCGACGATATCAAGGAATTGCTGCCGGATAAAAGGATTTATGGCCTGGCAGAAATGATGAATTTTCCGGGAATTATCCATGGCTTTGGGGATGCCAGGGAGAAGGTCGATCTTGTTTTTGACGCTGGAAAGATTGTCGACGGCCATTGTCCGGGTGTCACTGGCGAAGATTTAAGAAAATACATCACCAACGGTAGGAATGACGGTGTTGTCAGGATTTCCTCAGACCATGAATCGACGAGTTTGGACGAGGTCCTAGAAAAGCACACAGCCGGGATGTCTATTTGCCTCAGATACGGAAGCGCGTCGAAAGATATGGAGAGGATTTTACATGGACTTATTAAAAAAAGAATTCCTCTGGATAGATTCATGCTCTGCTCCGATGATCTGGATGCTGCTGAGCTGGATAGAGAAGGTCACGTGGACAGGATTATTCGAAGGGCCAGAGACATTATCCTGCAGAATTTAAAAGTCAGCCTTGAGAAAGCAACCGCGACCGCAGTTTCATTAGCCACAATAAATTGCGCAAGGTACTTTTCAAAATTTTTTAGACTCTACAACTTCCCGGAAGCAGGAGAGCTTGTGGCCGGCAAAAAGGCCAATATCGTCGTTTTAAATTCCCTGGAAAACCTGGGGATCGATAAAGTCATCCACAACGGTATCTTGGTCGTCGATAAAAAAGAATATGTGGGCAGGCTTTTGGATTATGACTATTCAGAGTTTTTCGGAAAAGTCAACATCGGACGAAAATTCGTGCCTGAAGATTTCAAATTAAAAGTTCCTGAGAACAAAGCTTACCTGGAGGTTAAAGTCATCGAAATTATCCGAGGAAGCATCGTGACAAAACTGAGTTTATTACCGTTTGTTGTCCACAAGAATGAACTAAAAGCTGACGCGGAGAATGACATGGCCAAGATTGCCGTCATCGAAAGGCATAAAGACGCTGGTTTCTATTCTGTAGGATTTGTCAAAGGTCTGGGCCTGAGAAAAGGGGCACTAGCCTCGACCGTCGCTCACGACAGCCACAATCTTATTGTCGCCGGAGTGGATGATGAGTCCATGGCCAAGGCTGTGAATTACTTAGCTCAAGAGGGCGGAGGAATGGTTGTCGTCGTCGATAAAATTCATCATCTCCCTTTGAGGATTGGAGGATTGATGTCCACAGAATCCATACGAAACGTTGTTCAAGAGCAGGAAAGCCTGAAGAAAGCCATAAAAGAGACAGGTTCTGGCCTGGATACTCTGTTCATGACCATGAGTTTCCTGGCACTTCCGGTCATTCCTGAGCTAAGAATAACGGATAAAGGCCTGGTCGATGTCAATCAATTCAAGTTTGTGAATTTGTATTGAGATCTCATGTCTTTCCTTAGGCTCAAAATTTTTTCCAGGTGCAACTGTATGAAGATATAAATTTTTTTGTGAAAGCATAAAGCAAAGGAGCGCAGATCATGAAAAAAAGAGTCAACGTATTCCTGATTCTTCTTTTATTTTTAGCGATCAGCAATTCTGGGGCCGAGACCCAGGCCGTCATCTCGACTCCCGAAAACCAGGTCAGGATGCAGCTGGGGGTCATGGTTCCGATGCGGGATGGAGTGAAGCTGTCCACGGATTTTTATTTCCCCGATGGGGAAGGAAAGTTTCCGGCAATCCTGATCCGGACGCCATACGATAACAGCACTCCGCGGTATGACCGTTACGGAAAATTCTACGCCAGCCGCGGCTATGTTGTCGCCATTCAGGACTGCCGCGGCCGGTATGATTCAGAGGGCGAATGGGACCCATTTAAGGGCGAAGGATTCGACGGCTACGACACCGTCGAATGGATGGCCAGGCAAGAATGGAGCACTGGCAAGGTTGGCATGACCGGAGTCAGCTATGTGGGCTTTGTCCAGTGGATGGCAGCTGCAGAGCAACCTCCTCACTTGAGCTGTATTTTCACCTACGGCTCTCCGAGCAGCGTCTACGGTGACACCTGGTATTCTTTAGGGACTCTCTACCTCATGGATTCTGTCACCTGGGCTTTTTTGATGGACGGCCGGACTAACCAGAACCAGGGAGTCCATGACTGGCTGAATCTGAAGGAGCACCTTCCACTCTTAACCCTTGATGAGTTTCTGGGCAGAAAGATCGATTTCTGGAAAAAGTGGCTGTCACACCCCAACAATGACGCCTACTGGGCTGAACGGGGAATGGAAGGAAAATTTCACAAGGTGAATGTCCCTTCGGTGACCGTCAGCGGATGGTATGACGACGGCCAGCACGGCGCCCTTGAAAACTATTATGGAATCATGAGAGAAGGTCCCAAACTAGCCAGAGACAATGCCAAATTGGTCATCGGCTACTGGCGTCACGGAGGCCCTTATCCGCATTCAAACAACCTCTACACAAAACTCGGCGAAGTGGATTTTGGAGCCGACGCTCTTCTCGACCTGGAAACATACGAGCTGCGCTGGTTTGATTACTGGCTGAAGGGATTGGACAATAACGTCATGAAGGAACCGAAGGTGAAGCTGTTTATCATCGGTGAAAATCAGTGGCGTGAAGAAAGCGAGTGGCCCCTCGCCCGAGCACAGTATATTCCTTATTTTTTCCACAGCACGGGCAAAGCCAACACCCTTTTCGGTGATGGGGCACTCAGTATATCGCCTCCCAAGAAGGAGCTTCCTGATAAATATATTTATGATCCGGAAAACCCGGTTCCTTCTATTCGGGGAGGAACAGGCGCCAGGGGAGGCGTTTCTTCAGACCCCATCGACCAGAGGGAAAACGAGAAACGCGAGGATGTGCTCTGCTATACCTCAGAGCCGCTGGAAAGTGACCTGGAAGTTACGGGTCCGGTGAAGATCATCCTTTATGCGTGCTCCTCGGCCAGGGATACAGACTTTGGCGGCAAGCTGGTCGATGTCCACCCCAACGGCGCAGCCTTCAACGTCTGCTATGCTGCAACCGGGATGATCTCTGCCCGGTTCAGAGACTCCATGAAAGAGCCTTCCTTGATCGAGCCGGGAAAAATTTATAAATACGAAATCAGCCTCAGGCCAACAGGAATTGTCTTCAAGAAAGGCCACAGAATAAGGGTGGAAATCACCAGCAGCGACTTTCCCATCTTCAACAGAAACCTCAACACAGGCGATGATCCTTACACGTCCACCAGGATCGCCAAGGCGCATCAGACAATCTATCATGATGCCGAACATCCTTCGCACATTGTTCTTCCGATAATCAAATAAGAACAAGTTCTTTGCTGTTTTATTAGGTTCTTACTTTAATCAGGAAGAATGGGAGAGGAACCTTGCCCGCTCAGCCTTTCACACGGCCTTCTCACCACTCTGCCTTCGCCCAGATAATAGAAATCCCGCATGTTTTCGAACCGCTTAGCCGGAGCGGTACGCAGCCGCCGAGAAGAGCTGCGAGGGAACGGCGTTAAAAACCTGAAGGGGAGCGAGGCCGTCCTGAAGAGACATTTCTGATTCCAGATGGCTTATTCAGTGGTTCCCCAGAAAATTTTCAGAGTGTGCTCAGAGGGCGGGGGAGTCACAGAGCTGACAATCGCATAAACGGCGACAGAAGAAATCACGGATAGAAATGAGGGGTGGGTTCCGAATACGCCGATTTGAGGAAGGACGGTCATTCCCAGGCCATAGATGACCATGCCCCAGGAGATGGAGGCGATCGCTCCCCATTTGTTGCCCCTTTTCCAGAACATCCCGAGCAGGATAGGGCCGAAGGTGGCTGTCTGCATGCCGCCGATGGAAAAGAATATGACCCACTGGATAAGCGGCGGCTGGAGAAGCGCCAGAAGAATGGCCACAGCCAGGCAGCAGCTCATGGTCCAGCGTGAGGTCGCTTTCACTCTGGGTGAGGTTATGTCCGGCTTAAGCTCCCTGAGGAGGTTTTTAGCGATGCTGGAAGTGATGATGATGGCCATGGCGGCGACGGTCGTCTGGATTCCGGCGACAATCCCGGCCAGCACGATTCCGCCCAGCGCTTCGGGCATGACGTGCATGGCCAGCCAGGGAGCGATTTCATCCGGAACAGAAAGGTCGGGGATGATGGCGCGGCCGATAACACCAGACATGCAGAGGAGAAGGGTCCAGAGGAAAACAAAGATCACTCCCATCCAGATGCCGCGCTTGAGGGCGCGTGTATTCTTGTAGGTCAGGGCGCTGAGCATGGCGTGCGGCTGGCCGATGATGAAGAAGCCCACCATGCAGGCAATGGAAAAAGCAAACGTGGGAGGAAATTTGCCTCCCATGGTCGGAGAAAGATAATTGATATCGAGGGAGGCAAGGATTTCTGTGGACTTCAAAAAACCGCCGGCGTATTTTACTGTGCCGACAAAAAGAATGATGCAGCCGGCAGTGATCACCACACCCTGGATGAGCGTGGCCAGAGAAGTTCCCCTCATCCCACCCAAAACACAGTAGACGAGAACGACCAGCGAGCCGAGGCCGAGGGAAGCAAGATAGCTCATTCCGGTCATCTGGGAGATGACCCTTGCCGCTCCGACAAACTGGGTGGCCATGTAAGGGATGAGGAAGACTGTGACCAACACAGCCAGGATAACGATGATGGCTTTGCTCTCATAGCGTGCCCGGAAGAGATCCAGGTAGGTGACCGCATTAACCCGTCTGGCCACGAGGCCGACAGCAATCCCGATCGGTGCCAGAAAGAGAAGGCTGAGAAAAATCTGGAAATTGTTGGAAAGCACCCAGGAATAGCCATAAGCATAGGTCATGCCCGGACCGGCGATGAAAGTCCCGGCACTGGCCAGGCCGCCAGCAAGGATGAGGGCCACAACGATTCCCCCCAGGCCCCGGCCGGCAGCATAAAATTCTTTTTCATATTTGGAAACGGGCACTTTCTCCACAATCCGATAAGACCAGATCCCGATGGCGATCAGGACGGCGGTGTAAGCAAAAAAAGAAAAAACAGCCCAGTTCATTCTTTATCCTTGCTTTCTTCATCGCCCGCTAACGGAACGTTAGGGATTAATTTTTCTATCACAAAGACAAGCAAAATTACGAAAACAACGGGCACGATTATGCAGCCCAGAGCCACCCAGCGCGGAAGTCCCCAGATATAGGGCTTATTCCCGAGCGTGTAGGAGAGTACCATGGAGGCAATCAAATAGAGGCTGTAATAAATCCAGGCGAGTGCCAGACTCCTCCGGCCTATGTTGATTCGGGGGTCTTCGATGAACTTCATGGATCTGCTCCTTCGGATAGAAGTTTTTTTTGCCTCTAGATCTTAATTGGACGATGAAAAGAAATCAAACAAATAAAACAGCCGACTCCTGATAATATTTATTTATTTTGGTGCAATTTTGCCAGGGATTACACGACTAAATAGGCTGGAGAAGGGAGAGTCAAGGATGCTCCATTTTTTTG
Source organism: uncultured Eubacteriales bacterium (assembly GCA_964550165.1). Taxonomy (GTDB): domain Bacteria; phylum Acidobacteriota; class Aminicenantia; order Aminicenantales; family Aminicenantaceae; genus CAZJYC01. Next base: position 9,163 of record CAZJYC010000068.1, read on the forward strand.
ATAAAAAGGAGTAAGCCATGTACGAGAAATATCACATTATGGGTTACAGGGAAAATGCGTTATACCCCAGCCTTCTCGATGAGGAGACTTATTCGTTAAGAGAAGCTATCATTAAGTCTAAAGAATATTTTAGAAGGATTAGAGCTCTTCATAAGATAATACTCCTTGAGCGCCTGGAGGGGGACAAAAAGGCTCCGACTATCGCCTTGACGAAAAACATGGTGGATTATAAATAAACAAGCCAGCAGCAAAGGGTGTATAGAGAATTACCTGCTATTAAATCACAATGAACCTCATAATTTATTCATCCCCGCCAACTGAGAAAATACAGGCTATCTATCTCGGTAAGTTTTTTATCTTATATCAATAAATTCGCATAACCGTAATATTTCTTGTGCCATTGTCAGGACCATTCCTTATTTCTTGATTCGCTCTCTCATCAGCTTGATGAACTCTTTTACAGGGAAGATAATCCAGAAAATAAAGACAACAAAACCGATTGCCCAGATAATCCAGGTCATCCAGTCCAATCGCATGCCTTCTCCTAATCAAAAGAGAGTCTTATGAGGCCGCTAGCGAAGTAAACCACCATCGAGCCAACAGAAAGCCAGGCTGCAATCTTGCCCAAACCCATGCCGCCCAGGAGGATGCTCACCAGGAAGGCAATGAGGCCGAGACCGAGGACAGCGAGCATGAGCCGCCCACCTGAGGATTTAGGGATGAGGTAGAAAGCCTGTCCTTTTTCTATTTCTTGACTGCTCGGTTTGAGGGCAGCATGGATCGTTTTTGCCCTCTCGAGCTGCGCTTTTTTCTTCGCCAGCAGGCTGAAAACAGGTGTGAAGATAAGCGCCGCGCTCGCGCTCAAAAAAGTGGCGTAGGTGCTCGCATTCACAGAACCGGCAAAAATGACAAACACCGATAACGCTCCTGTAGCTGCTCCTGAGAGATAGCCGCCAATGGCTCCAACCCAGTTTGCCCTCTTCCAGAATATTCCGTAGACAATGCCCACGATAAAGAGAGGCATATCAGTTATCCCGATCAACGTCAGGTAGGCATTCACCGCTCCCAGTCTTTTGGCAAAAAAGGAAAAGGCGACCATGAAAAAGCCGACAAGCAGAGTCATGATCCTGGCGGTGATAATCACCTGCTTCCCAGAGGCTTTCCTTCTCAGCACTCTCTGATAAATGTCGCTGGTGAAGAGGGTCGCCGTAGAATTGATGTTGGAGCTGATAGTCGACATCTGTGCCGAGAGCAGGCCGCAGATGATGATCCCAAAAATGCCCGTTGGAATAAAGCGGGAGAGCATGGCCGGAATGACCGTGTCAGGGCCCTGGATTCCCGGTTCAATGACCCGGGCCGCAAGCCCGGGCAGATACCAGAGAAGGGCAAAGGGAGTTGTCTGGATGCCGGAGAGGATTAAGCCTTTGGCCACAGCTTTGACATCCTTTCCTGAAAAGGCCCTCTGGAGCATGCCCTGGTCTGTGCAGGCCCACTGAATGCCCAGTAGAAATATGGCTAAGATAAACGCCCAGTTCAGTTGCCCTGTCTGGGGAACAAGCTCAAGATAAGAAGGAGGCAGAGCCTTGGCGATTCCGGAGAGCCCGCCGGCGTGAATCATGATGATCGGAAAAAAAATGAGCGCTCCAAGGAGCATCAGGCTGAATTGAAGGACATCGGTGAAAGCCACCGACCACATCCCGCCGGCTGTGGTGTAAATGATGGTGATCACCGAAAAGATGAGAGCCCAGACAATGTAGGACCCTTCACCCGTCCCGGTGATGATCACGGCGGCTGTGGCACCGGTGTAAAGCACAATCCCCAGCCAGAACGAGAGTCTGAAGATCCATAGGATAGCAATCAAGATTCGCATGCCCAAGCCGTACCGGGTTTCAAGAAACTCGGGGATTGTTCTTATTTCCAGACGTCGCAGGATGGGGAGGATGAAAAGACCGGCCAGGACAAGCGCCATATTCCCTGTCCAGGTATGCCAGACGATGGATATTCCCCGTTCATAGGCTTTCCCGGATTGGCCGATAAAGCTGTAGAGGTTGACGTTGGTCGCGGTCAGCACAGCGGCCAGGATAAAAGGAGGGAGCATCCTTCCAGCCACAAAGAAGTCATCGGGTTTCTCGATCCACTTAAAGAATATCGAGCCAAAGAAAAAGAGAAAGACCAGGAACAAGGCGACTATGGCGACATCGATGACTGCCATTTTTTGAGCTCTAAAGCCTCTTTTTTAAAATCTCTCTTCCAATGCTATGATTCTATAGACCCTTTACGATTTTTTTTATTATGGCCAACATTTTGTCATATTGGCCTTCCATACTTTGCAAAAGCTTGAACTGCGCCCTTGCCCTGTCAAGATTGTGGTGCCGGCGATGAACCTTAAAATACCTGTCTCCGTCAATGTAATCTGTCAGAAACCTCAGTCCGATGATAAATGCCAACAATTTGCCCGAGAACGCAAGATAATCTATTTCCGTGTTGTTCAGAAACGATTTTGTTTCCTCCAGAAATCCTCTGGAAAAGGCTTCGAACAGCGCAATGTCCATGGACACTCGACAGAGGTCTATGTCATCCTCGGCACCGGTGTTGGTTGAGGTCCGGATGGCGTCGCCAAAGTCATAATGAATGTAGCCAGGCATCACCGTATCGAGGTCGATGACGCAGAGCACATTCCCGGCGGCATCGAAAAGGATGTTGTTGAATTTGGTGTCATTATGTGTGACTCTCCTGGGAATTTTCCCTTCTTTTCCCAGGCGGTTGATACACGTCATCTCTTCTTCTCTTGCTTTGACAAATTCTATTTCCTTTAATGTCTCGCGAACTATATTCGCAGGATCTTTTTTTTCAGTTTCATGAAATGTTTTCAGGCGTGTTTCCACGTTGTGAAAATCAGGGATTGTTTCGTAGAGCGAATCTGCGGGCAGGTCTGACAATAAATACAGAAATTTGCCAAAAGCTTTGCCACCGACATAAGCCTTTTCCGGGCTGTCCACGACATCGTAAGAGCGGCTATTTTCGATGAAGACGCTGAGACGCCAGTAATTTTTGCTCGCGTCCCTGTAATAGTATTTTCCATCCCTCGCAGGAATAAAGATGAGGCTGTTAAAATTTCCAGATGGTTCTTGGGACTCCGTTAGTTTTTTCTGGATATGTTTTGTGACCGTCTCGATATTGCTCATGAGCTGAGGAACATTCTTGAAGACATGATGGTTTATCCTTTGTAAAAGATAATCGGGCGATGCTTCTCCGGCAGTGCGAACGAGGAAGGTGTCATGAATATGACCCGAGCCGTAAGGCCTTCCTTCGAGAAATGTTCCTTCAATTTTGAAGTTATCCATAATCGCTCTTAGCTTGGACTTCATAATTGCTGATTATTTTCCTATGCCCACAAATTTTTCGGGTAAATCCCCTTCTCGACCAATTCCTCTATCTTTCTTGTAACTTTGGCCTTGTCTTCTTTGTGGGTCACACCAAACCAGTCCTCATCAGTTCTTAATATCTTGACTCGCGCGGCATGGCATTTAATGATGTCATTAACGACATTGGGTAAGTAAAGCTCTGCCTTTAAATTTTGGCTTTGCTCACGGATAAATTTTTCGAAATAAATTTGAAGATGAGAGAAAACAGACGAAGTGAACCCCATCATGTTCAGCGAAACAACAGGATCTCCTTCAATTTCGATCAAACGGCCTTCTTCATCCTGATAGACAATATTTTCGTCGATTTTCTTAACATGAGTCCTTTCAACGATATTCTTCAAATATCCATTTTCATCCAGATCGCATATTGCCCGGGCGACGTGTCCGTGCTCAGAAAGTGTTTTGGACAACCGGAAGCCCACAATGCAGTAAGTGTTCCTGTCGCCTTCATTCAAGGATGATAAGAAGGAGAAGATATCTTGAAAGGTGCCCCGCCCATAAAAGTCGTCGGCATTCAACACCACAAAGGGTTCGTTTATTTTCGAAGCTGCAGCCAGGACAGCGTGAGTGGTTCCCCAGGGTTTTTCGCGGTTTGGCGGGACTTGAATTCCTTCCGGGACATCCTCGAGTTTCTGCAAAACGTAGCTCATCTCCATTTTGTCCTGGAATTTTTTGGCAAAGAATTCGTTAAAATCCTTCTCTATGCTTTTGCTGATAACGAAAATCGCTTTTTGAAATCCTGCTCTGATGGCGTCGTAGATTGAATAGTCGATAAGCATCTCGCCTGAAGGACCGAAGGCATCTATCTGCTTCAAACCGCCATAGCGGCTGCCTATTCCTGCCGCAAGGAACAATAGACTTGGCTTCATGCCGTCACCTCAAGCTATAACTTTTTCCCTTTAAAATTTTTCCTTTTCTTCTTTGCTGTATCTCTCGCTGGTCATAAGCACTTCCTTGAAGGCTTTGACCGCTCTTGGGTCGAACTGCTTTCCGGCACCCT
>CAZJYC010000069.1:0-13512 GCA_964550165.1 uncultured Eubacteriales bacterium
TTTTATTATAGAACTTGTCTTTGAGAAGCCTAGCCCCTCCCTTATATATAGATTGGACTCGCAATAAACTCTAGCATGGAATAGTCGTTTCTGGGGGCTCATGCATGTGATTGTTGTTTTTCATTCCTTTAGCGTTTCTTTCTGCAGAGGCAGTTCGCTTTCGAGATAATTTCGGTTGTACATTTTTCTGATTTTTAGGAATTTCTGCAAGCCTTGTTCAGTTTCGTTCTCGTAGAGGTTGATTTCTCCCTCAAATAAATCTAGGATTGCGCGAACTTCTTGCTGGGAATGCATTTCGGGATCCAATGTTGCCAGAGTTGTGAAGCCATTCGACCTTAATTCAGGGATAAATGCGGACAGCCATCTTCGGGTTTGAACAGCTTGGTGTTGCAGCAGAACGTCTGAGATTATTTCGATGCAAATCCTTCTTGGGCCCTTCAAGGACGGATCTAGTTTCCGAATGGCTGAGGTCAACGCCATGTTGATGTCGTTCAGGTTTTCTACGCCTTTTAACTTGAAAACGTTAGGCAAGTCCTTAACGATAGTGTCTGCTTGAGGATTACATATGAAAAGGTAAAAGCTTCGTTGAAACTCTTCTGCAAGCGTTTTTGCTTCGCCTGGGTCTATGGTGACGTAGAATATGACTTCGCCCTTTGTGGCTCCTGTTTCCAAAAATTTCTTAATGAGTAAATCTCTTTCGTCGCATGAAGGCGATGTTAATATGACCGCATAATTTCTTGGTATACCGCCAAACAGCAATTTGTCAAGTTCTTTATACCCAGTGTTAACGTAATCTGGAAGGGTCTCTGAAACCTTAATTGTTGCAGGTTTACGCTCTGAGATTGTCTGTTTTCCAGTTTCAACGTAAGCCATTTTTGACTCTGTTTTTTCTATGTCTTTTTTGGCGCCAAGCTTTTGGAATATTTCCAACGCTTGACTAAGAAGGTTGTGAGCTTTTTCTTTGTCGCCTTCTTGGTCTCTTTCCAAATACACACGGGCATACTCGTAGAGGATGTATTTGGCGAGCCAGTAAACGTTCCATTTTCTTGCACTCAATGCTTCGTATTCTTGGAGGCTTTTTTCGAAGAGTTCGATGGATTCGTTCCATTTCTTCTCTGCGCGGAGCAGCATTGCCCTTGTTGCGTCTTCGTTAGCGATGAGTTGTTTGTCTTGTTTTTCTTGAGCGAACTTGTGCAGTTCATCGAGTAGGGTTCTTGCTTTGTTAATTTCGCCAAGTTCTATGCAGTTCATGGCGATCCATTGATAATCAGATATTTGGTAAGCTTTTGCTCCGATTTTTTCATCGACTTGAAACATTTTTTCAAAGCATTCTCTTGCTTTGGCATATTCACCCTTATCGTAGTAGGACCATCCAAGAAATCCGTAGCTATTCGAGATTTGTTGAGTGTTGTTTGTTCTTAGCGATATACTTAACGATTCTTTTAGGTACTGTTCGCCTTTGTTCCAATCTCCAAAAACATGATAGAAGGCCCCAAGAAAAAGTGTGGAACTACTAATGTTAAACAAATTACCTATTTTCCTGCTTAATGCGTCTGATTCCTCCGCCAAGGCAAGTGCCTTGTCACTATTTCCCATGCCGAAATACCTTATTGCCAACTGAATGCCAAACCAAGACATCCCTTGAATATGTCCTGCTTTTTTTGCCAGTTCTAATCCTTTCTCATAACATTCCAATCTTCGTTCATTCTCTTCTGCTGGAAGGTGTACTGCAAGATTGTTATAAGCACGACCAGCTATGTCCACATAACCGTTGTCGAGGGCTATTTTCAAGGCTTTTTCTAGGCATTCGACGGCTTCTTTTCTTTCTCCCATAGCGCCGAACACAAGTCCCAAGTCGACATATGAGCTTGCGATAACTTCAAAAGCGTTCAGCTTTTTGGCAAGTTCAAGAGCTTTCTCAGCCCAAGAACGAGCCCTCGTTACATCTTCAGTAAAATACGACATGCTGGCTCTAGCAGCATAAAGGGATGCCAACTCGATGCTTTCAGGTTCGGTTTCTAGAATTCTTAAAGCCTTGTCAAAATTCTCCTGAGCTTGCTCCGTTTTACCGACCTCGCGCCAAAGAGTAACTGCTACCTTGCGGTGCAGTCCTGCGACCTTTTGTTTTTCATCAAGTTGCTTCCACAGCTGCAATGCTTCACCCCAACGCTTTATGCAAAGGTCATATTCTCCGACTATCCTTTTGATGTCTCCAAGTGCCTCAAGAACACGCGCTTTTTCCCGATGTTCACCTTCCTTCTCTTCAAGCAGCCTGAGGGCAGATTGAAAGTAGGAAGACGCCTCGCTATTGGCATAAATCTTTGCAGCCTTTTCTCCAGCCTTCAAGAAGTAGCTAAGCGCTTTTTCTTTGTCCCCACTCTCGAGAAAGTGTAATGCTAACTCTCCAAGGTGCTCATCAATCTTCTCGGCGTACACCTTCTCCAAGGCTTCCCCAACAACGCCATGAAGTTTCTTGCGCTTGAAAGGGCCAACTTCTTCATGCACAACATCTCTCACAATGATGTCAGCAAAGGAACAAACGTCTTCTCCTCGGATAACTGTGTGCTTAACAAATCCTGCTTTAAGCAGTCCATCCATTATCTCAAGAAGCTTATCATTTTCTAAGCCAGTGATCCCGCTTAAAGCGGCAAAAGTAAAATCTTTTCCAACAAAAGAAGCAAGAGTCAACACACGTTGAGATTCATCGTCCAATCGACTTAGCCTCTTCTTTATCACGCTCTTAACAGTCTCTGGCAACTCGATCTTCGAAACTTCCTTGATCTTCCATTCATTCTTATCACGGAAGATGACTTCTTCTTCCTTCAGAGAACTTATCACTTCTTCAACAAAGAAAGGATTGCCCTGCGTCTTCGCATAAACAAGCTCACAAAATTCTCTCGGAACGTCATCCTGCTCTAGTATCCGCCTTATCAGTTCTAAAACGTCATCAAAAGACAAACGTTTCAATGGAACCGATTGAAGCAACCGTTCTCTATTCAATTCCGCCAAAACCGAAGACAGAGGATGCTTATCATCAATGTCAGTTTCACGATAAGCACCCAAAAGAAGCAACGGTGCCCTATAGACACCACGAGCCAAATAATGCAGAAGCAAAATCGAAGACTGGTCAGTCCACTGTAAATCGTCAAGAATGACAAGCAACGGGGTTTCTTTAGAGATGTTAGTGATAAACTGAGAAACTGCCTCAAAAAGTCTGTCACGGCTGTGCTCGGGACTCAAAGGAAAGGCTTCAGGAACAGCCCTTAGTCTTTGTTTGAGTTCTGGAACTAGCCTACAAACTTCAACTGGGTAAAAACCAACTACTTTGTATAATTGTTCAGGGGTGCAGACTTCTAAGTAATCTTTAATCACTTCTTGCCAGAGAACATAAGGCGGAACCCCATCCATTCTGAACAGTGCGGGGCATCTGCCATACAAGACTTGCATGCCTCGAGAACGTGCATAAGCCTCTAGCTCTCTAGCTAACCTCGTCTTGCCAATCCCCGCCTCTCCATGCAGAAAAACGGCGCCACCTTCGCCATTCACTGCCCTGTCTGCAGCCTCTCGGAGAACACGCATCTCTTCAACTCTGTCGATAAGCTGAACCTCTCTCATAGCAACAGGACGAGGGCTAGGGACAACAACCCTTCGATCAGTGGACTTCATGAGCGCTACCCCTAAGGTATAATTCATAATGTACCATACAACCTTAAAAGAATATAGGACATTGATATTTGCCTCTCTGAAATATTGATTACCATTTTTTATCTGTAATGCATAATGTTTTTCTGAAGTGCAGAAAATCTTTACTTTCAATTAAATAGGAAGCAGGATTGAAAACTTGAACTTCAAGAATTTGTTAGGAGTTTTGCTTATCGTTTGTCTATCAACAACGCTTGCCATCGTTCCAGCATCAGCCGAAGATTTGCTAAAAACAGATTTTCAAAAAGAAAGCTTTGCAAAAATCGTTGACTACTTTGAGTACGTAAGAGACTGGGCTCATTACCATGGAATGCAGAAACCAGCGAATTATTGGCACGCTTATACCTATGTGACTTACGTTAACAAAATGGGCTTACAGATGCTATACGCCGGATTATGCAACATAAGTTTGGCAGATCAAGCCTTCCTCACAATTCCCATGCAGACCATCCTATTACACTACAAAACCGAGAACAACAGCCGCGACGCATTAGTCGCGTCATCATTCTTAATGCTGATGGGATTCAACGACACTGCAACATCAGCTTATCCAAACTCACCAGACAAGAACGACACCCTTTGGGCTTCTTTCAGCTTCGGCGTTAACCTCAGACAATTGTTCCCAAACGCAACTTTTCCTGCGTTCAACAGCAACTCCGAGATTTATCCGTTAACTCGTTCTGAAGATGGACTAACTTGGAAGTGGGGCATGAAATACACAAACTTGACGGCTCTTTGGATAACAACATACATTACAGGGGAAAATGAAACTGAGACAAGTAAACCTTGGGGACTGGCAACCTACGAAGAATTAACCTTCAACTACACCCTTTCGATTGATCCAGACACGCACAAGGCAACAATAACCCAAGACCATGTTATAGGTCGAATGCGTGACCTTTGGATTTTCTGGGGGTGGTTCCTAGTCTGGCCCTTATACAACCACTACAACAGCACTGGCTGCTACCGATACGGCGCAAAAGTGCCCGGTGAAAACATTTACGAGTTCCTTCGCAAAAACAACGTGAAAATGAGCATCGTTGAATATCAAACATCAGTCATGCTGGACAGAAACACATACAGCACATCGGCAACTGGACAGAACGTAACCGACAACGAAGTCTTCGTAGGCGACTCATCAATTTCAACCTACGCAGACGATGGCGAAAAGATTCTTGACGCCTCTTTCGGCGTTAAAGAAACCTATAACCTCTTCAACTACACCGAAGAGTCAGAAGAAAAAACACCCCACAATTACACTGCAGTCGCCAGAACCACGGAGATCACAGGATATGCAAAAAACCGCGACCTTTTTAACGTCCACAGAAACTTTGCCGCATGTCTGCCTCTTATTCTGGTGCATATATATCCTCAGCTGTACCAAAGGGCAAAAGAAACCATAACCAACATGACCCGCGCAGACTACCTCTTCCTCATCTCATATCCAAACTACAGCGGCTACAGAATAGAGCACGATCCATTATACACCATCTACTTTGCCCCAGCAGCCGCGTTCAGTCCTAACTTCGGAGGCCTCATACTAATCGGGACAATTGCGGCAATAGTAATTGCGGTGACATTCGTCGTTCTGAACAGAAAAAATCGAAAGAAACCAACTCAAACACTGACAAAACAGCCTTTATCGCCACCGCCACCTCCAACAATCTAGTGGCAGTTTCGCCCATAAACTCTTTTCTTCCTTTTTTCAGTTTGAAATCACAACAAAAGCTGTTTTTCTAGCTCTGGTTTTTTGTTCTATTGTAGGAGCTTTATTGCGAAGGATTTTGGTTCCATCTACATCTCGAACATAATGAGGTGATAGTGTGTTCGAGAAAAGCTAATGAGCGGACGACGTCTGTTATGCTTAAAAGACCGATAAGAGCCTCGCCTTCAACCACAGCAAGTTTCTTGATTCTTCGTTCATTCATGAGTCCAACGGCCTCGCGGAGGTCAGTTTCAGGCGTTGAGACCATGAGCGGCGTCGACATTACGTCGCTGACTCTGGTGATTCTTGGGTCTTTAAATTGAAGCAAAACTCTCTTCAGCATGTCTCGTTCAGTTACTATCCCTATGGGTTTTCCTTCGTTCACCACAATTAAACATCCAATGTCATGTTTATCCATAAGCTCTGCTGCTTTCTTCACTGGTGTCGAAGATTCGATTGTTATCACGTTTTTAGTCATTACCTCTCTGACAGACAACGACATGTCATAACGCCCTCTCATTTATTTTTTCGAGTCATAAGACACTCAAGGATTTGAGGACAGCCGAAGCATTCATCTGGAATTGGAGCGTTTTTTCGAAGACTTTTCAAGTATCCAAATTTATGAGGGCACCCTTCAAAATCCCTTTCGCCAAACAGGAAGAAAGCCTTCTTTGATTCCCTATCCTGATTATTCTTCCCAGTTTCTTCCACATCAATACTCTCTGCATCTGCTTCAACCTCGACAGTTTCGGAGGGCATTTTCTGAACAGCTGGCGTTACCTCTTCACTTACGTTTTCAATAGTTTCGATTGGCGCTATTGGTTTCTCAAGCGTTTCAGGCTGCATAGAATCATTTTCTGCAGTTTCAATTTCTTCTCTTGAAGGCTTTAGTTTGATAAGTAGTAGCGTGTAGAATATTAGGATGGCTGGTATTACGACTAATGGAAGAATAGTGAGGGGTGAGTCGAAGGGAAACACGAGTTTCACTAGTTTTGAATTAGTCTTCTGTCATATAGATTTAATGAACTCTGTATATTTAATGTGAATATGTAACCTTGATTCGTCTAGTTTGAACTGGAATTCAGAAGTCTCTTCTACGTGAACTCAAACGTCAAAATATATTGCGCGTACGTTGTCTTGTTTGGCACAGCTAGGTAATTTCAAATTCTAATTTGTATTGAAGGTAAGTGGCAGTTTCTGGAATAAGGATTTCAAGATAGATACGAACGTATGATGTTCCTGTGTTAGTTGCTTCTACTGTCATGACTATGTAGATGGTTTCGGAGTCGCCCAAATCATACCATGGTCCAGTCTGATTTGTGTACGATCCGTCTTCAATGTAGATCTGGCGTGAAGTGCCATCCGACGAGTTGTGGAAATATATAGTACAGTTCTGCAGTCGGTTGATGTTGGAGTCGGAGTATTTCTTTAGTCTAATCTGCCAAGAATCTGTCTCGGTGTTGTTTACTCTAAGGACGTAATCGAATGTAGCGTCATCCGTCCAGACATGTAAGAGAGTTGCGTCTATGTTCCAACTGTCTTCAGCAGTATCGCCTGTTTCTGTTCCACCTAAAAACTGCACCGCAAAAGTGCTCGATGTTAAATACGGCGTTATCGACACGTTGTTCCATTGGCTTGCCGTCAAGTTCACGATCAAATGCCAAGAACTTCCCGTGGCGTTCCAAACTCTTACTTGAATGTTTTCTGAACCGCTGAACGCTCCTGTTTTGATGCAGAGCTCCGCGTTTGCCCGGGTGTAATCTGCACTCGTCCATTGCACTTCGAGATTAAGTTCATAGCTTTCTTCACCTTCGTGCCAGATGTGAATTAAGGCAACGTCTATCCGCCATGTATCTTGATTTGTATCCCCCGTCTCTGTTCCGCCTTTGAATCTAATTGTGAAAGTAGAAGTTGTCAGCCAACCTGTTACTGACGCATTATTCCATCCAGTGGATAAATCGGGAAAGACATTTTCCCAACCAGTTCCATTCCAAACATCAACTCGAATGTCTTCAGCTCCCATTGTTCCACCGTAGATGCAAAGTTCTTCGTTTGGTAGTGTGTATAAAATGTCTGTCCATTGAACTTCTTGGTCTAATTTATAATTAGGAGGCACAGGTTTAAGCGCGTATTGCTGACCAGAATTCTCTTCAATTGCATCCAAAGTCCAATCCTTGTTACCTGTTGCCCCAGCAGATGGCTGAACAAAATAGGCCGTTGAAATACCTATACCATCCCCTGGGATGGCTATTTCTGTTTGGTCGATCCATGTTGTACCACTTGGAGCACCACCAGAAGCAGGGACATCATCATCATCGCACATATCGTAAAGCCAAATCATACAATTATCTACAGTTGTGGTTACGCTTGGGCTCATAGGAGAGGAGCTGGATTCTTGGTTGACTGTTCCTTCTACATGAATTGGAGAAGTGGTATTTACTCCCCTAAAAGTAGTGATTTGAGCTACCCAGCCACAAGAACTTGTCCATGTCCAAGTATAGCTTGAAGGCTCTGAAGCACCTGCAACCTTCCAATAAATATAGACGTGCTGGCCAGAGGTAGCACTCTGAATATAATCATGTTCGTTTGTCCAACCTGAAGGAGCAGATGACATTGTAGAACCATCGGTATCACTGGCAATGGTCGATACAAGTAATGCTATCATAAAGTCGTCTTGTGCCGTGCCAGTTGGTTTGTTTACTTGCGCAGATGTTTCTGTAGTAGCACTCGCTTCTGCTCTGTTGATGTATGTTATACCACCAGTCGATTCCGTTAGATTAGCAAAGTTTGAATCAGTTGCTTTCATGTTGTCAAAAATAACTAAATTACCCAAATCAGCAGAAGAATCCACATCAGATGTGTCATTATCAACCGCATCTTCTTTACTTCCTGTACCTTCAACCCTCAGCAAAGATGCATCAATCTGCCATTGGTCTTGGGTCGTATCTCCAGTAGTGGTTCCATCTTTGAATCTAATAGTGAAGTTTGTGGAAGTGAGGGAAACAGTATACTCGCTGCAACTGTATGCGTTTAGATCTGTGGCGAGGTTTTCCCATCCAGTTCCGTTCCAATAATCTACTCTCAAGTCTTCGCTACCGAGAGCCCCAGTATAAATACAAAGTTTTTCTGAGGATAAGAAATCAACAACACTAATGAATTGTACTTCTACGTCAAGCTCATAATCAGTACTTGCAGAAGCCCAACATGCTCCAACCCATGCACCTCGATTCATGCTAGCATGCGTACAACCAAGGTCACGCGCGCCCGAATCTTGATCCAATTTCTCATTAAAAACAGCTGACGCAGAATTGATGTCACTATCTTCATTGACTTCTGTTGTCCCTGAAGAAGGAGTAAAACTGCCAGTATTTCCAACAACACAAGCCTGAACCAGCATACTTCCACCTTCATCACAGATTAAGTTGCTGGTCATAGTAGTTGATGAACCAGAGGAATCAGAACCATAGTCATCTGGAGCTTCCTGCTTGACTCTTATGTAGGATACAGCACAAGCCCAAAGGTCCCTAAAGGGGTCAGAATCGGCTGTAACTACAACGGAATAAGAACCTGAACTCGACGGTAGACTTGAATCAAGAAGATAGAAAAGCGCCACACTCGCCACATAGCCAGCCCCTCCAGTTGTGGCTTGCACAATTTTAGTCATGCCTTGACCATTATAGGTTGCACTGCCAATGTTTATGTCCCCAAAATCATTTTCAAAACCAGCCGCAACAACAACAAGACGGCTGTTGCCGCTTGAATAGCCAAGTGTGTGGCTAAAGGTGACTGTAGCAGAAGCGCTCTGTCCCTGAGTCATTCCATCTCTGATAATTTCTTTGACTGCCTCGGTTAAGGTATCATAAATCCCATCCTTTAACTTCTCGTTTTCAAAGTCGCTATGAGTGCCAGTATCTGACGAATCGTCGACGTCACTAGTATTGCTGTCGACATAGTCCACTATTCCTTCCGTGTTTTCCTCTATAAGCGTGTCATATATTGAATCTGGACCATACTGTTGACCTGTAAAGTTCGAATGCATGCCCCTATCTGCACTGGAATCCACATCACAATCATTGCCGTCTACGTAATCAAACAATGGAGCCTCAACGTTAACCTTTGCACTTGTGCTATTCGTGTAGATTGTGCTAGTGCCAGCTGTGCCCGCCTGCAAGACAACAGACGGCGAACTGACCGTTGTGCGAGGTTGTACCAAAAAAGCAACATAAGTATCTCCACCCACATTCGAAAACAAAAGACCCAACAAAACAAACAAAGTCACAACTAACCATATCGGGTGGCGTACCTTATGAGCGTAAATACTAAACTTTTGCATGTTCGCATCTCCCTTTAGCTAGAGAACAGAAGAAAAGAGAAGCTGGATTACTGCTCCACGTCAACCGCTATCTGTATGTTGCAGACTTTGCCTTCTGTTGCAGTCGCTGGCGAGAGTGTTTCAAGTCTAATCCACCAAACTGTCCCCGCTGGTATAGAATAGTAATTCGTTTGACCACTACCTGGCGCTAATATCCAATCGCTGCCAGACACAGTGAAGTTCAACGAGAACACCAAGCCGCTGCTGTTGTAGACCAGGAATTTTATGCTGTTCCAGTTTGCAACATCTGAAGTACCGTTGGCCGGAGTGATACTGACGTATCTCAACCTAAACGAGTGTGGACTTACGCCATCAGTGTTGTTGAGGTATACCGCTTGCTCATAGGTCAAAGTGGCGTTTGGATACGAATTTGCAGTAAGACAACACCATGCATCGTTAACTGTCGATCCAGAGGGTTCGTCAGGAGCGCTGTCAAACTTTATGACTGGTATGGAAACAGTTACTTGAGGTTGCATCGTCAAGCTGTAGAATATGGCTGCATTTGCTGTTCCGACGAGAATTGATGTCAAAAGCAGAAGTAAGAACTTCGATGACTTCTTTAACTTAATGCTCTTTATTATTTTCAGTTTTTTCACCTCCGCCCCGATTCTTTTGACAATTTTGAACTGGCAAGAACTGCAACGAGGATTCCTAAGATAGCAACGGCAAGAATAAGGATTGCATCAATCGTTATTAATGGGAGAACTTCTCCTTGAAGGTAGCCATAATTGTATACAAAGAATAATGAAATGAACACTGTTGGAAACGTCACTGAGGCGGACCAAACCTTGGCAAGAATCCACGTTTTCTTCGAAACAGCGAGATAGAGGTTAACAGCTACGACATTAGCCAAACCAACTGCCAGATAGAAGAAATTGTACCAAAAACGCAAGTCCACATCAAAGACTGTCAGAAACATTTTGCTGACTAGAAGGTGTCCAAACCCCATGAGAGCAGCTACCTGATACACGTACGGTATAGCCTTTGGAAATCGCTCCTCCAAAAGACAAGTCAATAGACTAAGCAGCAGAAACAAGTCGCTAGATAGCAATGCAAAGAGTTCTGGAAGTAACACTTCTCAATCCTCATTGGTTGGAAGTCGAATCGGATTAAGACATATTAAAACGGTATGAAATCAAAATCTGGATTTAGAATTCAAATTACCGCATCTATGTTAATCCACACTTGCCTTGTAGATTTCAAAGACGACGAATACGTTGCGTAAACACGATTTCAGAACAAGAGTTTCATTTACGACAGGCGAGGCGGGATTTGTACCTCGCACTCAGTGGCGAAATCTCCGAAAATCCCCCTCTTTTTCTGAATGGCACATTTGAGGCGTGCTTGTGCGCGTGACTAAAACTCTACAGTGGTCGCTGGTGTTCTCTCCCGGCTCTTCTCCTTAGTCTTAAGCGCCAAATAGCGATTGAAGCTCCTGCTACAATCACTGCTATGCTTATGCCCATGATACCAAGAATTCCACCCATGCGGTCCAATAAGCCGGGGTGAACTACTTCCATAGTTATTCGGTAGTTTTGATATGCGCCATCGTCGTCCCACACCGTAAGTGTGACATTGTATGTTTTGATTGCTGATTCGAATGTGAATGGGGCGGCTTCGGGTCCTTCAAAGGTTACTGTGGGGTTTTTTTCAGTGCTTGTTCTTGGGGTGGCTCCTTCGCCGAAGTTCCATGAATAGGTGAAAGTGTCGCTGCCTGGATCATCAACAAATGTTTCGAAACGAACGGCTTTTTCTTCAGCTACCCTGTAAGAAGGCGGTGTCCCGGTGCCGAAAGGCAGGCCAGTGGAGACGTAGATGGTTGGAGCAACATTCAAGACTGTTATTCCTCGGGTATAAACTGGGCTTTGGTATTCTCCGTCTGACGCTTGAACTTTCATCTCGCCATGGAAATCGTCGTTGTAGGTGTGTGAGACCGTGGGTGCTATTGTCCAGTCTGCATCCCAGATATCGTCACCATTGAAATCCCATCGGTAAGTGAGCGACGTTGATTCCACATCTCTAAATCCATAGTCTGAAACGTTAAAAATGCACGTGGTTCCTTCGTTTATTGTTATGTCTCTGGGCGAATAGTCGACTCGTGGCGGGTGATTCATAAGTCCTCCTACTCGTAGTGATGGGTCGCCGAAAAGCATGAACTTGATTGGCTGATGATAGCCTGCAACTTTGAACCAGTCGCCATCGGATTTCTGGGTGGTTTCTCCCCGTCCGATACGTCCCAAAGTGTATCCTGAGACTGTTTTGGTGGTGTCACAGTATTGTGTAACCATGTTAGTCCACATGTCGCCAAGAGTTACAACTACATGGTGCCCATTAATAGCGTATGGTTCATGATAGCCTTCGAAGAAGAATTCGTCAAGGTATTTGCTCCATGCTTGAGCACCTGTTACGCATCCCACATAGCCTATTGCGCCTTTGTCGGAGTGGTAGCAGAGCATGTGTTCAGGGAATGAGTCGTGGATGTCTGATTGTAAAGGTGTTGGTGGTGGGAGTGTGAGGTTGGTTGGCCATAGTTCGCCGTTGTTGATGCCGAGGTGTGTTCTGCCGTATATGTCCACGTAAGTCTCATATGGTGGTTGTACAGCAAACTGTGCTGTTCCGCAGCCTACGCTGTGCACGATTGGTAGCTTAAAATTATTGAAAGTACGGTTGTCCACTGACCACGTGTAGAAGACGTCGTCCCAGACGTCGCGGTTTCCGTGGCCTCCGTAGTTGACGAATCCGACCCCCGAGGTCATCCACCATTTTATTAAATCTTCGGTTGGTGTTCCGTCGGTTATTGTGGCAGCTCCGCTTACTCTTGGATCATAAAGCCTTGTTATTCTGAAGCCTTCGGCTGTTGTGAGGGAATCGTCGGCGATGTTCTCTTTAGCATCTAAGAAGATTTCGTCCAAGTCGTCGTCTGGGGTATAGGGTATTATGAAAAGTGCACTTTTGAACCATTCAATCGTGGTTCCCGAGCGGGTTGCTCCATGTGTACGGCTTTCATAGTCAATCACTTTATCTACGTAGTTTTCCACTTCTTGACTGGTTGCTGCTGGTATGCGGCCGACGGCAACGTCGGGAATCATGTCTATTCTGTCAATGTTAATGTAGTGGTCTGTGAACCATTCACCGTGAAGCTCGCCGTACAAGTGGTTTCCATTATAATCCCAATTGTCGAATGTGCCGTCTTGTTTGTATAGGTCGGCATAGTAAAGGTCGCCTGCATAATATGCCCCATATCCTATTCTTTGGCCGCCTGGAGTGTTGTCTGCTTGTTTTCTGTCAGTGAATGTGTATCTTACGGGAAACATGTCACTGTCACCGACAAGCATCACATATTTCACTCCATAAGTTTTGTGGGCGAGTTCTATGCCCTTCTTTATTCTCTCAGGTTCGTCCCATCCCCAGCTGGTATACCTGTTGTATTCCTGCCAGCTGATAAGCGCTGTCGGCATTCCTGTTCGGGCTTTCCAGTCTTTAAGTTCCCTGAGGGGTTCCAAGAAATCTTCGTGAGCAACGATTAGAAGGTCGTAATTCGTGCTGTCTCCAAAAACAACATGAGGCGAGAATCTGTGGCTAGATTGCATGAACAAAAACACTATTACAAAAAGGCTAATAACGATTTTTTTCAGACTCATTATTGCACCCCAGAAGAAAGCAGATTTAGTGAGTAAGATATAAAAAACCTTTGCTCATGTTGCGGTACGGGGTTTGTTACAGACGGGCGGGG
>CAZJYC010000070.1:0-13285 GCA_964550165.1 uncultured Eubacteriales bacterium
AGGCTATTCCCCAAAATCTCTTCGATTCACGGAATTTGGGATGCTTACCTTTTATCCTTCCGATTTGACAGCAAATTCTTTCTGTGGAATAATTCTTGAAAAAAATTGCAAGGAGAAGTCGGGAAAGGGAGCAGCCAGGAAGACAAATGCATAAAAACGAAAATACTCATTCAATCATTACAGGAACAGGAAGCTATATCCCCACAAAAGTTGTCCGCAATGAAGATTACCTCGAAAATGAGTTCTATGGTCCGGACGGGAAAAAGCTTGAAAAATCCAATAAAGAGATAATTCAGAAGTTTGAGGAAATAACGTGCATCACAGAGCGAAGGCACATCACAGATGACCTTGTGAATTCGGATATTGCTTTTTTTGCTGCGAAAGACGCATTGGAATCATCAGGAGCTGATAAAGAGAGCTTCGACTACATCATCGTCGCTCATAACTTCGGGGATGTGAGAGCCGATAATAAACATTTTGATTTTCTTCCGACTCTTGCCACAAGAGTCAAGCACAAGCTAAAAATCGAAAATCCCAATACAATTGCCTATGACCTTCCCTTTGGCTGCCCTGGCTGGTTACAGGGGCTGATCCAGGCGGATTGCTTTATCAAGCAGGGGGCGGCAAAAAAAGTTTTTATCATCGGGACAGAAACTCTATCCAGGGTATCAGACCCTCATGACAGAGACAGTATGATCTATGCTGACGGAGCTGGAGCGACAATCGTTGAAGCCGTCGAAACTGATCTTCCGGTCGGACTATTATCCTATGCAGAACGGACCGATACCATCAATCATGCTTATTTGCTCTGGATGGACAGGTCCTATCATCCTCAATACAAAGGGAATGAACTATTCCTGAAGATGCACGGCCATAAGCTTTATGATTATGCTCTGCGAACGGTACCTTTGGTGGTGAGGCAGTGTATCGACAGAAGCGGGCTGACGCTGAAGGATGTGAAAAAGGTTCTTTTGCATCAGGCCAATGAGAAGATGGATAGGGCCATCATAGAAAGACTCTTTAACCTTTACAAAGAGAAGGACATTCCACCCCATATTATGCCCATGACCATATCCTGGCTCGGGAATAGCTCAGTGGCAACTCTGCCCACAATGCTGGATTTGTTGCTTAAAGGAAAGCTTGAAAATCATTGGGTAAAAAAGGGGGATATCATCGCCTTTGCTTCAGTCGGGGCAGGGATGAACGTCAACGCTGTGGTTTATTTAATGCCCTGATCTCGAGCTCTTATTCAAATTTCCAGGATTTCTTTTTCCTTGGCAGCGGCAAGCTCCTCAATCTTCTTGGTGTATTCATCCGTAACTTCCTGGAGCTTGTCATAGCCCCAGTATTTATCATCTTCGGTAATCTTCTTGTCTTTTTCCATCTCTTCGATCTTTTCTTTGCTCTCCCGCCTCATCACACGCAGGGCCATTTTTTCATCTTCCAGCATCTTCCCGATGTGCTTGGCAATTTCTTTCCTCCTCTCCTCATCCAGAGGCGGAATGGGAACCTTGAGGATCTTTCCGTCGTTGATGGGATTCAACCCCAGATCGGCGCTCCGGATGGCTTTATCGATCGTATCCAGCAAGGATGGATCCCAGGGCTGAACGGTGATGAGGGTTGGGTCAGGAATCCCAAGGGTTGCCACCTGATTGATGGGCATCAGACTGCCGTAGTAGTCAACCTTTATGTCTTCAAAGATGCTGAGATTCGCCCGCCCGGTTCTCAATCGACTGAGGCCTTTGCGGAAATGCTCCACAGAAACCTTCATCCTTTTCTCGAGCTCTATCAGGACTTCTTTAACCATTTTTATCCCTCTTCGAAGAATCGAATATCAAAAATCATGGCCTCGGCTCAATAAATTTTTGTGCCGACTTTCTGACCTAAGACAGCCTTTTTGATATTCCCTCGCTTCCTAAGATTGAAGATGATGATGGGGAGGTTATTGTCTTTGCACAAGGAAATCGCGGTCGTATCCATAACCCTTAATCCTTTTTTGATGACATCCAAATATCTGATAGAACTGTATATTTTGGCGTTTTTATCCTTAAGCGGATCGGCCGAATAGACCCCGTCAACTTTTGTCGCCTTCAAAATCACCTGGGCTTTAATCTCCAAGGCTCTCAGGGCCGCTGCCGTATCGGTGGTGAAATAAGGGCTTCCGATTCCCCCGCTAAAGACAATAATTCTTCCCTTTTCAAGATGTCTCAATACCCGTCTTCTGATAAAAGGCTCTGCAACGGCTTTAATTTCTATGGCTGAAATGTGGCGGGTGGAGGCGCCCTCTTTTTCCAGGGCATCCTGAAGGGTGATGCCGTTCATCACTGTAGCAAGCAGACCGATATAGTCCGCTGAGGCGCGGTCCATTCCCGCCTCGACTCCGACAACTCCGCGGAAAATATTCCCGCCTCCGATCATGATCGCGACATCAACGCTTGAATCGTGGACTTCTTTTATTTCTTGAGCGATGGATTTTGCTGTTCGAAGGTCGATTCCGTAAGGAAGGGTGCCGAGAAGAGATTCTCCAGAAAGTTTCAGCAGGATTCTTTTGTATGCCGGCTCAATCTGAGGCATGAGTTATATTTTTAGGATTCGCCCAGCTCAAACCGGGCGAATCTTTTTACGCGTATATTCTCACCGAATTTGGCAATATGGGTAGCGACAAGCTCTCTAACGGAAATCTTATCGTCCTTGACATAAGGCTGATCCAGCAAACAGACTTCATCATAGAATTTGCTGAGCTTCCCACCGATAATCTTTTCCACAATCTCGGGAGGCTTCTTTGAATCCTTGAATTGCTCCCGGACGATTTCTTTCTCCTGCTCCAAAACTTCAGGGGGAATATCTTCGGCAGAAACGTATTTAGGCCGTGAGGCAGCGATATGCAAGGCAATGTTCTTGACCAATTCAAAGAATTCCTTGTTGCGGGCGACGAAGTCCGACTCGCAGTTCACTTCGACCAGAACCCCTATCTTGCCGTTAAGATGAACGTAGGAACTGACTATCCCCTCGGCTGTCTCCCGGCTCATTTTATCTTTGGCTCGGGCGTATCCCTTCTTTCTCAAAATGACAATGGCCTTCTCAATATCTCCGCCGCTTTCCTGGAGTGCTTCTTTGCACTCCATGACTCCGATTCCTGTCCTCTGACGGAGCTCTTTAACCATTTCTGCTGTGATTTCCATCGCACATTCCTTCCTTACAGAGTTTTTTCAGGCTCACTATCCGTCCTTTCTTTCGCTTCGTCGCCGGAAAATGGCGGCGAAGACGCCCCTTCTTCCCCTGGAGGAATTTCTTCTTTCTTGGCCTCCTGAAGCTCCCTCTGGATTTTATTCTTTTTGCCTTCGATGATAGCCTCAGCAACTTTTGATGTGAACAATTCGATAGCTCGAACGGCATCATCATTTCCAGGAATGGGAAAATTGATGTTCTCTGGATTTCCGTTGGTATCCACAACAGCCACAATGGGGATTTTCAGCTTTTGGGCTTCAAAGATAGCAATCTCTTCTTTAGTGGAATCTATGACAAACAGGGCTCCAGGCAGTCCTACTAAATTCTTTATGCCACCCAGATTTCTTGAGAGCTTCTTGTAAACCTTCTCCATTTTGGATTGTTCCTTTTTCGAAAGAAGTTCCCACCGTCCATCTTCTTTCATCTCTTCCAATTCGATCAATCTCTCCACACCGCTCCGGATGACAATGAAGTTGGTCAGCAATCCGCCCAGCCAACGTTGATTGACATAGCAGGATTCACATTTTTGGGAATAGTCTCTGATGATATCCTGAGCTTGCTTCTTGGTCCCCACCAAAAGGACTTCTCTTCCGCTCTCGGCAACGTTTCTTACGAACTGGAGAGCTTCTTTGAAAATTTTTATCGTTTTCTGCAGATCGATAATGTAGATTCCGTTCCTCTGGCCAAAGATATACTCTTTCATCTTGGGATTCCACCGTTTTGTTTGGTGGCCAAAATGGACACCAGCTTCTAACAGCTCTTTCATTGTGACTGAGACCAACTTGAATCCTCCTTTATCTCTTGTGGTACTGCGGTGCTTTTCGGGCACCTAACAATCCATACTTTTTTCTCTCTTTGATCCTCGCATCTCGAGTCAATAGGCCTGAACCTTTGAGGGTGGGCTTCAATTCCTTGTTGAATTCAATCAAAGCTCTGGCGATACCCAGGCGAACCGCTTCCGCCTGACCTCTTGCTCCTCCTCCGTTGACCCGGATGAAAATATCAAACTTGCTCTCTGTTTCTGTCAGACGAAGAGGCTGTTGGATGGTGTGCTTCTGGCTCTCCAGATGGAAATATTCGGCAAATTGCCGGGGCTTCTTATTCACATACAGGGTGATATCTCCCTTTCCTGGCCGGAGGAAGACCCTTGCTACCGATGTCTTTCTCTTTCCTGTCCCGTAGTACTGAATTAGACTCAACTTTCCTCCTAAAACTGGTATTCCTGGGGCTTTTGAGCCTCATGAGGATGATCAGGACCTCTATAAACTTTAAGCTTTTTGTAGACAGCTCGCCCAAGTTTCCCTTTGGGAACCATCCCCCAGACAGCCCTCCGAACAACGTCTTCGGGCTTTTTCTCCATAAGTTCCTTGAGGGATTTGACTTTCAATCCTCCTGGATAAAGGGAATGGGAATAATATTTCTTCTGCTCCAGTTTCCTCCCGGTGACATTGATTTTCTCAGCATTGATGACGATGACATAATCTCCGCAATCCAGAAAAGGCGTAAACTCTGGCTTCTTCTTGCCCCGGAGTAAGGTGGCAATTTCCGTAGCCAGTCTTCCCAGAGTTTTTCCTTCGGCGTTGACCAGCCACCATTTCTTCTCAATTTCAGCCTTCTTCAAGTTATACGTTCTCATTCTTTTAGACCTCGGATTGTGGATCTTCGCCAAGAGGACGATGTTCTAAAATACTAAATCTTAAGAACGTTGTCAACTTTTAATGAGCTAAAATCAACAGCTTAAAAGAATAGCTGGAGGGCTTATCCCTTGCCTTTGTCCCAGCCTCAGCCATCCATCAATGAACCCAAACCCTGTCCCCTCTTCTCCTTGAGTAGGTTCTGATCAAAGCAATGCCGATTAAAAAACCCCCGATATGAGCAAACCAGGCCACACCCCCTCCGAGGCCGATATTCATCACCTGGCCCACGAACCACAGCCCAAGAATGAGGAAGGCGGGTACGGGCAGAATCCAGATAAAGACCAAGGTCAAAACCCTAGCCCTGGGGTAGAGGAGAAAATAAGCACCGAGCACACCGGCAATGGCTCCACTGGCTCCGATCACGGGAACTTTAGAAGAGGGATGGAAGATGATATGGACAAAGCTTGCCCCAAGCCCTGAAATGAGGTAGAAAAAAATAAAGCGGAAGTGCCCGAGAAAATCTTCTACGTTGTTGCCGAATATCCAGAGGTAGAGCATGTTGCCCAAAAGATGGAGAAGGCTCCCGTGCAGGAACATCGAGGTCAGCAGCGTTAAAGGGGGGAACAGTCGCGGCAAATATCCTAAATGAACCTGAAAATGGCCGGTCAAGAGCCGTGTGATTTCATAGGGAATAGCCCCCATTCGGTAAAGATGGTAGGCAAGGCCCTGGGAAGAGAGGGCCTGGTAAAAGAAGACGAGGACATTCAGCGCGATAAAAAAAATGGTGACAAAGGGAAAGCGGCGAGTAGGGTTCTCGTCTTTAAGGGGAATGAACATCTCGCCCTTTTATTATGGGGAATGAGAAACAGAAATTGTTTGAGGAAAAGATGATCGTCTTGTTCTATCTTCTCCCGCCTCTCAGCTCTTCCTCAAGTCTTCTTCTTTCGAGCCGTTTCTTATTCAATACATCCCATTTCTCTTGCCATCTATCCGCTTCCTGGGTGTACAGATCTTCTCTCTCGGGATAGAGGCCAACAAAAACGTTCCTGTAGAGGATGTTCAAATACACATAGGGCTCAGGATAATCTGCGTCAATCTCAAGGGCCCTCTTCAAGGCTTGCTCGCTTTCATCCCCGAGCTTTTTCCTTTCATCCCAGGATAGAATATTCTGGAGACGGAAGGCTTTAGAAAAACGATTGACCCCAATGGAATACCAAATCTGAGCGTTATCCGGTTCAAATATGAGGCGTAGCTGATGAAATTCGATAGCCTTATCAAATAAAGGAGCGGGTTTGACATTGTCATAGAACTGGGCGGCATAGGCGTATCCTTCCGGGTTATCAGGGTCGAGTTCGATCCTTCTCATGTACATCTCCTCAGCTCTCTTAAAAGGGCTCTTGATCGTTCTGCCCTCTTCGTCCGTCTGTTCCTCTTCTGAGCCGGTGGAGTATCTGGAATAGAATTGAGCGACGACGTAGTAATTGCCCATATTCCCCGGATCGCTGTCGAGGATCCGCAAGTAAAGCTTCTCCGCCTCTTCAAAATCTCTCAACCTGTCGTACATATCAGCCAGAGAATAGAGGATTTGTTTGTCGTTCGGACGGAACTCAAGCGCTTTGTTCAAGGCATCCAGCGCTTTCTGGGCTCTATCCATGTTCTCTAGGGAATCCACTCCAGGTCTATAAAGGTTTTTATAAGCTTCGCCAAGGAATTGATACGCTTCGCCAAGCTTGGGATTGCTGGCTACTGCAGCTTCGTACTCGCCGATCGCCAGGCGCCATTTCTCGTCGGCAAAATAACTGTTAGCCTTGTTCATATGGTAGTTCGCTGTCAAATGGCCAACCCTAAGTTTCTCGCAGCCTGAGCTGACAAGAATGAAAACAATTGCCAGAAACACCAAGACGAGAGTGTTTGTCACTTTGCTACGCATCATGACCTCCTTTATCTCCGAATCTGTTTTCCCGAAATTCAATTTATAACAAACTCCGCTCCTTTTGACAAGCCTAAAAAAGGGGGAGTAAGCATCTTTTTTGTTCATCTCCCTCTCAGAATCAAACGAACCGGGGTTCCCCAGAAATCGAACTTTTCTCTCAAAAGATGAATGAAAAATTTCTTATAAGAAGGGGCAAGTAAGCCTCGAGAATGGGCGAAGAGGATAAAAGTTGGGGGAAGGACTCCCTTCTGTGCCATGTATTTTATCTTGACTCTTTTCTTATTTTTCGAAAGAGGAGGATGATTGGCGTTGACCCAGGAGAGAAATCTGTTTAGCTGGGATGTTCCCACTCTTTTGAGGCCGTTGGCATAGACCCTCTCGGCAAAATCGATGATTTTAACGACTCCCTTTCCCGATAGGGCAGAAATGAAAAGCAGGGGCGCATAGCTCGCAAATTCCATTTTGGCATAAACCCATTTTCTGATATCATCGGAAGTCTTCTTCTCGTTCTCGACCAAATCCCACTTGTTCAGGGCAATGACCAGCGGTTTCCCCGATTCATGACACAAATAGGCTATGGCCATATCCTGGCGGGTGGGAAATTCCTGCGCATCCATGACCAAGCAGACGGCATCGGCCTCGGTGATATCCTTTTTTGCCATGATGATGCTGGCTTTTTCTCTTTTGTCCCGGGTGCGGCTCAACTTGCGGATTCCAGCGGTGTCGACAAGGATGAAGGCCTTCTTATCCCTGAAAACCAGGGTGTCGATGCAGTCTCGGGTTGTCCCCGGGATCTCGCTGACGATGAGTCTTTCCTCTCCGCATATACGGTTGATTATCGAAGACTTTCCGACATTGATCCGGCCGACGATGGCTATCCTGAGCGGCTTTGCCCCCTTTTTCCTCGGACCAAATTCAGGAAGAGCCCTAAGAAGGGCTGATTCGAGAATTTCCAGGTTCCTTTTGTGTTCGGCAGATACAGCAAAAAGTTCCTCTGCTCCCAGCCGATAATAATCTCCAATCCTGGTTTCCTCTGAGGGAGTATCTATTTTGTTGACCGCTACCAATACGGGCTTATTCAATTTTTTCAAAGAAAAATAGAGCTCCTCCTCGGCCGGAAGGAGCTCTCTCTTGCCGTCCAGAACAAAGAGGATGATATCCGCTTTTTCAGCGGCTTCCCTGGCCTTCTCTCGGACCAAGGAAGAGAGAAGGTCCTCCTTGACATCAAAAAAGCCGCCCGTATCGATGAGAACAAATTCCTTCCCGTTCAAGGTGCAGATGGAGGAGACTTGATCACGGGTCATCCCGGGCAGGGAGTGAACCAGGGACTTCTTCTCCTTCAGAAGACGATTGAACAATGTGGATTTCCCGACATTGGGAAAGCCGACGATAGCCACGTGGATCAGTTTTTTCATCAGGATGTCCGCTCTTTGGATTAAAAGACGCAGAGATTAATTGGCGACCAAATCATAAAGCGGCAGAAAGGGCTTGCTCAGGTTGATATGACCTCCCAGAGTTTCCCTTTCTTGTCCTTCAATTAAAATGAAGATCTTTTTGATGGAGTCGAAATTGAAAGTCAGGGAATTGACCACAGAATAAATGGTTGCAATCTCATCGGAAGAGCCATAAAGATGCTTTTGGATTATGTCGGCTGAAAAATCGACATAGGCTACGCCATCTTTGGTGATATAGAGCTCTCTCAGTTTTGTCTGTGGCGGAAGGGAGGAGATTAAGCCCTTCTTGGATCCTTTAATCAGCTCCTCGATTATCTGCTTAGCCTCACGGACGACGGATGAATCTGCAGGAATCTCTCTTTCTTCCCGGTGGAGAAGAGTGTCCTCCTCGGAGAGAAAAAAGAGTATAACTTTTCTTGTGGCTTCAGGTTGAGAGGAGGTCGTCTCCACTTCTTGAGAAGGAGTGGCAAGAGAGGGTTTTATCTTTTCCTTGGCGCCGCTTCTAAAAAAAACGATGATCAGGACTACCAGAAAGACAAGAAGCGTCCCGACTATTGCTATTCTTTTCCCGTTCATCTTCTTTCTTCACCCTGGGAGTTCAGCTTGATATAACTTTCCAGCCCCTCATAGATGGCCTGAGCGATTTTATTCTGAAAATCTTCCCTTTTTAACATCCTTTCTTCCTCGGGATTGGAGATAAAAGCTACTTCAATCAACACCGCAGGGCAAGCCACTCCGGTCAAAACTTTGAAGGGGAGTTGTTTGATTCCTCTATTTACTGTTCCAAGGAGCATATTGAGCTCATTCTGGATGCTTTCGGCAAGCAGGCTGCTCTGTTTAAGGTAGGCTGCCTGGGCCATATCCCACAGAATCATCTTTATTTCATCCTCATTCTCTCCGACAATCCCCTTCTCAAATTCAGTGGGATTATTCTCGAGATAAGCTAACCTCCTCGCTTCCTCGTCTGTGGCCTCTGTGCCCAGGAAAAATGTCTCTGACCCGCGGGCCTCCTTCCGGTAAGAGCTGTTGGCGTGAATGCTGAGAAACAAATCAGCCTTGTTGTTATTGGCCTTGGCCGCTCTATTCTCAAGGGAAACATCGACATCCTCTTCCCGAGTGAGGACCACGCGCAGAGCAAGCTTCCGCTCGATAATAGACTTCAGCTTGAGGCTGATGGCTAAGGCGATGTTTTTTTCCAATGTTCCAAGCCTCCCCTTTGCTCCCGGTTCCAAACCGCCGTGGCCTGGATCGATGACGACGGTTTTTATTTCCCGGTACAAGGACGTTCTGCCTTTTGAGCCGCTTGAAGCTGCCCTGGCTGCTGCACTCCCTGCTTCTTCATTATTTCCGTCAAAACGGGGCTTGTCCTTTTTTTCCTCTTTGTCTTTTGGCCTGAAGTTAATCACCAGCATGGATGGGCTCTTGGTTGTGAAATAACTGCAGGTCAGGTTCTTGTCCCAGGTCTCAATGGTTAAGATGCAGTTATCCACTCCCATTGTCCAGCCAAAGGACTTGATGAGGCGGCTCTGGAAAGGCTCTTTCTGGATCAGGAAAGGAACATCCGTCCTGATCTTGACGATCAAGTAGAAATTGTCTTTCTCAATGTCACAAATCAGAGGAAAGGGAGATTCGATGATAGCCCGGCTGATGTCAGGGTAATCTTTAACGGATAGCTTTAAATAGGGCTGATTTTGAGAAAGAGACAGTGATGAAAAGAGGAGAGTTACTCCAACCAGAAATACAATTTTAACTTTCTGTCCGTTCAACTTTCTATTCAAGCGTGCTTCTATGGCGATTGAATTTGGAGGCGGCGGGAATCGAACCCGCGTCCGAAGACATTCAACACGAGGCTTCTACATGCATATCCTCTTCCGCAATCTCGTTCTGCAGTGTCCGAAGAGGAGGAACACTACTGAACTAGCCCTGACGGAACTTCGCTCGCCAGGCTCAGGACGAACCTGACTCGCTATCCTGCTGGTCGACGTTTCTCAAGCACCGCAGGAGAGCGCTTGAGAACCGGCATGCCTATTCTTTAGGCAGCAACAGGCAGAGTTTCTGCACTTACTTGTGTTCCACCTTTTTACGAGGTGGGTGGGATCTCGACATGCTACCTCTGTCTCACTGTCTCCGTCGAATCCTGTTCGCCCCCATAACTCAAGTTTAAATTATATGTGCCTAAAAAATCTTTGTCAACCCGGCCAAGAAAAGTTGTTTTGGGGAATGGCGCAATCCACTATCATGGATTTACAACTGATTCCCAAAAAAAGTTCCAAAAAAGGGGGCAGGCTCCTTTATTCATAAGAAAATTAAAAACCGGAAGCTGCAGCAAAAGACCTGATAGAGCTATCTCACTTCTGATAGAGCACTTTGCCGCCGACAATGGTGTAGAGGACTTCGGCGCCCAGGATCTCATCATCGGGCACAGTCATAATATCTTTGGAAAGAACGGTGATATCAGCCAGCTTCCCCGGAACGAGCGAGCCCAGAATGTCCTCTTCAAAAGCAGCATAGGCGCAGTTGATGGTGTAGGAGCGCAGCGCTTCTTCTCTGCTCATCCGCTCGGCCGGAAAGAAAAATGTTCCGTCCTTCATCTTCCGCGTCACCGTCGCATAAAAGCAGGCGATAGGATCCACATCCTCGACCGGCGCGTCGGTTCCGTTGCAGATGACCGCTCCTGAGTTCATGAGCTTCTGCCAGACGTAGGCGCCTTCCTCAGCCCTTTTCTCGCCCAGCCGCTTGATGACCCACGGACCGTCAGAAGTGCAGTGAATCCCCTGCATCGAGGCAATCACACTTAACCGGCCGAAACGCGGAATGTCCGCAGGATGAAGATGCTGGGCATGTTCAACGCGCCAGCGCAGGCCTTTCTTGTCCGGATAGGCATTGAACACTTCCTCAAAGATGTTCAGAACCTCCCTGTTGGCGCGGTCTCCGATGGCATGGACACAGAGCTGGAAGCCGTTCTCGATGGCTATCCGCGCGGTTTCCTTGATATCCTCGATGGGGGATGTGTTCAGGCCGCTGCTTGTGGGAAGGTCAGCGTACGGCTCGAGCAGCCAGGCTCCGTGTGCGCCCAAAGCGCCGTCGATCAGGCGCTTGATGGCCCGCACCGTTAAGTGATTGTTTCCCAGCCTGATGATTCTGTAATCGGAAAGATGCTTCTTCAGGCTCTCGTTGTCTTCCCTGATCATGACCCAGAGCCGGATTCCGAGCCTGCCTTCTTCGGCGAATTCCTTGAAAAGGTCGATGGTCTCGAACGAAGAGCCGGCATCGTAAAAGCCTGTCAACCCCTTGGACAGACATTCCTGAGCAGCAAGCTCAATCACCCGCCTCTCGTCGGCTTTGACCTGCTCGGGAGTTCGGCTGACGAGATAGCTGCTCAGCGCCCGGCGCAGAAGACCCTGAGCGGTTTCACGGAAAACTCCGATCGGATTTCCGGCTGAGTCCCTGACGATTTCTCCGCCTCTGGGATCTTTAGTATTTTTCGTTATTCCCGCCAGCTCCATCGCCTTGGCGTTGGCGATGCAGGAATGCCCGCTGGCATGGGTCAGCAAAACCGGGTTTTGAGCCGAGACCTTGCTCAGGGCATGATGGAAGGGAAGGCCATCGACGTTTGGCTCAGGAGTCTTGTCCCATTTTTCCTGATGCCAGCCTCTGCCGATAATCCATTCGCCAGGCTTGGCTTTCTGCGCAGCTTCTTTGACCATAGCCACAATCTCATCCCAGTTCTTGACCTTGACCAGATCCAGGGACAGC
Source organism: uncultured Eubacteriales bacterium (assembly GCA_964550165.1). GTDB lineage: Bacteria > Acidobacteriota > Aminicenantia > Aminicenantales > Aminicenantaceae > CAZJYC01. The sequence goes on from CAZJYC010000070.1 coordinate 12,009, forward strand.
TTGGCCTGGCCGATACTCGTGAAATGGCCGTGGGCATCGATAAAGCCGGGAATGGCCAGCTTTCCCTCAAGGTCTATCGCTTGGGTCTCAGGGCCGATGTAAGGCTTGATTTCTCTGTTTGTTCCCACGGCGGCGATTCGATCCCCCCAAACCGCAAGCGCCTGGGCCTCGGGCTTGGCGGGGTCAACCGTGACGATTTTGCCGTTCATCAAGACAAGGTCTGCAGGCTCTGGCTTCCGGGCGCAGGAAAAGAAAAGCCCGATGATTGCCAGGCCTATGATGAGAGAAAAAAACCTGGAAATTTGTCTTTTTGTCATGATCATTCCTCCTGAGGAAAATTCCCGAAATCACTATTTTTTAATATATAAAATAATCTTAGGGAATCAAACCTATTTTTTCAACAAAAATGAGATATATTACATCCTCATTTCTCCCGCGGATATTTGTTTCTGTATTCGCGATCAAAATTGTGGTATCTTGTGGGCGATGACAACACGGCCCATCGATAAAGATCAGATGTTGCGGTTCGCGATCACGGCGGCTTTTTTCCTCCTCTCCATCTGGCTCCTCTCGCCCTTTATCAAAATCGGGCCCGAAGATTACGCCCACGCGCAGCAAAACGTCTGCCGCCTGGCCCTCGGAATTCTAATCCTCCTCGGCATTCTGGGAAAGCTTGCCTTCGACGCCTTCTTCCCCCAGGGGATCGCCCAGAAAGTCTCCACCCTGAAAACCGTGAGCCTCCTTTTTTACGTCATCTTCCTCCTTGGGTTCATCCTCTTCATCATCGTCCAGGCATCTATTCTTTACCTCAAGAGCAGCAGCGAGTCGAACGGATTTCCCTATTAACGCCTGGGCTTGAAAATCCTCATTCCATACTCCGGCCATTAAGAAAAAAAATCGGGCTATCAGAGATTGAGGCTCAGATGCGGGGAAATTTAAAAAACCGCGTTCAAACTGAACCAAATCAGGAGCTCATACCTGGAAATTGTTATCCGGATGGTGAAAGCTCAATCAAGGGGACATATCGCTTATTTCTGAACTGAATAATGTGTGGGCGAAATTGGCTCGTTCAATTCTGCCAAACTGCTTGAAGGCAGGACAAGCTAAGATCAAGGAATTATTAACGAAAACGGGGGAAGAATCTGGCGGGGCCGACGAGACTTGAACTCGCGACCTCCGGCGTGACAGGCCGGCGTTCTAACCAAACTGAACTACGACCCCGCCGCAGGGCATTAAAATTATAAACAGAACATACCGGAGTTGCAACAGCTTTGTGA
>CAZJYC010000071.1:0-12690 GCA_964550165.1 uncultured Eubacteriales bacterium
AAACAAAAACACGAGGCTTTCATCCTCTTGTCTTCTTAGCGCAGTACATCAATGTTGTCGAAATCAACAGCACATTCTACCGGCCCCCTTCAATCCGGATCTCGCTTTCTTGGATAAAGCGAGTTGAGAATTATCCGGATTTCCTCTTTTCCGTCAAGCTCCATCAGATCTTTACCCATCAGAGGAAAGACTTCAGCCAAAAGGATGTCGACGATTTCAGGCTGGGGATTGAACCTCTCAGGGCGAGAGAGAGGCTGGCTGCCATCTTGATCCAATTCCCCTGGTCTTTCATCAACACCGCGGCGAACCTGGAATATTTAAGCAGGCTATTTACCCTTTTCGCCGGCTATCCTCTGGCCCTGGAGGTCAGGCATTTGTCCTGGAACAACCCAAATTTCTTCAATTATCTTTCCGAGCAGGGCGTTTGCTTCTGCAACATCGACCAGCCTCTGTTCAAGAACTCCATCAAGCCCAGCGCCGTCGTCACCAATCCTCAATTTTCTTACGTCAGGCTCCACGGCCGAAACTACAAGAACTGGTTCAATCAGGATGCGCGCCGTGATGAACGATACAATTATCTCTACACGAAACCGGAGCTTGAAGACTGGATCAAAAAAATAAAAGAGCTGGGAAAAGAGAGCAGCAAGGTCTTTGTCATCACCAATAACCATTACCGGGGACAGGCACTGGCCAACGCCCTTCAGATCAAAAACATGATTACCGGAGAAAAATTAGACATCCCTGATCTCCTTCTCCTTCAATACCCTTTCCTGCAGGAAATGGTCAAAAAATCCAAGAAAGAGCAGCTCGATTTGTTTGAAGAGAAAGAAATTCGGCCGAGAACTCAAAAATGAAGAACTGGTGGGAAAACTCATTCTTAAAAGCTAAGCACGGGAAGCTCTTCCTTGGACATGAGGAAGCCACCCAAATCGCTCAAGAGTACGGGACCCCCCTCTTTGTCTACAGCAAGGAGCAGATCTCCTTCAACCTCGATACGCTCCTCAGAGTTTTTTCTCAAAAAACTTCCCTTGAACCAAGAATCTATTATGCCATGAAAGCTAACCCTCATCCGGAAATCCTCGAAATCGTCAGAGCCGCAGGAGGCGGGATCGACGCCGTCTCCCCGGGCGAAGTTGGCGAAGGCCTCCGCCTCGGCTTTCCGCCACAAAAAATACTTTTTACCGGGACAAGCCTTAGCAGCGAAGACCTGAGACAGGTCTTTGAGCAGGAGGATATCATCATCAACATCGACGCCGAAGAACAGCTGGAGCTCATGAAGGAAGTTAAAACAAAATCGTTCAGGGATAAAACGACCAGAGTTTCTGTAAGATGGAATCCAGGGATAGGAAAGGGATTTAATCCCAAAGTCATCACGGCCGGGGAAATATCTCACGACGGAACTCCCATCAAGTTTGGCGTCGAAGAAAGGAAAGTAGCCCAGACCTTTGCCAGAGCCGTTCGATACGGCTTTGTTCCGGCTGGATTGCACCAGCACCTTGGCTCGGGGTGGACCAGAAAGGATTTCAAGGACGTCAAAGCCGCTGTCGATAAGATGATTGAGAAGGCCATAGAGCTTCAGAAGCGGGGATTTTCCCTGGAATTTCTGGATTTTGGCGGCGGGTTTGGTCCTGCCTACTCTCCAGGTCAGGAAATCTTTCCGGTTGAGGATTACGCGGATTATATCTGCCGAAAAATCAGTCTTTCTGGCCTGAGCCTCAAGGCCGTAGCCGTTGAACCGGGAAAATATCTGGTTGGCGATGCAGGAGTTCTCTTGGTTGAAGTGGAGTATGTGAAAAGAAGCTACGGCAACATTTTTGCCTGCGTGAATGCAGGAACCTATAACGCAATTCCCAGGCTTGCCATCTACCCTGAAGCATATCATCACATTGTCAACTGCTCCGACTTAGACTCAGGGAAAAGACAAAGAATCACAGTTGCGGGAAACCTCTGCGAAACCGGGGATGTCTTCGGAAAAGACATAGAAATGCCCCTGCCGAAAAGGGGAGACATTCTGGCTGTGCTCTGCGCAGGAGCTTATTGCCGCAGCATGGCTTCGAACTTCAACCTGCGGGATATACCCAAAGAAATCGTCATCTGAGACTTCGGAGGAAAATTCCGGGCAAAAGCCGTCCGGTTCGAGGCTCTCCTCTCTATTTGATTTTCTTTATCTCTTTGCTCCTCTTCATGCCCGCTCAGCCTTCCCCAAAGCCGCCTCATGAAACTTTTCCCAAAATATCCTTGAGGGCAGGCTCAGGCTCAGGGTAAAGAAAGCGGAAGCCGGCATCGAGAAGCCTGGCCGGCGCAACTCTCTGCCCTGAGAGCAGCATTTCCTCGGCCATGTCTCCTAAAAGCAGGCGAAGCAAAAAACCAGGAACAGGAAGCCAGGAAGGACGCTTCAGAAACTTTCCCAAAATCCGGGCAAAATCTGTCTGGGGGAGTGGATGCGGGGCTGTCAGATTAAAGACGCCGCTTAAATCTTCTCTCTCAATCAGAAAGAGAATGGCCCGGACCTCATCTTCAAGATAAATCCAGGAGATCCATTGTTTTCCGTTTCCCAAGGGTCCGCCGGCAAAAAAGCGAAAAGGCTTGATGAGCCGGGGCAGAGCTCCTCCTTCTTTTCCGAGAACGATCCCAGTCCGGATGATGACCCGGCGAACCTTTTTGGCCTCGACTTCCTGGGTCGAGCTTTCCCAGCGTCTTGCCACTTCAGAAAGGAAACCCTCGCCGGAAGGGAATGACTCATCGACAACCTCATCCTGACGAGGTCCGTAAAAGCCGATGGCCGAAGCTTGGACTAAGACTTTGGGCCTTGCTTGCGCGAGTCTGATGGTTTCAACCACAGCTCTTCCTGCATCGAGCCTGCTCTGAAGGATGGCCTGTTTTTTTTCGTCGGTCCAGCGGCCAGAAGCTAAGTTTTCCCCTGCCAGATTGACAATGGCCAGGGCGGTCTGGGCATGGTTCAGCCATCCCCTAGAGCTTTGTCCGTCCCACTGAATCACTTTGGCCTTTGTTCCCAGGATATCTTCTCCCTTAGCCGGATTCCGGGAAAGCGCGATGATCTCATAGCCCTTTTCCGCCAAATGGGCGCACAATGCTTTACCGATAAATCCAGTGGCGCCAATGACTATGACAGAATTTTTTTTATTCACAGGGAAACTCCCCATCTGTTCAAATAAGCAACCTTTTCCAGGGGCAATCTTTCCGGCCTATTTTTCTCCCATTCAACCTGCTGCTCGGACAAGACAGGACTTATTTTTTCTGAGTGTTTGCCGACAATGATTAAAGTTATCACCTGATACTCCTCAGGTATGCCAAGAATTTCCTTTGTCTTTTTCGGGCTGTAGCCTGCGATGGGATGGGCGACAAGCCCTATTTCCGTGGCTCTGAGGACGAGGAATCCGGCAGCCAGTCCGCAGTCAAACTGATGGTATTCTCTGTCCTTGATGACGCAGTCATCCTCTTTCTTGCTCGAAACGGCTATGATTAGAGATGCGGCTTGGGCCCATTCATTGCCCTTGGATAACGCTTCCCGCATAGCGATCAACGCCTCAGAATCATAGACAAAGACAAAGCGGCAGGGCTGATTGTCAAAGCAGGAAGGAGCCAGTTGAGCGCTGCGGGCCAAATCCCGGACCATCTCTTCTGTTATCCTGACAGGGTCCAAAGAGCGGTAAGCTCTTCGCTCGTTAATGGCTTGATGAACATCCATCCTAAGCTCCTTATTTATATCTGAAATTTCAAATTTATCTTTTTGATTTCAACAGCTTGGACAACGCATCGTTTCTTTCTGTGCTTCTCAGGGATAAGGGAGTTTTATCATGCTGATAAACGGCTGCGTTCCCCTCAAAAGTTGACCTTGAGGAATTTCTATAAAAAATTCCCAGGGGAAGTCTTTCGTTTTCCGTAGCCCTGCGGAATGCGGCTTCCCGGTCAGAAGGGTCATGAGAGCTGTCCAGATAATACGTCCGCTCTTTGAACCAGGCATGGGTATTGACTTTGTTGAAAGAAACGCAGGGCTGAAACACATCCACCAGCGCAAAACCTTTGTGGGCAATGGCCTCTTTGAGTATGTCCTTTGTTTTCTCGACATCCCCTGTAAACGCCCTGGCCACAAAAGAAGCATCCAAAGCGACGGCCAAGGCCAGAGGGTTGAACGGTTCTAAAAAAACACCACTGACCTGGACTGGCGTTTTAAACCCGACCTGGCTTGTGGGCGAGGCCTGTCCTTTTGTCAACCCGTAAACCATGTTGTTATGGACGATGGTTGTGATATCGGGATTTCTCCGGATCGCATGGAGGAGATGATTGGCTCCTTCTCCGTACATGTCTCCATCGCCGCTCTCAGCGATAACCGTGAGCTCGGGATTCACGGCCTTGATGGCTGTTGCTGGCGGAAGAGCCCTTCCATGAAGGCCGTTGAAAAAATTCGTCCTGAAATAATGAGGGATCTTGGCGGCCTGTCCTATGCCCGAAACAACAACAAGCTTCTCAGGCTTTATGTCGAGCTCAGCCAGGGCGAGCTTTAAGGCTTTGAGGAGGCTGAAATTGCCGCATCCAGGGCACCAGGCTATATCAATCTCTCCCAGATCAAAGTTTCGTGTCTCCATTCTCTTTCTCCTTACGCCAGGAATTGGCGGATGTGCCCAACGACCTCCTCGACAGAAAAAGGCAGTCCGTTGTATTTCAGAATCTTGGCTTCGATATCAAAACCTGTTTGAAGATTGATCAGCCTGCTGAATTGCGAGGTGGCATTGTTTTCGATGATGACAGTTTTTTCGGCCTTCTGAAGATAACCCTTAGTTTCCGGGTGAAGCGGATAAACCTGTTTGAAGTGGAGGAAGGAGCTATCCTTCCTTCCTAACTCTTGCAAGGCCTCCAGGACAACCGGATAGGTCGACCCCCAGCTGACGATCAAAACTTTATAATCAGGACTTCCAAATAGCCTTGGCGGAACAATTTCTTTCTTTATCGACTCCAGCTTTTTCAGCCTCTTCTCGACCATCTTTTTTCTTAAATCCAAATCTTCAGTGATGTGCGCCTCTTCATCATGCTCGTCGCTGTCCACACCGACAAGCCCCTCACCCCACCCTGGTATGCCCCGGGGAGATATGCCATCCTCAGTCAGCTCATATCTCCTATAGTCTTTTGAGGTCTTTACGATATATTTCTGGATTTTAGCTCGATCGAGGGAGAGAAGCGGGATGTTCGCGTAAGAATCGATGAGATGCTGGTCGGTGAGGATAAAAACTGGAATCTGGTATTTATCCGCCAGGTTAAAAGCTTTCTGGGTCAGATAGAAGGCATCCTCGATATTTCCTGGAGCATAAATGATGCGGGGGAATTCGCCATGTCCGGAATAGAGAGCAAGCTCCAAATCGGCCTGCTCGGTCCGGGTCGGAAGACCAGTGGCCGGGCCTGGCCTCTGTCCGAGATGGATGACAACAGGTGTTTCTATCATGCCGGACAGGCTTAGCCCTTCTATCATCAGGGCAAAACCTCCTCCTGAAGTGGTGACCATAGCTCTGGCTCCAGCATAGGAAGCACCGAGCGCCATGTTCATGGCGCTGATTTCATCTTCTGCCTGTTCAACCAGAATCCCGAAGCCCTCCATGTGTTGAGAAAGGAAGACCATGACTCCGGTCGAAGGAGACATGGGGTAGGAAGAAAGGAAATTGCAGCCCCCAGCCAAGGCGCCCAATCCAACTGCTTCAGCGCCATTAAGAAGAATTTCTTCCTCAATTTTCTGCTTTTTGGGGATGGTAATCCGGATTTTCCCTGAATCAACGAGTTGACTTCCAATCTCATAACCCTTCTTCAGAGCTCCGATGTTTTTCTGGATGATGTTTGCCTCTTTCCTGGAAAAGAAGTCTCTGATGAACGGTGCCAGGATCTCTGTATCGACCCTGAATATTCCCAGGATGACTCCCGCAGCGATGATGTTGACGTAGATTCTTCCTCCTGTATCAGCGGCCATTTGGGAGAAGGGAATGTCGATCATGTCTTTTGAGGCTGGAGATCCCTCAAAGAGGAATTCTCGATCTCCGAGGATGAGTGTTTGAGGTGAAATTCTCTTTTTCACATGTTCGAGAGCACCCTTGTGAAAAGGAATCAGAATGTCCATCCTGTCCACAGAGGCCGAAACTCTTCTTGAGGAAATGCGAATTTCGGTCGAATTGCTTCCTCCCCGGATTCGGGACATATACTCTTTTGTGGCAAAAACATGAAACCCGGAAAGCTTCAGACAGCGGGTAAGAACCTGCTCAACGGTCTGGATGCCCTGGCCGGCTTCGCCACAAAGCACCACCGAAATATCATCTCTGTTCTGGATTCGAAACTCGCTCATATCATTCCCCCATGTTTATTGATAGCTTAAAATAGCTTTTTATTATTTCACTTTAAAATCTTAAATTCAAGAAATTTTATATAGAAATAATATAATTTTAGTAAACTTTAGTCCGTTTGGCTTCGAATCTTTCGTCCAGCTGATTTTCTCCTATCGGATTCCCATAAAAAAGATAATAAAAACCGGGCCATAGTTCCTGAAACAGAAAAGGAAAAAAGATCTGAACAGATGAAACTATTATGCCGGAATACTCGTATTACTCTATGAATTCTTCAGGAAAATTTCTAGAGGAAAACGTCTGTAAAAGTTTGAAGAAGGAGAAATACATGAGGGCAAAAACCGCAAAAGCAACTTTAATTTTCTTTCTCCTGGCGCTTGTTTCCGGGATTTCTCACTCCCAACAGGCCGACCTCAGCGGAACATGGGTCGGAACGACCGAAGTCCCTGACGCCATTGAGCCGGATAGGATTACGCTGGTCCTTGAAAAGGAAGAAGGACAATACAAGGGAACGCTATCTGATTCCATGGGGCTGGCACAGAATTCGGAATTGGAGGATGTGGAGTTCAAAGATAACACCCTCACCTTCAATTTCCTCGTCTTCACCGGGGATGAATACCTCAGAGTGAATGCCACATTAAAAGTGGAAGGGGACAAGATGAGCGGCCGCTGGGAGACAGAGGACGGGAATTCGGCTCCCATAGAGCTCGAAAGGAAAAGATAAAAATATCGATCCTATCAAGCCGCTAAGCTAAATTTTCGCTTCGAACAAAAATCATTAATACATCCGGCCTGTCGTCAGAGATATGATCCTTTCATATCCTCTTTGAACGGCCTCTAAATCCTTAACATCTTTTTGATTCGCAATTTATACTTTTGACGATGGTTAGATAGGAAAACGAGAAAAAGATGCTCTCTCGGCCACCACCGTTGAAAACAAATTTCTAACTTCCCAGACTCGGGTCGCTTTTCAAGAGCTTTTAATGACCGCCGGGACAGGCGGCAAATATTTTTTATGATCTTCTCCTTGTCCTGAGGGAGATGTTTGCCAGATTTCTGGAGCTTTTGCGGGCTGCGGCCCGCTCACACCTGTTTTGAACTTAACTTGACATCTGTTCGCGATTCGATTTATCCTCTCGAAAGATTAATTGAGGCAAAATTTATGCATGAACGCTCGTTCAGTCTGCGCAGTAGAAAACAAATTATCAAATAAATGTTAAAAAAAGGAGATTAACATGAAAAATTACATTCGGGTTTTTATGTTAGTGGCACTGCTCGCAATGCTTTTTGCTGCCTGTGCTAAGCAGCCCACACAGGAACTGGACCAGGCAAAAGCCTCTTTAGAAGCTGTACCTAAAGCCGAAGCAGATATCTATGCCAAAGATGAGTTCAAGAAGCTAAATGATGATTTGACAGCCGCCCAGGATGAAATTAACACCCAGAGCAAGAGGCTCTTCAAAAAATATGGTCGGGCAAAGGAAATGCTGGCGAAAATCAAAACAGACGCAGATGCTCTTGTGCCAGTGATAGAAGCCAGAAAATTAATATCAGAAAAATATCCAATTTCTGTTTCATTTTATCTTGGGGCTGATAACGATTTACTCGCGTCTATCGGAAATTATTTTACAAGGACTTATTACTTATATGGCGGCTCACAAACCCAAGAATACTCTCATAAACTTAAAAATGAAGAAATGTGCAATGTTATTTCCTATTTCCTCATGTTAGCGAGTGCAGGAGAAACTCAATTTGAATTAAGTTTCTTAATAAAACGCGGCAAAGGTGATATTTTGTTAGCTAAAGAAAAGTTGAAAGTATCCTCAGATAGATATACATCCTATTTTGGTTTTTTAAAACCTAAAGGAATAAAAATCCAAAAAGGTGACATTTTTATTTTTAAAATGACAGGCACGGGAAGTGATTATGGAACACAACATGGCCCGGATGCATCTATGATAACATTCATAAGCCCTGATAGAGAGATTGCGAAAGAAATATTGAATGAAAGAACAGAAATTATGGACTGGATTATAAAAAATAACAAGTTTGGTGATAAAGCGGCTGTTGTTTATAATGTTTATAGAAATATTGACTACTTAATTTTAAATAATAAAGATGGCTCTTGGGATTTAGGAAGCGGAATGACCAATTCTGGAAAATTTTATACTTTAGAATGGAAAAACAATGAATTTAAAGTCGATGAACTTTCTGAGAAGCAAGCAAAAGAGAAGAACATTGGCGAATATACTTTAAATTTCACTCAACTCTCGGAAAAAAAATAGAAGATTGAAATCCATGTCATTACGAGAGACCGAAGTGAGTGCGGCAATCCGACAGAGTCACCGCGAGCGATCGACGGGGGCGTTGCCATCCGACGAAGTCATTGCGAGGCGAAGAGCACCGTGGCAATCTCTTTAGATTATGAGATTGCTTCGCTACGCTCGCAATGACACGCATGAGATCGCCACGTCTGTTTCCGCCACGCTCCGCTCTCGGCTTTGGCTCATCCTCATAATGACACTATAATTATTGTATTTATCGTATTTCTTGAATTAGTTTTGCCCGATTCATTAATTTTCTCAACCTATGGCCGCCACGAATTTTATCACCTCATCCTGGTGAATGGCCAAAGGGAGTGTGTTCATTGGATTGCTGACAATCGGTTGTTGGCGTCTTTTATTTCTTCACGGCCTGGATCGGCTTCTTTCCAGATTTCAAGAAATTCCCTGTAATGCTCTGCGGCTTTCTCCTTCATACCTTTCTCCTGGTATATCCTTCCAAGCTCATAGAAGCTCAAAGCATAAATGTCGCCGTAGTACATCCGGCCCGTGGTCAGAGATATGATCCTTTCATATTCTTTCTGAGCGCCCTCCAAGTCCTTCTTTTGGAAATAAGCAGTGGCCAGAGGATAGATCAACAGAGCATGATCGTCCTGCAATGAACACTGGGACGGCATCAGCGATACAGCTTTTTGTAAGTATTCAACAGCTTTGGTCACATCACCTCTCTGAAGTTCTATCATTCCCATCAGATGGTCATGATATCTCATTTCTTTCTCGTTCATTCCTTTTTTCGCCAGCTCTTCGAGCTCCACCGCGATTTTTTGCGCCTGCTCGGCAGATTTCATTCCGAGAAAAATAAGCCCTTGCAAATGCAGGGCCCGTCTCTGCCAATACAGATTTTCTCCCTCCAGAGCACTGTTTAAAACTTTTTCACACTCGGCAAGGGCGTCTTTAAACCTTTTGGATTTGAAAAGGAGATAGGCAGAATACAGATGAAACCAGGATTCCCATTCTGTCTCTCCAAGCATTTCAGCCAGCTCAATTCCTTGTCCGGCATGGTCTTCTGCTTTCTCGAATTTTCCCTGAAGGAGTGACAAAGCGGCCAACCGCCTTTGCCCTTCGTTGTGGACTGCGGGCTCTTCGGTCTGGAGCGCTTTTTGATATTCTTTCTCCGCGCCAGAAAAACCTCCTTTAAACATGAAAAGGTCTCCTCTCATTAAGAAATTGAGGGAATGAGTCGGATCGAGGGAAAAGGCTTTTTGTTCTTCCTGCGAAGCCAAATCAAGCCGATTCTCGAAAATGAAATTGGTGGCCAGATAGAAATGAACGAGCGCATGATCCGGAAAATTATTCAGATAAGATTCCAGAATTTCCTTAGCCTTTGCATACTTTCCGTTAGCGCCGTAGGCGACTGCTAGATTCCAGTAAGGAAAAACAGATTCAATTTTGTTCCGGAGGCAGGCTTCAAAATGCTCTCTGGCCTTATCCCATTGCTCCAATCTCAGGTAAATGAGTCCCAGGGCATTATTCCCGATCAAATCATCAGGATAGAGATCGAGCAACTTATTATAAGCTCGGATGGATTGCTCTAACGTCTTTTCTGCCTGGCTGTAAAAATCTCCTTCGATGTAATATCGCTCCCGCTCTGAGACTCTGTCTTTCAGGGCAAAAGCTTTCTCCAGATTCTTCCGGGCTTCAGCTCCATAACCCAGACTCATATAAGCTTGAGCCAGGGACCTGTAAGCCATGGCAAATTCTGGGTCAACAGCGGCCGCCATCTCCATCAGAGGGATGCTCTTGAGATATTCTCCCCTGTTTTGAAAACGGACTCCCTCGCTGTAATAGCGATAAGCTTCAGGAGAGCCGGTCGTGATTGTCCCAGCTTCTCTATCGATATCATCGGCGATCTCTCTTTCAGAAAGCTCAAAATTCGCCTTTATTCTTTTTGTCAGCTCATCGACCATGGAGAAGAAGCTTTCCTCTCCAACACCTTCCACTCTTTCAGAACCGATGAGATTTCCTGTGCCGGCATCCTGGAGCATGGTATTGAGCCTTATCATATCCCCGGCCATGTGCAATTTCCCGACAAGGACATACCTGACTCCAGCCCGGGAAGAGACTTCTCTCACGTCTCTTGAGGAATAGCTTCTCGCATCGAGGAGGTTAAGGTCGTCAAGGATTCTGAAAAGCTCCTCTCCACTCAAAACCGAGATATATTTGGATTGCGATAAGTCTGAGATCAGCAAATCGGAAAGGCCTTTGCGCCAGTGGTCTAAGCTTGGGTCTCCTGTGTTGTTCTCAAAATACATCACAGCCAGTGAAGGCTTGCCTGGCGGGAACAGGGCAACCTCCTTTCGGCTGAATAATTTCCAAAGAGCCAGAGCGGCAATTATCAACACAATCAAAGCTGCCACAGGGACGAAAAGCTTCCTTAAAGAAAATTTCACGGTTATTTCTTTTGAGGTGAGCGGCCTTCTTCGAGGAACAACCCTCTCTGTGGTCGGGATTCTTTTCTCGACCTTGGCTAACTCAGAGAGAAGCTCTTCCGCAGTCTGATATCTTTTTTCTTTATTCTTCTCCATACATTTTAAAATCAGCCTGTTCAATTCTCCGGGAATATGAGCGTTGAGCTCTACCGGCTCCTGAGGTTCCTCAGTCTTTTGCTTCAAAGCCACGCTGAGAGGCGTATCGCCTTCAAAAGGAATATGACCGGTGACCATCTCATAGAGGATGACTCCCAATGAATAAATATCCGAGCGCCGGTCTGCCTCCTTCCCATCCACCTGCTCAGGAGACATGTATTCGGGCGTCCCGATGATCATTCCCACATCCGTTATTCCTCTCGCTTTTGCGGAGCGGGCGATCCCAAAATCCATGATGCGCGTATTCCCTTCCCGGTCGACCATGATGTTTTGAGGCTTCAGATCCCGATGGACAACACCCAGCCGGTGGGCCTCAGCCAAGCCCTCGCAAACCTGCTTGGCAATGAAAATCGCTTTTCCTGTGCTTAGCTGGCCAACCCTGATGATCGTGCTCTTCAAGTCCTCACCCGGCACATATTCCATAGTAATGTACTGAGTTCCTTCTTCCTCGTTAAGGTCGTACATCCGGCAGACATTTTTGTGTGCTATCTTGCGCGCAAACTTCAATTCATTCCGAAAACGAGCGATGGTCTTTTCATCGGCTGCGATCTCAGGATTGAGAAGCTTTAGGGCCACCTCTTCTTCGACTCTTTTGTCCACAACCCGGTAGACAGTGGCCATCCCCCCTTTCCCCAGTTTCTCGATAACCTCGAACCTGCCGGCGAACACGGTTCCCCTGTTTAGCTCTTCGGCGGGAAATTGGAGTGTTTTAGTCGGAGAAAGCGGCTTTTCCTCTTCAGGCTGAAAAGGCGCTCCACAGCTTCCGCAAAAACGAGTGCCAGGGAGGTTTTCGGCCTTACATGCAGGGCATTTCATGTCTTATCCAGTGCTTTTGAATTACTCGAAAAACAGGATAATCTTTAACCGAAAAAGTGTCAAATAACGAAAATTTGTGTTTCCTGTTCAAGATTCTTGGATATTTTAGGCAATAGCCTTGCTTACCTTCTTATTTTAAGCACCATTTCCACTTTTCACAACAATGCACAGACTTCAACAACCCATAAGATTTTTTGGGAGTTCAAAAGGAAGGATTGAGGAAGGAGCAGTTGAAGATCTTCGGCCTGCCGTCGCCGTCGCAGCGGACCTCTCCTCTCAGGTAGCAGGCAGGCGGAGAGCCGAAGGTGAGGCATTCCACCTCGCCCACTCCCTCCAGGAGGCCGGTCTCATCCTCGAAAAGGAAGAAGGACTTCTGGCCGCCGCTCGTTCCTTTCTGGCGGGCATCCACCACCCTGACCACAAGCTCCACCTCCCGGCCGGCGTAATCCTTTAAATCTTTTATCCGGAGAGGGGGCCTTTTCCCTTCGAAAAGGGAAAGGGAGTCGCCTTCAGGGTCAAAGCCGAGGGATTCGATGACCATCTTCTCTTTCTGTTCCTGGTCAAAGTCTGAAACTTCCTCCACATCCTCCAGCCCTCTGAAATAGCGAA
>CAZJYC010000072.1:0-11985 GCA_964550165.1 uncultured Eubacteriales bacterium
TATCGCCTCGATGCCGGCTGCGGTCAACATCGAGTGCCATGCCCACCGGGTGATGAGCTTCGAGCTATAAAATTCGGATAGACTGCATTCGCGGTCCATGCACGCTAATAGAAACGCATTAAGTTTTATTACAATGTCATGGCGAGCGAACGAAGGGAGCGTGGTCATCCGACGAAGTCGCTGCGAGACACGGAACGCCGTGGCAATCTCTTTAAATTTATGGGATTGCTTCGCTACCCTCGCGATGACAATTTTATTGATGCGCTTGTATTAAATGTCCAGAAATTGATATTCTTGATTGGCTTTGGGGTAATCTAAAAAGACTTCGTTCAAGGCACCAAACAAGGAGAAAGACATGACCGAGATCCGATTCCACGGAAGAGGCGGACAGGGAACCGTTGTCGCTTCCAAGATTCTGGCTGACGCTATCTCCAAAGAAGGGAACTATGTCCAGGCTTACCCGGAATTTGGCGTTGAAAGGCGCGGCGCCCCGGTTTATGCCTTCATCCGCATCGACAATAAGCCCATCTACGATAAAAGCAGGATCTACAAGCCCGACCATGTGGTCGTCGTCGATCCGACCTTGATCGATGTCATCGACATCACTGAAGGGCTTAAAGACGGAGGCACGATCATCATCAACACGGACAAAAAGCCTGAGGAGCTGGATTTTCCCAAGAAATACAAGGTGGCCACCATCAATGCCACGGAAATCGCTGTCAAGCACAAGCTGGGCACACTCGCTTCGCCCATCGTCAACACGGCCATTGTCGGAGCGGTGGTCAAGATTTTGAAGCTGGCCAAGATCGAATCCGTTCTGGAAGCTGTCCGGGAAGGAGTGCCTGTCAAGCCTGAGGAAAACATGGCAGCAGCCAAAGAAGCCTATGAAAAGACTCAAGTTCAATGAGTGCAGAAAAAGGGGACTGTCCCCTTTTCTATAATCCCTATAAATATGGTATAATTTAATTGATTTGTTTTTTCTCATATCATTCGTTAGAAAGAGAAAAAGGGGACTGTCCCCTTTTTCTAAGGACTCATCATGAAAAAAAAGAAAGAAACAAAAAAAGTCATTCTTGAATCCGAAAAGGATTTTCCCCTGATGCCGATGTCCGTGGGCTCGATGCTCTTCAACAAGACAGGAGCCTGGCGGAACATCAGGCCTGTCATCGATTGCAAAAAATGCATTCAATGCGGCATCTGCTGGAAATTCTGCCCGGACGTTGCCATCTATATCGAGAACGAATTCCCGGTTATCGACTATGAATACTGCAAGGGCTGTGGCATCTGCGCCGAGGAATGCCCATCAGAGGCCATAACCATGGTCGAGGAGGAGAAATGAGAAAAGTCATCATGGGAAACCATGCTCTCTCTTTTGGTGCCCTGCTCTCCCGTGTCCAGGTGATCTCTGCCTACCCCATCACTCCCCAGACCCAGGTGGTGGAGCTCCTCTCCGAGATGTGCGCGGACAAATCTCTGGATGCCATGTTCATCAAGGTCGAATCCGAGCATTCGGCCATGGCTGCCTGCCTCGGAGCTTCTCTGGCCGGCTCAAGGACATTCACCGCAACTTCTGCCCAGGGACTGACCCTGATGCATGAGCTTCTTCACTGGGCTTCGGGCGGGAGAATGCCTGTGGTCATGGGCAACATCAACCGCTCCATGGCTCCTGGCTGGAGCATCTGGTCAGACCAGAACGACAGCCTCTCCCAGAGAGACACGGGCTGGATGCAGTTCTATTGCTCGAGCAACCAGGAAGTCCTGGATACGGTCATCCAGGCCTTCAAGGTCTCAGAAAAGCTTCTCATCCCCAGCATGGTCATACTCGATGCTTTCACGCTTTCGCACACCTATGAAGTCGTGGATATCCCCGAGCAGGAAAAAGTGGATGAATACCTTCCGCCTTTCAAACCGCCGATAAGGCTCACACCGGACGAACCGCATGCCTTTGGCGGGCTCACCTCCCCCGACCATTATTTTGAGCTGCGATACAAGCTTCAAAAAGAGATGGAAAAAGCTCCAGCCCTGATCGAGGAAACCGGGAAAGAGTATGAAAAGATGTTCGGGCGCTATTTAGGATTGATCGACGATTATCGCTGCGATGACGCAGAAATTATTCTCATCACTTCAGGAACGATGGGGTCGACGGCGCGGGTGGGTGTCGATGAGCTGCGCAAGGAAGGAATCAAAGCCGGAAATTTAAGGATAAAAGCCTTCCGGCCCTTTCCATTCGAGAAGGTCAGGGAGATTGTCAAAAATGCTGAGAAGATCGCAGTTGTCGACCGCAACATCTCCTACGGGCATCACGGCATTTTCTACCAGGAGGTCAAATCCTCTCTTTACGGCCAGGACGGCTGCCCGCCCATTTTTGGCTTTATCGCCGGGCTGGGCGGACGGGACATCACTCCCACGACGTTCAAAGATATCGCCAGGCAGGCGCTCAAGGAAAATAAGCCAGAAGAGAGGATTATCTGGATAGGAGTCAGACGATGAGAAAAGAGAAAACCATGAAACTGACGCTCCCCGAAGTAGAGCTTATGAATTCCGGCCATTTAGCCTGCCAGGGCTGCGGGGCGACGCTGGCCATGCGCTTTGTGCTCAAGGCTCTGGGGCAAAAAACCGCGCTCTGCATTCCTGCCTGCTGCTGGTCGGTTATCGACGGGCCTTTCCCCTACTCCTCGCTCGATGTTCCCATCTATCACTGCGCCTTTGAGACAGCCGCGGTTTCTGCCTCGGGAGTCAAGGCTGGACTGGAAATGGTCGGGGACACAGAAACAACGGTCGTGGCCTGGGCTGGAGACGGAGGCACGTTCGATATCGGTATTCAGGCCCTATCAGGCGTGGCCGAGCGAAACGACGATATCATCTATGTCTGTTACGACAACGAGGCTTACATGAACACGGGAATCCAGCGGAGCTCAGCCACTCCCTACGGAGCCTGGACGACAACAACGCCGGTCAAGCACTTCAAGAACAGGCCGAAAAAGGACATGGAAGCCATCATGGCCGCTCACAGGATTCCTTATATCGCGACGGCCAGCATCGGCTATCCTGAAGACCTGGTCAAAAAAGTGAAAAAGGCCAAAGAAATCAAAGGAACACGGTTTATCCATATCTATGCGCCCTGCCCTGTGGGCTGGAAATGCCGTCCCGAAGATACGGTCAAGCTCTCGCGCATGGCTGTCCAGAATGCGGTCTTCCCTCTCTATGAAATCGAAGGAGGCGAAAAATACACCTTGAATATCCGGCTGAAAGACAAGAAGCCGATCGACGAGTATTTAAAACTCCAGGGAAGATTCAGCCATCTGACCGAAAAAGAGATCGCTTTCATGCAGCAGGAAGTGGACAGGAAGTGGGAGAGGCTGCTTTTCTTCGTGGATAAATGTAAGCAAGGAGATGGATGATGAAAAAGATAGCTGTGTTTTTGTTTCCTTTGATGCTCGCGCTTTCCGTCTGCGCCAGGCCGGAAAATCCGGCCGTTTCAGGCGAAGATTCTCGCGATGCGCCTGACTTTGCGCTTGAAGATATTTACGGCAACCAGGTTTCCCTCTCTGATCTCAAGGGCAAGGTTATTTTCTTGAATTTCTGGGCAACATGGTGCGGCCCCTGCCGGCAAGAAATCCCTGGCTTTATCGAAGCCTACAAAGAATTTAAGGATAAAGGAATGGCCATTATCGGCGTTTCCCTGGATACGACAGGCCGGAATTCAGTGCTTCAGTTCGCGGAGGAATATAGTATCAATTATCCTGTAGTCATGGGAACGGGCAAAATTGTTAAAGATTATCAGCCAGGACGGTTTATCCCGGCAACGATCATCATCGATAAGAATGGAAAAATTCGAGAAAAGCATGTCGGATACATGAATAGGGATACCCTCAAAAAATATTTCCTGAAACTGGCAGAAGAAAAATAAAGATGTCCGGGAGCGAAAATGTCTCCATCATGGTCGCCATCTCTGCCGGATTCATCTCTTTTCTCTCTCCCTGCATTCTTCCTCTCATTCCTTCCTACGTCGCCTTCATTACCGGAATTTCCATCGAGGAGCTTTCTTACGGAAGGAGCTTAAAACGCGTCCGATATAGAGTCATCGTCAATTCTCTGATGTTCATCTTCGGCTTTTCTATGATATTTATCGCTCTGGGCGCTTCAGCCACTTTTATCGGACGCTTTCTGGCTGATAACATCCGCTGGTTCGAGATCATCGGCGGGGTGCTGGTCATCGTCCTGGGCGTTCACTTCACAGGGCTTTTGCGGCTGAAGTTTCTGGATCGGGAAAAGAAAATACACCTGCAGGAGAAGCCCCTCGGCTATGCAGGGACTTTTCTGGTCGGCATCGCTTTCGGCGCAGGCTGGACTCCGTGCGTCGGTCCCATCCTGGGAGCGATTCTGACCATGGCTGCGACCACACAGAATATCTGGAAAGGAATTCTTCTCCTGTCCGTCTATTCCTTAGGGCTGGGCCTCCCCTTCTTTCTATCAGCGGTCATACTCCACAAGTTTTTCGAGTACTTCAAGGCAATCAGAAGATATTTTAAGGTCATCACCATGGTGGGTGGAATTTTATTAATTCTGGTCGGCGTGCTGCTTATCTCCGGCTATTTCTCATCGATTTCAGGTTTTCTCCAGGGATAAAAAATATCAAAAACCGAAGAATTCAGAAATTAAAGTTGTTTTGGATTTGCAAATGAATACCGAGAGATGTACAATCGAAAATCACGATGAAAATTGCAAAGTCATGGATATATATCCTTGCTCTTGTTTGCGGGATTATCTTCATTCCCAGAAATTCCTGGCCTCAATTGACTTTGGGCCAGTACGAGGACGAAGCGCCCTTCAGAACATGGAACACCTTCGGCCTCTCGACTGCGTCTTCCCTCGCGCAGGGTGAAATTCAGTTCACTCTGGCAGCGGACAGCTCCGCAGCACTTTCCAACCCGGCTCTTCTGAGCGAGCTGCCCAATTTCACGCTAACGCTCAACTCCTCTGTCTCCTCAGCCTCATTTTTTAAGTATTCTATCGTCAACACCGGGGTTCTTTACAGCCGCGAAAACATTTTCCTCAACCTCCTTGCCCTGGATTTTGCAGGCATATCGTTGAGGGTGAAAAACTGGACTTTTGCCCTGAGCATAGCCCTTCCTGAAAGCTACTATCGACCTGAGGCCAAAGCCCAGTCATCATCTTATTCGCTGGAGTTTGTCCAGGAAGGTGAGCTTAAGAATGTGAATTTTTCCCTGGCCTGGAAAGTCGCGAGACTCCTTGCGGCTGGCATCGGAGTGAACTATGTTTTTGGCGATTACAAGAAAGACATCATCGATCAATGGACAAGCAGCGACATCACCATTACCGATAGTCTATCCCATGAATTTCGGGGATTTTACCTTAACGGAGGACTTCTTCTGGATTTTGGCGATAGAATCAGGCTGGCTGCTGTTTTCCGCTCGCCCTATGTGAAAAAAGCAGACAGTCACAGCTTAAAGAGAAATTACTCGCCGGCTGGAGATACGGACATAAAAATCGAAGCCTCCAGCCAGAGCGAATACAAACAGCCTCTGGTCATAGGGCTGGGCCTGAGCTGCGAGTTTTCCCCCAATTTCCGGGCGGCTTCTGAGGCCGCCTTCTATCAATGGTCAAAATACGAAATCATCTATTTTGAGCAGGAAGGCGAGATTCAAAGGGAATTCAAGGATGTGGTCAAGGTCGGAGCAGGAGTTGAGTATACGGCCAATATCAAGCTTTTCGGGCAAAGAACCGGCCTTCCCTTGAGAGCAGGCATGTGCTACGACCCGCAGCCGATGAAGGAGCCGAATTCCTCTTATCTCTATTTTTCACTGGGCACAGGCCTGCACTGGGGCAAATTGAATCTCGATGTGGGAATGCTTTTCGGCAAAGAGAGCGGATCCGGCGACTCGCTCTCAGCCAAAAAATTCGGAATGTCGCTGAGCTTTCGATTATAGAAAAAGGGGACTGTCCCCTTTTTCTATGTAAGGTTGAAGGAAAAGTGCTGAACAAAATTTTTAAAAAGGAGAAAAAGGGGACTGTCCCCTTTTTTTTGACGATCCTCTCGCTTTGTTTTATCTTTTTTTCTCTCCAGGCTCAGGATTATTCAAGCCGGGAGATTGTCAGTGTCGAGAAGAACCTGGAAGCCGTAAAAAAGCTATGGACGATGAACCTGGATTTCCTGATGGAATGGGACAACAGAGTCTACATCCTGGCCAGTCCTGATGAGCTGTCTGCGCTGGAGAAAGAAAACATTCCTTATGAGCTCGAAACTCAAAATTTTAAATCCTCCGTGCCCAGGGACCTTTCGATTAAGGGCGGGGTGAACGGTCTTTACCACACTTACAGAGAGCTGGAGCGCGACTTGATGAATCTTCAAGACGTCTACCCTGAACTTGCCCGCGTCTTCTCCCTCGGAGAAAGCCTTGAGGGAAGAAACATCTACGCCATCAAAATCAGCGACAACGTCCTGCTGGATGAGGAGGAGGCTGAAGTCTTCTTTGTCGGGTGCCATCATGCCCGCGAATGGATTTCGGTCGAAGTGCCCTTTCTGCTGGCGAAATATCTGCTCGAAAATTACGGCACAAGCCCCGAGGTCAAAGACCTGGTTGACCAGAGTGAAATATGGATTGTTCCCCTGGCAAATCCCGACGGCCTTGAGTATTCGGTCTATTTTTACCGCTACTGGCGGAAAAACAGACGGGACAACGGCAACGGCTCCTACGGCGTGGACATGAACAGGAATTACGGATACAACTGGGGATTTGACGATCAAGGCTCAAGCCCCAATCCCAACTCTGAGGTTTTTCGCGGCACCGGCCCTTTCTCCGAACCAGAGACGCAGGCCATCCGCGACCTGTTTGCTCTGAAAAACTTTCAGGCCACGATCTCGTTTCACAACTACTCCCAGGTCATTCTCTATCCGTGGGGATACACCGAAGAGCCCACAGACAAGGATGCGCTCCTGGAAGAGATCGCCGCGAACATGTCGGCTCTCATCCAGTCTGTGAACGGGAATGTCTATGATTATGGCCGCGCGGGAAGCTCGCTCTATCTGACCAACGGCGACATGACGGACTGGACTTTTGGCACCTACGGCATCCCTTCCTACACCGTCGAGCTTCCTCCGATAGACTTCCTCCAGGGAGGCTTTTTCAACGCAGAAGAGGACATCCAATCCATCTTCAACGAAAACCTTCCTGCCATGCTCTATCTTGTTGACTGGTCGATTCAGAATTACGGCTCTAACATGCCCTTCTCTGAGGGAGGTGGGCGGAGACCGGGACAGAGAGGAAGCCTGTACGATTTAATCCAGCGCGGACTCAAGCTTATCATCGCCCATAAAAAAGCAAGCGAAAATGCCGCCTTTTCCTCAGCCAGAGAAAACAGCAGCGTATCCAATTCTCAGCCGAAAAGAAACCTGACTTCCTCCTCTCCAACCAGAGCAGTTTATCAAAATAAGACGGAAGACTTTTTTTCGCGCGGCTCTTCTTTTTACCTTCTTTACCGCTTGTTGTCGCTTTCCCTTCTGCCCATCAGAATTTAACTCCTGTCTTGCGCCGGCTTCGTCACTCGCGAACCACGAAATATTTTCTCAATCATTCAAACGCTTCAGTAAAAGTGCCCCGGCCAGGAGCACATAGAATTCCTTCAGCTGATCGCATGTATAACTTCGTTGGATGGCCAGGTTTCCTTTTGGTTGCTCACATGGACAATGTTATGACATTTGGTCCGTTACTATTTGACCTGCCAAATGGTGTGACATTTTTTATTTTTGAAAAAAAGCAATCATTGATCGATTCTTGACCAATCTTTTCTGCTTTTTGCGACAAAAATAGGAGTAAAAATTTGTGTAAAAATGTGTTGACAAAAGACTTCCAGATATATTGAAATAGAAGTCATCTCAACCAGAAAATAACAAAAAACGTATCCAACGATGACGGATTTTCTATCAGCGATTTTATCGTCTCAAGTGCCATCGAGCTCGAGAGATGGGCTGCCCTTCTGGATTTTCTGGTTTCTCCTCTGCGTCATTCTCTTGCTTGTGACTTTCATTTTCTTGAGAGATAAAGAGCTGCGTCAGAAAGTGAATTCCTTTTTCTTCAAAGCCAGAAAGAAGCTGATCAAAATTCAGCTCCAGGCCAGGCTCAAAAAGGAATGCCGGAAAAAGGATGAGCTCATCAAAAACCTGGGAGAAAAGACCTGGAAAGAGGGCATCAGAGTTGAGAAAGGCGAAAAAATGGAGACAAAGCTCGACAAACTTGAAGAAAACAGGATTGGCCTCGAGAAAGAGTTGGAGGAGACCAATCTAAAGATAGAGAATCTCAATAACCAGTTAAGGGAAAGCGAACAAAAGTATGAAAGCCGGATTAAGGATGAAAAAGAAAAAATGATGCCTCAGAAAGAGAGACTGTCAGAAATCGACCAAAACGAGAAATTGAAAAAGCTCAACATCCTTCAGAAGAAAAAAGAGATCGAGGACATCGAGAAAAACTTAAAGACTGCCGAAAATGAAGTCAAAGGAATTGAAGATAACGGCACGCTTTCTGAAGAGAAAAAAACAGCAAAAAAAGCAGAGATTGAAACGAGGACAAGAAACGGCGAAAAGAAAAAAGACGAAGCGCAAAAACAGCTTCAAGACCTCAGGGACGAAAGGGCCGAGGCAGAAAAAGAGATGGCAGAGGTCAGGAAAACCATAGGAACTTACGAGAAAGAAATAAAAGGTATAGAAGATGCAAGGCAGGAGGAAAGGCACAAATTCCTGAAAGAAATCAAGGAATGGCAGAAGAACAGAGAAAAAATTCTTGAAAAGCTCAAAGAGATTGAGAAGGAAAAAGAGCCTCTATTTGAAAACCTCGGGAAAATCGTCGATAAGCTGAGAGTGGAAAACAACGGACTGGAATCTCTCTATTCCCAAATCGACAGAACCTCCAAACGCATTCAAGAGATAGAAACTCAAATCGAAAATCTCTAGCCTTCAAGAAAATCTCATTTACTCGCTGCTTCCTTCCAGTTTAAAATAGTCCCATGGCCAAGCCGAAAATACTGGTTCATGTCTGCTGCGCTCCCGATGGCCTTTACGTCCTGGATCTTCTCAAAGAAGACTATGAGGTCTGCGGATATTTTTACAACCCGAACATCCATCCCCGGGAAGAGTATATTCTCCGGCTGGAGGAGACAAAGAAAATCGCTCGGATTCTCGGCGTTAAACTCCATGAGGAAATCTATGACGATGAACGATGGTTTGATATCACTAAAAAATTCAAGGATGAGCCTGAAAAAGGGAGGCGATGCGATATCTGCTACGCGCTGAGGCTGGAGAGAACGGCCCAAAAAGCCTCTGCGCTGGCCTTTGAGCTGTTCGCCACCGTCATGAGCCTGAGCCCATGGAAAAAGGCTGACACTCTTAACCGCATCGGCCGCATGTTTGCAAGGAGGTATAAGATAAAATTTTTAGAGGCCAATTTCAAAAAGAAAAACGGCTTCCGGAAGAGCATGGAATTGAGCAAGCGCCACGGACTCTACCGCCAGAATTACTGCGGATGTCTTTACAGCCAAAGGCCGAAAGAGCATGGCTGAGAAAAAGAGAAAAAGGGGACTGTCCCCTTTTTCTCATCAAACAAAAGGCTCGGCCGTCAGAATCATAGTTTCTGGGGTTGTCCAGGGCGTGGGATTCCGGCCTTTTGTCTACCGTCTGGCGCAACGATTCAAATACAAAGGCTGGGTTAAAAACATCGGCTTCGGCGTGGAGCTTCATCTCGAATCCAGGGAAAAAACAGATTTTAAAAATTTTCTCAAAGCTCTCCAGCAATCAAAACCTCCGTTCTCCCAGATAGAAGAAATTCAAACCAGGCCTGCTTCTCGCAAAAACCTCAAAGATTTCGCCATCAAACAAACAAAAGAAGAGGAAAGCTTTGTCTTCATCTCGCCTGATATCTCTGTCTGCGAGAACTGCCGCCGAGAGATGATGAACCCTAAAGATAGAAGATTCCTTTATCCGTTCATCAACTGCACTGACTGCGGGCCCCGCTACACAATCGTCAAATCCCTCCCCTATGACCGGAAAAAAACCACCATGGAAAGCTTTGCCCTCTGCGCAGACTGCGCAAGAGAGTACATCGATCCTCTTGACAGGAGATACCATGCTCAACCCGTCGCCTGCCCTGTTTGCGGCCCGCAGATATCTTTGGCCAAAGCCAGGACAGGAAAGGCGGTAAAGGGAGGAATCCCTAGAGCGGTTTCCCTGATCAAACAAGGAAAGATTCTGGCTGTCAAGGGATTGGGCGGCTTTCATCTCATCTGTGACGCGCTGAATTCTGAAGCGGTCCTCCGCCTGAGAAAAATAAAAGGGCGAGAGACAAAACCTTTTGCTCTGATGGCCCGCGACCTGAAGACGATAGAAAGATATGCCTATCTCAGCCCTGAAGAAAAAAAGCTGTTGCTTTCGGCCCGGCGTCCGATTGTTCTCCTCAAGAAAAAGAAAGAGATTAAAGGAATCGCTCCCTTTCTCGATGAGATGGGATTCATGCTGCCCTACACGCCTCTTCATTACCTTCTTCTCTCAGACCTCGGTCTTGCGGTCGCCACAAGCTCCAACAAAAAAGATGCGCCGATCATGAAGGATGAGGATGAAGGAATCCCCGGACTCTGCGATTACACCCTGACCCATAACCGGCCCATCCAGATGAGGGCCGACGATTCTGTGCTCAAGGTGGTGGACAGGCAACCGCTCTTTTTAAGGCGCGCCCGGGGCTACGTCCCCTATCCGCAGCGGGTCCCCAAAGACCTGGAGTCTCATCATTACATCCTGGCCCTCGGCGGGGAGCTCAAGGATACGATTTCTCTCTATAAAAACGGGTATGTCATCACCAGCCAGTTCCTCGGAGACCTGGATGAATACCAGAATTACAAATATTTCGAAGAAACAATCCGCCATCTGACCAAGCTCTTCGACATCAAGCCCGAGGTCGTTGTCTCGGATTTGCATCCGGACTTTCAAACAACCCGGCATGCCCAAAAGACAGGCCTTCCCCATCTTCAAGTTCAGCACCATTTCGCCCATGTCCTCGCTCCTCTTCTTGAGCACAGAATCCCTCCCGGAAAAAAGGTCCTTGGCATTTCCTTTGACGGCTACGGTTACGGAGACGACGGATTGGCCTGGGGCGGGGAGTTTCTTCTGGCTGATTATTCCTCTTACCAGAGGTTTGCTCATTTCAGGACCGTTCCTCTTCCAGGCGGAGACCTTGCTTCCAAACAGCCCTGGCGAATGGCCTTATCTTATCTTATCGACGCCTATGGCTTCGGCTTTCCCAAAGTCAAAGCCCTGGGAAAAGTCAGCCCCGGGAAAATCAAAGGCGTCATGACCATGGTCGAGCAGAAAATCAACAGCCCCCTCACCTCAAGCTGCGGCAGGCTTTTTGATGCAGTCTCTTTTCTGGTCGGGCTTGCGCCTCTCGAAGTGGAGTTTGAAGCTGAAGCTCCGATGAGGCTGGAGTCTGCGGCCGGGAAAGAGACAAAAGCAAGCTACGGCTTCGCTCTGGAAGGGAACGCTCCTCCTTATTCCATTTCTTTTGTTCAGACCATAAAATCCGTTCTCAAAGATTTGGAAAAAAGGATTGCTGTCCCTGTCATCGCAGCAAAATTTCATAACACCTTAGCCCAGGTCATAGCCTTCATGGCGGAGAAAGCAAGACAAGTTTACGGGATTGAGACTGTGGTCACGGTCGGAGGTGTTTTCCTGAACAGAAGGCTTCTCCACAGCGCGACAACCTCTCTCGAAGAGAAAGGATTTAAAGTTTTGAGGTCGATAAATTATTCTCCCAACGACGAGTCCATCTCCATCGGCCAGATCGCCTACGCTTTAAGCGCGCTCAGGGACAACAAAATCTTAATATCATGAAAATGGGAATTTCTCTTAATTTTCTAGCTAATAATATTTGATTTTAATCTTGAGAGAGCCGGGAAGGGACGAGCGACATCGGAGGATTTAGC